>CAWVKD010000056.1:0-76098 GCA_963929765.1 Clostridia bacterium | reverse complement strand
ATTTTAAGCCATTTTCGCAAGGTTTTATAAACACTTGCGAGGGCTTATAAGAAGATTTCCGCCAATCAAATCAATAAAAAATATTTTATAATGCAATCAGCATGCCTGCATCTTTTTGTCTGTTCTTTTATTTTTATTATGTATACCCGGCAGAGAAACCCGATGGCTTTTACTTGAAAGGAACTTTTCCCTATGTTATAATGAAAAATAGTTTGCAAAGTGAATCTTTTCCCCTCAGTTTTGTTCATAACATGCTGTTATTCCAAGAAATGCCGGCTGTCTGTGTATACACAAACCGACTTGCCCCAAACAAAGGAGGATCCTTATGCCAATCAAAATTGCTGACTCGTTGCCTGCACGTGCTACACTGGAAAGCGAAAATATTTTCGTTATGACAGAATATCGTGCCATGCATCAGGATATTCGACCGTTAAAACTCTTGATCCTCAATTTAATGCCGACAAAAATCACAACGGAAACCCAGCTTTTGCGAAAGCTTTCCAATACTCCTCTTCAAATTGAAGTGGACCTTTTACAAACGGTAAGTCATATTGCCAAAAATGTAGATAAGTCTCATTTGGAATCGTTTTATACTTCCTTCAGCCAAATCCGAGACCAGCAATATGATGGCATGATCATTACAGGTGCACCAGTAGAAAATATGGAATTTGAAGCTGTGGATTACTGGGATGAGCTATGTGATATTATGGCCTGGTCTCGCACCAACGTATATTGCACTCTTCATATCTGTTGGGGTGCCCAAGCAGGATTGTATTTTCACTATGGCATTCCCAAACGGAGTTTACCTAAAAAGCTGTTTGGCATCTACGAACATACAGTGCTCAAAAAAACCTCTCCTTTTTTTCGTGGATTCGATGATGTATTCTCCGTTCCCCACAGCCGATATACAGAAGTTTGGAAAGAAGATATTCTGGCAGTGGATGCTCTAGAACTGTTATCTGTTTCCAAAGAGGCGGGTGTGTTTGCTGTAAAATCCAAGGATAGTCGTCACTTTTTCATTATGGGCCATCCTGAATACGACCCAGACACTTTGGCATTGGAATATCACCGTGATCTAGCAGCTGGAAAGTCCATCGCCCTCCCGGAACATTATTTCCCGGGAGATAATCCATCTTTGCCTCCCATTGTTTCCTGGCGTTCTCACGGTCAACTCCTATACACTAATTGGCTGAACTATTACGTTTATCAGTCCACTCCTTACGATTTGCGTACCCTCACCCCGGAACAACGTAAACGCATGTAAAAATACGTAATTTTTAAAAGAGCGGCTGGATGAGTCCTTACTCATCCAGCCGCTCTTTTGTTTTTTGCTGTTCTACCATTTTTCGGATCACCATCATATGCTCATCGGCAGCCGCCACCACATCTGCGCATTTTTTTAGTTCCTCCGTAATTTTTTCTGCATGTTCTATCTCCGTTTTGTATTTAAGCTGGTGTTCCAGACTTGCCCAAAAATCCATCGCCACTGTCCGAATTTGTATTTCAACGTTTAGATTCTGTTTCCTATCGGAAAAGAAAACTGGAATTTCTACAATCATATGATAACTTCGATACCCATTTGGCTTCGGATTCTTGATGTAATCTTTGATTGCAATCACTGTTACATCGTCTTGCGCTCTTAACATATCTGCTACTCGATAGATATCATCAATAAACGAGCAGATCACCCGAACTCCCGCTACATCGTAGATGCAATCGGCAACTGATTCAATTGAAATTTCTTTCCCCTTGCGTTCTAATTTTTTCATAATGCTCAGGGGAGTTTTTACTCTGGATTTAATCGATTCGATAGGATTTTGGTTATGCCGTAATGACAATTCGTCATTCAAAATCTCTAACTTCGTTGTGATCTCCCGAATGGCTGATTGATACATCATGGACATTTCCCGAAATGCTTGAAATTGTTCCAACGAATCATCCGGATGCTGTTGAATCAGTTTATGTAAAAGCTCATGTTTTTCTTGTTTCATAATCGCCTTCCTCTGGGGAGTCCTTGTTCCATCCCCCATTTCCCTATTTTCAAGTTTTTATTATTGTAACAAACTCCGCTTTATGCCGCAAGAAATGAACTGTAAACTTTTTTGCTCACGCCCTTGACATATTGCTCATATTGTATATAATCTATATATACAATATTTGTTAGGCAGTAATGAGGGATGCTTGTGGATATTATTATTCGAAATACGGGAGAAAAACCAATTTATGAGCAAATTGTCTCTCAGATCAAGCAGCTGATCTTGACAGGTGCACTAAAAGAAGGGGATCCACTTCCCTCCATGCGTCATTTGGCAAAGGAACTACGCATCAGCGTTATTACAACAAAACGGGCTTATGAGGAACTGGAACGTCAAGGCTTTACTCAATCCGTCATTGGAAAAGGTAGTTTTGTCTCTTGCCAAGATCCTGCATTGATCCGAGAGGAACATTTCCGTCAAGCAGAAGGTCATTTACAAGAAGCCGCAGACATTGCTCGAGCTGCTGGTATTTCTTTGGCTGAACTTGTGGAAAGCCTGTCCATTTTATACCAGGAGGAATCTTAAAAATGAATATCTTGGAATTACAACACGTCTGCAAATCCTTCCCTTCTTTTTGTTTAGATGATATTTCGTTTTCTGTTCCACCAGGATGTATCGTAGGACTTGTAGGAGAAAACGGTGCAGGGAAAAGTACCATCATAAAACTTATTCTGAATTTGCTTCGTCGTGACGCAGGGGAAATCCAACTTTTTGGAAAGGAACTCCATCAAGCGGCAACATCCATTCGAGAGAAAATCGGAGTGGTATTTGATGAATCCAATTTCCCCGAAAATTTTCGCATTGCAGATGTAAAAGCCGTTATGCGATTGATGTATTCTCAATGGGATTCCCATCTATTTGATTTTTATGTGCAAACATTTGAATTGCCCCACAAACAGATGGTTAAAGAGTTCTCTCGCGGTATGAAAATGAAGCTATCAATGGCAGTGGCCCTATCGCACAATGCCCACCTGTTACTGTTGGACGAAGCCACCAGCGGACTTGACCCTATGGCCAGAGATGAACTGTTAGACATTTTCTTAGAATTCATCCAAGATGAGCGACATTCTATTTTGATTTCTACCCACATCATCAGTGACCTTTCGAAAGTAGCAGACTATATTGTATTTATCCATCAAGGTAAGCTTGTTTTCAATCAACCAAAAGACGAATTACTGGAGGAATATGGTTTATTACACTGTAGCAAGCAAGATTTGTCAGAACTATCAAAAGATAGTATCGTCGGCATTCGATACCATGAATACGGTGCGGAAGCCCTTGTCAACCGCAAACAGTTGCACAAACCACTTCTTCTGGAACAACCCAGTTTAGAAGAGATCATGCTATTCTTCATGAAAGAAGAATAAGGAAAGGAGAAAATAAAAAGATGAAAGCCTTATTGCTTAAGGATATTTTTAGTCTCAGAAGGCAATTTCGGGTTTTGTTATGTATCATTGGCCTCTATACTTTTCTCTCCATTTTACAAAAAAACATTGGTTTTCTCACTGCTATGATCACATTATTATCAGTCATGCTTCCCATTACCGCTCAAGCCTATGACGAAACTTCCAGCTGGGAAAAATACGCTTTGTCCATGCCAATCACCAGAAAACAGTTGGTTGGCAGCAAATATCTTTTGGGCTTTCTTGCGGGGTTTGTAGGCACTGTATTTTCTATTTTTCTTCATTGTATTGTTTCCCTTCCTCAACATCTAGCTTCTTTTTCAGAAATAATGCTTACGTCTTTTTTAGCGTTAGAAGCAGGACTGCTTTTTCTCTCTATTCTCTTCCCCATTTTATTTCGCTTTGGTGTAGAAAAAGGGCGTATCCTTATGGCAGGTATTGTTTTTCTTCCATTTATCATCGTACTCTTAATGGAAAAATCAGGAATTTCCTTCCCTGCACTTTCTCATTTTTCCTTATTTTTTTCTCTCTCGCCATGCCTCATTGGTCTTCTTTTTGGTCTTTCTTTTTGGATCTCTCTTCATATATACGGAAAAAAAGAGTTTTAACCATAAATGATTAAAGCGAAAAAGAACCTGTACAGCAATTACTGTACAGGTTCTTTTATTTGATTCCACTTTCTGTTCTATTCAGATCAAGCCTTTGCGTTTCGCTGCATTTCTCAAACGGACAAGAGCCGCTTCCAGATAACGCCGGGGGCAAGCTAAATTAATTCTTTCAAACCCGGCTCCCTCTGGGCCAAAAATGTATCCCTCATCTAAAAAAAGAGCCGCTTCTTGAATCATGAATTGTTCTAGCGCCTTTGGCTCCAAGTTAAAACTGCGAAAATCAGCCCATAACAAATACGTCCCCTCTAAAGGAGACACGATAACATCTGGAAAATTTTCTTGTAAAAACGTGCGACAAAATACTTCGTTTTCCTTCAAATAGACCAAAAGTTCCTCCAGCCAATCCGTCCCTTTTTCATAGGCGGCCCGAGTCGCGGCAAAACCAAAATACTGATTCAGTTCTCCGGCTTCTAGAAACATCTGTTTGAAAAACCGCTTTCTCAGCTCTTCATTGGGAATCACAATATTGCTGGTCGCAAGGCCAGCTAGGTTAAAAGATTTACTTGCAGCTGTACCAATGATACAATGCTCTCGACAGGTTTCATTCAACGTTGCATATACAGTATGATGATGCCCTGGATAAATAAAATCAAAATGAATTTCGTCTGAAAATACCAAAACATGGTGGCGATTGCAAATATCTGCCACTTTGAGTAATTCATCTCGGGTCCAGACCCTGCCCACTGGATTATGAGGACTGCAAAGCAACATCAGTTTTGCCTGTTTTGCTTTTTCTTCCAAGTCGTCAAAATCCATGGTGTATCTGCCATTTTCCCACTTTAATGGATTCGTGACCAGAGTCCTACCGCTTCTGCGCACCAGATGTCGAAACGGTGGATAAACAGGAGGTTGAATTAAAATACCATCTCCTGGTTCTGTCAAGCCCCGAATAGCGTGACCCATAGCCGCTACCACTCCGCCAGTTTGCACCAACCATTCAGGTAATACGTCCCAGTCGTGCCGGCTTTTCATCCACTGACACACAGCGGACTGGTAGGCATCATCTGCAACCGTATACCCAAACACACCAAACTCCACTTTTTGGTGTAGTGCATCCCGGATTTCAGGCGCAACCAGAAACTCCATATCTGCCACAGAAAAGGGGATGATATCTGGGTCTGTATAAGATGACACAGAAAGCGCTGCCCATTTCTCTGCTCCTCCCCCGCGACGCTGCCGCAAGGTTTCAAAATCATACATTTTCATTCTCTCCATTCCAAAAAATCCGGCCGCATCAAGCAGCCGGACTTTTCTATTTTATTCCACCGCAATCATGTAATAATAAACTGGCTGGCCACCTCTGAGCACAGTTACCTCCGCTTCAGGGCATGCAGCTACAAATTGGTCTGCCACCGTCTGTGCATCTTTTTCTGATACATCTTCCCCATAATACACAGTGATAAATTGAGCATTTTCCTGAAGAACCCGCTCAGTAAGTTGAGAAACCAGTACCGTTAGATCCTTATTTGTGCCAAATAAGGCATCATCAAACAAAGCCAAATAATCATGTTCCGAGATGTTAAATCCATCAAATACGGAATCCCGCGCTGCATATGTGATCTGGATGGTCTTTACTTGTTCCATCGCCTGTAGCATCTCGCTGGTATTCATTTCTTCTTCCGCATCGGGATCCACAGCCAGCATGGCCGCAATTCCCTGGGGTACTGTACGAGTGGGAATAACAATTACTTTCTTTTTCGCAATTGGCTTACATTGCTCTGCGGCCATAATGATGTTCTTGTTATTAGGTAGTACATAAACCACTTCGGCAGGAGTCCTGTCTATTTCTTTTAAAATATCTTCTGTTGAAGGATTCATGGTCTGGCCACCATTGATGATACCATCACATCCTAAGTCAGCAAACACCGCTTCAAGCCCATCCCCAGCACATACCGCTACAAAACCATACTGTTTCTCTGCTGGTGCAACGTTCCACTCTTCCTCCGATGTTGATGCCACTTCATCTAGAATTTCGGAATGCTGTTCCCGCATATTTTCTACTTTTACTGTAATCAAAGGGCCATATTTCAATGCCTCTTCCAATACTTTGCCCGGATGGTTGGTGTGTACGTGTACTTTGATCATCTCATCATCGTCCACCAGAACCAGACTGTCTCCTTGCTCATTTAAAAATGCGCGCAACGCTTCTACTGACTTGGGCTCCGCTTTGGATGCAATAAATTCTGTACAATAGCCAAATACAATTTCTCCTTGGTCGAATTGCCGAAAATCTGCCTTCTCCCTTGGAACGGAAGGTGCTTGCGGTTCTTCCTCCGGCATTTTCAGGGGGGATTCCCCTCGTAATGCGGAGAGCATCCCCTTCAAAATGACAAGATATCCTTTGCCTCCCGCATCAATAACACCCGCTTTTTCCAGCACAGGATTTTGATGGATGGTCTCTGCAAGAGCCGTTTCACCTGCTTCAATCGCAGCCTCCAACACAAATTCCGCTGCGTTATTCTCCTCTGCCGCTTCTTCTGCTCTTTTGGCGCAAAGGCGAGAAACAGTCAGAATTGTGCCTTCTGCAGGCTTCATAACTGCATTGTATGCGGCAGCAACACCGGCATTCAATGCTTCAGCAAATATTTTTCCATCAATCGACACCTTCCCTTTGAGGGACTTGGATATACCACGGAATAAAAGAGATAAAATGACACCAGAATTTCCTCGTGCGCCACGCAACAATGCATTGGCTGTAATCTCGGCCGCTTTTCCCACATCAGTGGGAGCATGCTTCTTTAATTCGGTCGCTGCAGCACCTATGGTAAGACTCATATTGGTCCCTGTATCCCCATCTGGAACAGGGAATACGTTCAAGTCGTTGATCACTTGTTTGTGGAGATTGATTGAGGATGCGGCATATTGGATCATCTGGCAATATAGCACTCCGTCAATAAATTCTTTCATTTCGCCTTTCCTTTCTGAAACGAGGAATCAAAAGAGGGCGGCGCTCAGTGCGCCATCATAGAGTCAATAAAAACATTGACTTCCCGCACTTCCACGCCTGTAATTTTATTGACAACGTATCGGACTTCTTCCATAATCGCACGGCTCACCGCCATCAGATTCACGCCATGTTCAACAATAATATGCAATTCAATCGAAACGGTAGCATCTTCCTCATGAAATGTAAGATGCACACCTTTGGACATTGCCTCTCGGCGCAAAAGGTGAACCAACCCATCTTTTTTTGACCGAAATGCCATGCCTTTTACACCAAAACAATTGGTGGCTGCGGCACCAGTGACAGTGGTAAACACCTCATTACTGATCCGAATTTCACCCTTCTCTGTTTGCAGCTTCATTTTAGCAGCTCCTTTCGCTGGTGAATGTTTTTTATTGTATCGCATTTGAGCATGAATTTCAAGTAGGAACTCTCCCGTTCCTGTTTACTTCAAATAATGAAAGGACAATTTCCACCAGCTTTGCATCAGGCAAGAGCCAAGGGAAACTTTTGCTATCTTCCATGCCTTGCAAAAGATAGGTTTTTCTTCTATAGTGGTAAACATCATATCAAGATAGTACAGAAATTTTGTATTTGTTATGAGATCAGAACTCAGGGTATCATAAAAAGATACTAGAAAGCAGATTGACTTTTCTGGAAATTGATACTAGTAACCAATCCTTATTTTGACTGGATGGGCAATAGAGTTGAATACCCAGATTGGATGGTGGCCTTTCAGAAAGCATCACCCGCCCTCAAAAGGCCAGGCGGCCGCGAAATAGAATCCATATATAATACAAAAGCCGGCTCTACGCTCCGTAGATATGCAAAACTCCACGCTTCATATGTGTTTTACCCAAATATCCATCGTATAAAATGTAGGTAGAAGGAGGGAAAGAGAATGGAACAAATCCAAATCGGCAAATTTATAGCAAAAACAAGAAAGGCACAGAATCTCACCCAAAAGCAGCTTGCCGACGCACTATCTATCAGCGACAAAACCATTTCTAAATGGGAGTGTGGAAAAGGGCTTCCTGAAGTTTCTCTTATGCTGCCATTATGTGATATATTGCATATTACTGTCAATGATTTACTTTCAGGAGAAAAGGTTTCTAAAGTCGATTATCAAAAGAAAGCAGAGGAAAATATGGTGGATTTAATGAAAGAAAATCAAGAAAACAAGAAAAGAATGGCGCTCTCTGTTATTTGCGGGTCGATTACCATCATCGCGGTCTGCGCACTGATCGTAATTGCATCGTTTCTTGAACTGCCAACAGCAGCCAGAGTTGGATTAATTGCCTTTGCCATTGCAACAGCAGCAGCAGGACTTATTGCGTCCGCAATGCTTGAGATCAAAGCGGGGTATTTCGAATGTCCATACTGCAAAAAAGATTTTGTTCCCACTATGAGCGAATATATCAAAGGTTACCATACCTTCACAAAGCGCAGGCTGACCTGTCCCAAATGCGGCAAGACAGGGATGTGTAGACACCACATCATAAAAAGGTAGTGGCCAGCCCTAGTCCGTTAGTCTCTTCCCCCTCTGAGGATTTTTCAATACAGGCAGGAAAACAAGAAAAGAGACCAAAAGGCTTCGCCTGCAACACAGGCAGAGCCGCTTTATCATATCCCCGATAAACGGAGCCACAATGTGATGTACAATGCAAGAATGATACGGAGGAAATTTCAGTTTTCCATAGTCCGAAAGAGCCTGGCTGATAAAAAGTTCCAGTCTTTCTTGCTGCATAAAATGTTCTTTCTCTCTTTTTCTTGACAAACAGCCATCCCTTCGCCATACTGAATCATTGTGAATGAATACAGAAAATTGGCTTCAGGGAGTATACCATGGTTCAAAAACAGTTTTTCAAATATGTCTTACCCTCTTTGTTGGCGTTTGCCTTTTCTGGTGTTTATGCCATTGTAGACGGCTTATTTATTGGCCGTTCCGTTGGAGACAATGGCCTTGCTGCCATTAATTTGGCATTTCCTATTACAGCATTTTTATTGTCACTAGGCACAGGGATTGGGATGGGCGGTGCCGTGCAAATCTCCATTTCTATTGGAAGAAAAGACAAAGTAAGAGAAAAACAATATTATTTTCATACCATTCTTCTTCTCTTCGTATCTTGTGGATTAACAACAGCAGTCCTACTTCTAATAGCAAATCCTCTATTGTCCTTTTTTGGCGCTCAAGGAGAGCTTCTTCCTTTAGCCCAAGCTTATATCAAACCTATTGTATTTGGTGCATCCTTTCAAATCTTAGCCACTGGGCTTGTACCTATTGTCCGTAATTATAATGGCGCTTTTATCGCAATGGTTTCTATGATCGGAGGATTTCTTACCAACGTTTTATTGGATTACTTATTGATCGTTGTCTTCTCTTATGGAATGACAGGCGCCGCTGTAGCTACTGTTATCGGGCAAGCAGTTACTCTATTTCCATGCGTATTTTTCCTGCTCCGGCACGCTCCCAAACGGCTTTCAAAACAAATCTCTGTCCATTCCATCGGCTCTATTTTAGCCGTTGCTCTCTCCCCCTTTGGACTTACACTTTCTCCTAATTTGGTGATTGTGGTCATGAATAAAGCCGCCCTCCTTTATGGCGGAAGTGAAGCTGTGGCAGTATATGCAGTCATCAGTTACCTCATTTGCATTGTGCAACTTTTGTTGCAGGGAGTAGGAGATGGATGTCAGCCTTTGATCAGCCAATACTATGGAGCAGGAGACCAAACGACAGTCAAGCATGTGTTGAAACTTGCTTATCTTTCTTCCCTCATTGTCGCATTATTAAGCATGGTCATCTTTTTCATATGGCGCGTTCCCATCGTCGGACTGTTTGGAGCTTCCTTCTCAGTGTCCCAAGAAGTCATAGCTATTTTGCCTATTTGGATTTGGAGTTTTCCCCTATATGGCTTTTTACGAATCACAACATCTTATTTTTATGCCATCAAGCGAAACACATTTGCTTACCCTCTTATTTACGGAGAGCCCATTGTTTTAACCCTCCTATTGCTCTTTTGTCTACCATTGGTTTGGGGACTTCTGGGTGTTTGGCTAGCCTGTTTGGTAACTTCCTTGATCTTATCTTTTCTAGCAATCGTTTTACTGTTTATGCAAAAAAAGCCGAAAGACAAGTAGTCTTTCGGCTTTTCCTTATTTTCCATTCCGTTCTGCCCGAACAAGGATCATTTCACCGGCAATACTGATAGCGATTTCTGCAGGTGTCTCCGCCTTTATACTCAAACCTATAGGAGAATATACTTTTTCAATGTCCTCTTCGGATACACCGGCAGCTCTCAACCGTTCTGAAACGGCTCGAATCTTATTTTTGCTGCCAATAACGCCAATGTAGCAGGCATTGGTATGAAGCACCTGTGCTTCTACCGTATAGTCATGGGCATGTCCCCTGGTCATCACGACAATATAGTCTTTTTCTGTAATTGTAATATAATCCGAAATTTTAGAGAAATCCACCAAAATAGTCTCTGCTGCTGTAGGGAACAATTCTCTCGATACAAACTCTTTTCGGTCGTCCATCACCACACAGCGGAAGCCCACATGAGACAAGACAGGGACCAGCTCCTGAGCGACATGTCCACCACCAAACACATATACTGTACCGCTTCGGATAAGAGGTTCAGAATAATACTTCTTACCATCCACTTCCATCTGAATCGCTCTTGATTTCAGCAGAGGCGTTGCATCAGTAAGAGCCATATGGCCCATGGTAACAAGGCCAGCACTCTTGCTATAAACCGCCATGCTCCAGGCAGATTCCTCCGTAATATCTGTTATAATCCATGCATCTTCATCTTTTTCAAACAAAGCGAGTGCTTTTTCCAAAAAAGGCAGCATTTCCTTATTTTCCCAGGGAATAAATTGAAAGTATACTACTACATCACCACCACAGATCATTCCCAGATCTTCCACTTGGTTTGGAGCTAATTTAAATCCTTTTACATGAGATTTTTTTTCTTTTAAAATATCTGCTGCCATTTTTTGAGATCGATACTCCACTTCGCCACCGCCAATGGTGCCAAAAAGTAGCCCACGTTGAGATATGACCATCCGAGATCCTGCTTCTCTGGGAGTAGAACCAGAACTTGCAATAATTGTCACCAAAACAGCATCTTCTTTCTTTTGGATACACTCCTCCAATGTTTCAAATAAATGTCTCATTTCATTCGCCCTTTCTTTATATTAAACAATCAAACTCTATTGTCGTCTATTTACATTTGCTTTAATCCTGCCACAAAAAAATTACTTTGTCAATTCTAAGAAACACAATTCTACGATATGCAAAGGAAAGAATATCGTAGAAAATCGTACATTTTTTGAAGGAAATATTTTACGTTATATTTTACAACATGATTCGAATAAAATCTAAAAAGGCACTGTCTTTTGAGAAAAGACAGTGCCTTTTTTATATTTTAGTGGTTGTATGGAAGATTACATTTCCCAAACGGTAGCTGTGCTCTGACCGCCACCAATGCACAGAGTAGCAAGGCCCTTATGAGCGCCTCTACGTTTCATTTCGTACAGCAAAGTGACAACAATACGAGCACCGGAGCATCCAATAGGATGGCCAATTGCAATTGCGCCACCATTTACATTGATAATATCGCGGCTCAGGCCCAACTCTTTTGCTACTGCGCAAGACTGGGAAGCAAATGCTTCATTGCATTCAACAAGGTCCAGATCCTTTACTTCCAGGCCAGCCTTTGCCAGTGCCTTGCGGGAAGAATAGATAGGAGCAACACCCATGATGGAAGGATCAACGCCAGCTTCACCCCAACCGATGAGCTTTGCCAGGGGCTTCAAACCATGCTTTTTCACAGCTTCACCAGAAGCCAAAACGAGAGCAGCAGCACCATCGTTAACGCCAGAAGCGTTACCTGCGGTAACAGTACCTGTGCCATCTTTCTTAAATGCTGGCTTCAGTTTTGCAAGGCCTTCCATGGTGGTACCAGGTCTGCCGTGTTCATCTTCTTTGAACTCAATCACTTCTTTTTTCTTCTTTACCATAACAGGAACAATTTCATCTGCCATTCTGTTGGTTTCTTTAGCTCTTGCCAAATTCTGCTGGCTAATCAAAGCAAATTGATCCTGCTCTTCACGGGACACACCAAACTGCTCTGCTACGTTTTCAGCAGTGATACCCATGTGATAGTTGTAAAAAGCGTCCCACAGGCCATCTTTGACAAAACCGTCAACAATAATACCGTCATTCATTCTCTGGCCAAAACGAGTGGTAGGCAGGTAGTAAGGAGCAGCAGACATATTCTCAGCACCGCCAACTACGACGATATCCAGATCGCCAGAGCGGATTGCACGGGAACCTTCAATGATAGTCTTCATACCAGATCCACACACCATATTCATAGAAGTAGCGGTGACTTCTTTGGGAATACCAGCATGAATCAGGCACTGACGAGCCATGTTCTGACCCAGGTTAGCAGAAACAACGTTACCCATCATAACTTCTTCTACCAGTTCAGGTGCAACATTTGCTCTCTTTAGAGCTTCTTTGATAACAA
This sequence comes from Clostridia bacterium, assembly GCA_963929765.1. Taxonomy (GTDB): domain Bacteria; phylum Bacillota; class Clostridia; order Oscillospirales; family Oscillospiraceae; genus RGIG529. The sequence continues at coordinate 63,510 of CAWVKD010000056.1, read as the reverse complement.
TGGTACCCAGTTCAACGGCAGAGGTGTCTTTCAAGGAACCGCCAAATCCACCGACAGCAGTTCTGCATGCGCCAACTACGTATACGTCTTTCATGTTTTGTGATCCTCCAAACAATTCATTAAAAATTTGGTTTTGATAAGAACCGGCTTACATATCATACAAGATACAAACTATTCACTCGCAAATATCTTGTATACTAACTAAATCGCAATTTGCAGTATATCATTCTGCCAAATTCTTGTCAATACAAATTTGAAAATATTTTCACTCTATTGACAGGGATTTTATGAAAGAATACTGTTTTCTCTTTGGCATTCAGATAAAATATTGACCCCGCTCCCCGATATTTAGTGTTTGCCATTTCTTAAAAACACAGATATTGTAATTTATATTCCTGGTTTATTTCATGTACTTCCTCTTTTTGGACATTTTATATAATGCGATTGTTGACAATTCTGTTTTTTCTGTGATATAGTCCAAAAACAAAGGAAAAGGAGCCAATGATCATGATATGTACCCTTTGTCCAAGAGCTTGCGGAGCAAGTCGCACAGAAACACAGGGCAGTGGATTTTGTCAAATGCCGGCTTTGCCTGTAGTGGCACGAGCTGCCCCGCACCTATGGGAAGAACCATGTATCAGCGGTGAAAGAGGATCTGGAGCTGTTTTTTTCAGCGGATGCACATTACGATGTGGATTTTGTCAAAATGCAGAAATTAGTCAGAGAGGTGTAGGGCAGATCATTTCTATCTCTCATTTGAAAGAAATCTTTGCTGCTTTGATTTGCGAAGGTGTACATAACATTAACCTTGTTACCCCCTCTCATTTTACCCATGCAATCCTTTCTGCTTTGGAAACTCCACTTTCGGTTCCTGTAGTTTGGAACTCCAACGGGTATGAAACCGTAACTACACTGCGTTCTTTAGAGGGCGCTATTCAAATTTATTTACCGGACCTCAAATATATGGATGATTCTCTTGCATCTCGTATTTCCTGTGCACCACACTACACGGAGACGGCAAAAGCAGCTATTCTGGAAATGGTGCGTCAGGTTGGTCCATATCGTTTATCTGAAGATGGCCTTCTAAAACGTGGAGTAATCATTCGACATCTTATGCTACCGGGGCAGCTGCCCAACACAAAAAAAGTGATCGACTGGGTCGCCAAAACCTTTCCACCCAAAACAGTTTTGTTTTCTCTCATGAGTCAATACACTCCCATGGGTGAATCCGCTCAAATGGGACTGGGACGAACCATTACAAAAGGGGAATATCGAGCTGCCACAGAGTATCTCTTCGCTTGTGGTATTCAAGATGGATATATTCAAGAATTGGAGGCGGCAAGGTCATCCTACATTCCTTCTTTTGATGGTACAGGCGTGTAACATTTCCTTGTTTTCTGTCTTGACATCGTATATAATGAAGAGCAACCAACACATCAAAGGGAGGGCTTTCCATGAAAATTCCAACTATGTTTTCATCTGACAAAACAGTTTTTTCTTTCGAAGTATTTCCACCAAAGAAGACAAGTCCTGTGGAAACAATCTATCAAACTCTAGACGCATTACACGATCTGCATCCTGACTTTATCAGTGTCACTTATGGCGCAGGTGGTAACGCAGCAGATACCTCTACTTGCGATATTGCATCTATCATCAAGCACAAATACCAAATCGAACCACTGGCCCACCTAACCTGTATCAATAGTTCCAAAGAAGATATTGACATCAATTTAAAGAGACTACAAGACAACGGAATCGAAAACATTTTGGCTTTGCGTGGCGATATCAACCCTGACATCCCTCCGAAAAATGAGTTTCTCCACGCCAACGAATTGGTATCTTATATCAAAGAACATAGTTCATTCAGCGTTTCTGGCGCCTGTTACCCGGAAGGCCACCAGGATTCTCCCACACTGGTAGATGACATATTGTATCTGCGAAAAAAAGTTGATGCTGGCGCTGATCATCTTGTTTCTCAACTCTTTTTCGACAATAGTTATTTTTACTCCTTTTTGGAACGAGCAAGAATTGCAGGTATCACCGTCCCTATTGAAGCAGGTATCATGCCTGTCACCAATAAAAAACAAATTGAGAAAATGGTCGTATTATGCGGTGCTAGTCTTCCACCCAAATTTACAAAAATGATGCAAAAATACGAGCATCACCCAGAGGCACTCCGAGATGCTGGAATCGCCTACGCCATTAACCAAATTGTGGATCTCATTGCCCATAACGTAGATGGAATCCACTTATATACCATGAACAATCCTTATATTGCAAAAAAAATCAGCGAAAGTATCTCTTCTCTGTTGCATGTTAAGGGCTGATAAAAATGGTCTTTTGCTGTTAGGAACAATTATAAACAAATGAACTCCCTTATCCCCGGAAAGGATTTTAATACCAATTCTTTCTGGGGACATTCAAGGGTCTCTTTTTCGATAAAATTCCCATTTAGAAAAGCACCAAACGTTTTCTGCTTATCACCTCATAACTGCCGCAAAAAAATCATCGAAACCAACATTCACAAAGTAAGTCAAGCATCATGATGAAGTGGTTGACAAATCTACACAGATTCAAGTATAATAAGGAGTACGTTTGATATAATGTAGAGATTGGTATTATTTTTTCGCTGGAATAGCTCAGTCGGTAGAGCAGCTGATTCGTAATCAGCAGGTCGCGTGTTCAAGTCACGTTTCCAGCTCCAAAATCTCCGCCAGGTTTCTGGCGGAGATTTTTTTTGCAAAAAGATATTCAACTCCAAAACTACGTCCAGTAACAATGAACAAATTTCTTTTCACTGTTTTATCTTTTGTGATATACTGAAGAAAAAAGGTGAAGGAGGATTTTCATGGACCAGATCGCAGCTTTACAGCAGATGATCAATGAAAGTAAAAATATTGTTTTTTTTGGCGGTGCCGGTGTCTCAACCGAAAGCGGCATCCCCGATTTTCGCAGCGTTGATGGCCTTTACCACCAGCAATTTCAATATCCACCGGAAACAATGCTAAGCCACACCTTTTTCTTGAAACATACACAGGAATTTTTTGATTTTTATCGTCAAAAGATGGTTTGCCGGACGGCAAAACCAAATGCTGCCCATTTAAAATTAGCTGAACTGGAACAAGCAGGCAAATTACAAGCCATTATCACGCAGAATATTGACAATCTCCATCAAATGGGTGGTGCCAAACACGTACTGGAACTTCATGGTTCTGTTTATCGTAATCATTGCATGGACTGTGGTCGTTTTTATGATTTGGACTTTGTTATGTCGCAAGAAGGTGTGCCCCATTGTACAGCCTGTTCCGGCATTGTGAAACCAGATGTGGTTCTGTATGAAGAGCCTCTTGATATGAGCGTTATGAATGCATCTGCCGAAGCTATCGCCAACGCTGATATGCTTATTATCGGTGGAACATCTCTGGTTGTCTACCCTGCCGCTGGTCTGGTTCGGTATTTTACTGGTGATAAACTTGTTGTCATCAATAAAGCGGCTACCGATTATGATAAAAGTGCAGCTCTTTCTATCAACCAACCCATCGGGGAAGTACTCTCTCAAATCGTGGTTTAATAACTCAGAGGCTCTTCTATAAATAAAAAACATTCCGCCCTGTGCTGATTGATAGCACAGGGCGGAATATTTTAACCTTGCGGATTCATAGTGTAGTTGGGTGCTTCCTTTGTAATATAAATATCATGAGGATGACTTTCTTTTAAACCAGCACCAGTAATGCGTATGAACTTTCCATTCTTTTGTAAGTCAAAGATAGTAGCAGTCCCGCAGTATCCCATGCCGGAACGTAAACCGCCCATCAATTGATAGATCGTTTCAGACACAGGACCACGGTAAGGAACGCGTCCTTCTACTCCTTCCGGTACCAATTTAGATGCATTTTCCTGGAAATAGCGATCCTTGCTTCCCTTATTCATAGCAGCAAGGCTTCCCATGCCACGATATACTTTAAATTGTCTCCCTTGGAACACTTCTGTGTCACCCGGGCTCTCTTCGCAGCCAGCCAAAAGGGAACCTGCCATAACCACATTGGCACCAGCAGCAATGGCTTTTGTAATATCACCAGAATATTTAATACCACCATCCGCAATAACCGGGATGCCATATTGGTTTGCCACTACAGCAGCATCATAAATCGCCGTGACCTGTGGAACACCGATTCCTGCTACCACACGAGTGGTGCAGATAGAACCAGGACCGATTCCTACTTTAACACAATCTGCTCCTGCCTCGATCAATGCTCTAGCGCCTTCTGCTGTTGCAATATTACCTGCTACCAATTGAAGCTTGGGGTATTCTGCCTTCAACTTTCTCACACAGCTAATGATGTTCTGAGAATGACCATGTGCAGAGTCCAGAACCAGTACATCCGCACCAGCATCCAGAAGAGCGCCTGCTCGCTGCATTACGTCTGATGTGACACCAATCGCAGCAGCTACCAACAGCCGCCCTTTTTCATCTCTTGCAGAGTTGGGGTACATAACTGCTTTTTCAATATCTTTGATGGTGATAAGGCCTTTCAAATGGAAGTTTTCATCCACAATCGGCAGTTTTTCTACCTTGTGCCGCCGCAGAATCTCTTTTGCTTCCATTAACGTAATTCCTTCCTGGGCGGTAACCAGGTTGTCTTTTGTCATCACTTCATCAATAGCACGAGAGAGATCTTCTTCAAATTTCATGTCTCGATTGGTAATGATACCCACCAGACGGCCATTATCACAAATAGGAACACCGGAAATACGATACTTGGCCATCAGCTCGTCTGCATCTGCCAAAGTGTGTCCTGGATTTAAATAGAATGGATTGGTAATAACACCATTTTCCGAACGCTTAACCATATCCACCTGTTCTGCTTGAGCTTCTATGCTCATATTCTTATGGATAACGCCAATGCCGCCTTCACGCGCTACAGCAATTGCCATTCTATATTCCGTGACCGTATCCATCGCAGCACTCATCACAGGAATATTAAGAGTGATTCGATCCGTTAATTTCGTTGTCAAATCAATGTCTGTCGGTACAACATTACTTTCTGCCGGCTCCAGCAGTACATCGTCAAATGTGAGCCCTTCTTTTCCAAATTTTTGTCCAGCATCTATCGGTACCATAGCAATCCTCCATTCTTCTCTATCTTATTATCCGCAAGCCTATCACAATCCCTGAAAATTGTCTACACCTTTTTGATTAAAATTCGGTTCTTACAACAAATGTCGTCAATATCGTCTTGTGTTGCGGCTGGAATCCGCACAGCTCCTCCACAATTTGCACAAATAAGATCGATTGAGCTATACTTCACATCTATCCTCCACTGATGGGAACCGCAAGTGCAGGAAATTCCATCTCGTTTTGCAATTTCCTTCAGCTCTCCCAGCACCTCTTCCATCACCAGAGCATCTAAAAATGCAGCGTCCTTTTCTTTCGGTCTCTCCCCCATTTTCTCCACTGTCTCTCGCAAACGCGTCATCGCAGTCAAAACTTTCTTTTCCTCTCCAATAAAACAACATGCAAGACCAGATGCTTTGCAGGAAAATGCCAAAGTCTCTTCTAAAAAATGATCCATAGGGCCTACAACTGTATGGGTTTTTCCACAAAAGAGACATGGTACTGTTAATTGAAATTTATCTTCCATTATCGTGAGTTCTCCCTGGGAGCGGCCACAATCACAGGAAATTTTTGTAGGAGATGCCATCAGTGTAAACAACGTTTTTGTTGATGTCACCGGCTGTCTGCATGAAGGGCAAAAATACCCTATAGTTTTCTTTACTTGGTCCAGATCCAAATGCTTGTCCCCCCTTTTTTGCATTCTCCATCGTCTGATTGTCAAAGCAGTTTTACAAAACTGCTTTGACAATCAGACGTACTCCTTCACATTTGTAAAAGAGGGGCAATTTCGCCTGTGTATTCTTCACAGGCGAAATTGCCCATCCGTGTTAAAATAAGATCCATCATTTAAGGTTTTTCGCTTCTCGCAGCGCTTTGGAAAGCTGGTCTGGGCATGATGTTTTTTTTACCCCGCAGCGAATTCCTTCTAATTTTTGAATGGCATCATCTATCTTCATTCCTGCAACCAAGCGGGAAATTCCCTGCAAATTACCAGAACAACCACCCTCTATCTCTACGGATAAAATGGTATCGTCTTCCCATTCTACAGTCATCTCTCTGGAACACACGCCTCTTGGTTTAAAATGAAGAATCATATCTTACTCCTTTATTTCTTAGCCAGGTACTCCCGGATAGAAGCTGCTGCCTTTTTACCAGCGCCCATTGCCTTGATAACAGTAGCTGCACCCGTTACTGCATCGCCACCTGCAAATACGCCTGGACGGGAAGTTGCCATTTCATCGTCTGCCACAATGCACCCCTTCTTGTTTGTTTCCAAACCCTCTGTTGTAGATTTGATCAATGGGTTGGGACTGGTACCAATGGCAATAATGACAGTGTCTACATCCAGTTTAAAGTTAGAGCCCTTCTTTTCGATGGGTCGACGACGTCCTGATGCATCTGGCTCGCCCAATTCCATTTCAACACATTCAATAGAGCAGACTCTGCCATCTTCATCACCGTGAATTGCCACCGGATTATTCAACAGGCGGAAATCGATCTGCTCTTCCTTGGCATGATGAACTTCTTCTGCTCTGGCAGGCAGTTCTTCTATAGAACGACGGTATACAATGTATACCTTCTCTGCACCCAGACGCATCGCACAACGAGCAGCATCCATTGCCACGTTGCCGCCGCCTACGACAGCAACTGCCTTGCTCTTTGCAATCGGGGTATCGTACTCTTCTTTATATGCTTTCATCAAATTGATTCTAGTAAGGTACTCATTAGCAGAATATACTCCCAATAAGTTCTCACCAGGAATGTGCAAGAACTGGGGCAAACCTGCACCAGAACCAATAAAGATAGCTTCAAACCCTTGTTCAAATAGCTCGTCCACAGAAATGGTTCTGCCAACCACCATATTGGTTTCTACTTTTACACCCATTGCCTTCAAATTTTCAATTTCCCGGGCAACAATGGCTTTCGGCAGACGGAATTCTGGAATACCATAGACCAGTACGCCACCTGCAGTATGTAATGTTTCGAAAATAGTGACTTCGTACCCTTCTTTTGCCAAATCTCCTGCGCATGTGAGACCTGCCGGTCCAGAACCTATCACAGCCACTTTGTGTCCATTACTCTTTGGTGCCTCAATCTGATCGTTACCGTTTGCCATATGCCAATCGGCAACAAACCGCTCTAACCGGCCAATTCCTACCGGTTCACCGTTTTTGCCACGCACACATTGTCCTTCACACTGATTCTCTTGTGGACATACACGGCCACAAACTGCTGGCAAAGAATTCGTAGATGTAATGATTTTGTATGCTTCTTCAAAGTTACCTTGAGCAACTTGTTCAATAAATTCTGGAATACGAACATTCACAGGGCAACCAGATACGCATGGCTTTGCCTTGCAGTTCAAACAACGAGTCGCTTCATCTATAGCCATTTCTTTGGTATAACCCTTTGCAACTTCATCAAAATTTCTATTGCGAACCAGCGGCTCCTGTTCCGGCATCGGATTCTTTTTGGGAGACATATTAGCCATGGCGCACACCTCCTGTTAAACGGCAAATATGTTCATTTGCTTTCGCTTCATCTGGTTTATAGAACGCATTTCTGCGCATTAATTCATCAAAGTCGACCTGATGTCCATCGAATTCCGGTCCATCTACGCAAGCAAATTTCACTTCCCCGCCTACAGTAACACGGCATCCGCCACACATGCCAGTGGCATCAACCATAATGGGATTGAGACTTACAATGGTTTTCACACCAAAAGGTTTTGTTGTAGCACAGGTAAACTTCATCATGATTGGCGGACCAATGGCATAGACTGCATCGTATTTTGCACCAGACTCCAGCAATTCCTGAAGCTTTACTGTTACAAAGCCTTTTTCTCCATAACTGCCATCATCGGTCATGAGATACAGCTTGTCTGTTGCAGCCTTCATTTCATCTTCCAAGATAACAATATCTTTGTTTTTAAAACCGGCAATCATTTCGACTTCAATGCCTTTATCGTGCATCTCTTTTGCGATTGGATATCCAATGGCGCAGCCCACACCACCACCAACAATCATCACTTTTTTGACACCTTCCATGTTGGTGGGTTTCCCCATGGGGCCTACGAAGTCTGCGATATAATCGCCTTGTTCCATTTGTGCCAGCATTTTTGTGGATTTTCCCATATGCTGAAAAATAATGGTTACTGTACCTTTTTCACGGTCATATCCAGCGATTGTTAGCGGTACACGCTCACCATACTCATCCAGGCGGAACATAATAAACTGCCCCGCCCTTGCTTTGGCCGCTACTGCCGGAGCTTTGATCTCCATCAGCGTTTCGATATCGTTTAAGCGGCGCTTTGTCACGATTTGATACATGCGGTAGGTTCTCCCCTTTCCCTGTTATGGCGATTATTATACATCTAATTCTATTTTCTGTCCAGACCTTTTTTGGAATTGCTAACAAAATTACTTCCTGTTCTGGTACTTAAATACTATAATATACCCAAGTTTTTTACAAAGCGTTCTTTTTTTGTTTAACAACCGGTTTGTGCATTATCTTTTTTATAGAATAATGTCTGCTTTTGCCCTGTTTTCTCATCATTTCCTATGGTTATTCACATTCCTTCTTAATGACAAAAATCTTTTGGCTCTCCTCCATAAACAAAGTTACCCATCTCTTCCATATTTTTCCTGGAACCTGATGAAAGTGTCTATACTACTTCTTGGAGATGAATCCATGTAATATTACAAAGCTTTGTTCCAAGATGTAAAACGCAAAAATAAGCTAAAAAGCAAAAATGAGGTGCAAAGATTCTGTTCTATAGCTGTTTCTCAGACTAAGCATAACAACATTAACTTTCTTGCTTTTCAATCATTGGCCCATATTGTGACAAATCTTTTATAAAAAAACAAGAATTGTTTTGTAATCTGAAGATATATCGTCTATAATGAAGGGGAACATACCCAAAAAGGGAAAGGAACGAATACTTATGAAACATCAAGGCAGCTTTGACTGTCTCGTTGTCGGCGCCGGCTTTGCAGGCGCCGTCGCTGCGCGTGAACTTGCTTCGCGCGGCGGTCAGCAGGTACTCATTTTGGAACAACGAGATCACGTCGGCGGCAATGCATACGATTGCTATCATAAAGACGGCCTGTTCGTCCACCAATACGGCCCCCATATTTTTCACACCAATAACAAACGGGTGTACGATTACTTGTCTCAATTCACCCGTTGGCGCAACTACCAGCATAAAGTAGTAGGCGCCATACACGGCATGCTTCTCCCCATTCCATTTAACTTCAACTCTCTCTATGCCGCATTTCCTGCAGCACAAGCCACTCTACTGGAACAGAAGTTAATCCATACATATGGTGCAGGTCAAAAAGTAACCATTTTAGAGTTGCGCAACAGTTCTGATCCGGATCTCAAAGCACTCGCAGAATATGTATATCAAAATGTTTTTGTATATTATACCCAAAAGCAATGGGGTACAGCACCAGATGAAATAGATCCATCTGTTACAGCTCGAGTACCCGTCCTGCTCTCTCGAGATGACCGATATTTTCAGGATACCTATCAAGGTATGCCGGAGGCAGGCTATACAAAATTGTTTGAGGCTATGTTAAATCATCCCAACATCACCGTGGAAACAGGAGTCGATGCCAAAACCCGTTTGACCATTGATGGAGAATCCGTCCTGCTGGATGGAAAGCCTTTTTACGGTACTGTTATTTACACAGGTGCTGTAGATGCTCTATTTAATCACGTATTTGGTCAATTGCCCTATAGAACCTTAGATTTCGTTTTTGAAACATATTACCAAACATTCTACCAAACCCATGGGACCGTTAATTACACCGTCAGTGAGCCATATACCCGAATCACCGAATTTAAGCACCTCACAGGACAAATTATGGAGGGAAAAACTACCATTGTCAAAGAGTACTCCAGAGCGTATACTGGAAAAAGTACGGAAATTCCTTACTATGCTATTTTAAACCCTAAAAATCTGGCTCTATACGAACAGTACCAAGCTCTCGCCTCAAAAATCCCAAACCTCTATCTGTTGGGCCGATTGGCTGAGTATCGGTATTACAACATGGACGCCATTGTAGCGCAGGCGCTCTCTCTCTCTGATCGCCTGCTAAAAGAACAGGAGACCAGGACGATATGAAACTTATTACATTCACAGTGCCCTGCTATAATTCTGCAGCTTACATGAGACATTGCATCGACACGCTGCTAGAAGGCGGATCAGATGAAGATATTGAAATCATTTTAGTAAACGACGGTTCGAAGGATAATACAGGAGAAATCGCTGACGAATATGCCCGCAAATACCCCAATATTGTCCGGGTCATTCATCAGGAAAACGGCGGTCACGGAGAAGGTGTTAATCAAGGTATCCGAAACGCTCAAGGTATGTATTACAAAGTTGTAGACTCTGACGATTGGGTGGATGTAACCGCAATGAAACAGGTGCTCCACCAGCTTTCTATCTTATCTCAGGGTGAAAAACCACTGGATCTAATGCTTTGCAATTATGTATATGAACACATGGAAGATAACACACATTTTACCATGCAGTATAAAAATGTGCTGCCAGAAAATCAAGTATTTACTTGGAATGACGTAGGCCATTTTAAAATCTCTCAGTACATCCTGATGCACTCTGTCATCTACCGCACTCAGCTATTGCGAGATTGCAATCTAGAATTACCCAAACATACTTTCTATGTTGACAATATTTTCGTTTATCAACCTCTTCCCCATGTAGAGAGCATCTACTACATGAACGTAGACCTTTATCGGTATTTTATTGGTCGATCAGATCAATCGGTCAACGAGAAGGTGATGTTAACCCGAATTGACCAGCAACTTAGAGTAACGAAAATTATTCTGGATTGCCAAGACTTACATGAAGTAGAAAAGAAATATCCCAAGTTAGCCAAATATATGTTCCGGTATATTTCTATGATGATGGCAATTTCTTCTATTCTCCTCATGTTGGATGGAAGCCGAGAGGCATTGCAAACAAGGAAAGAACTCTGGAACTATGTGAAAGAACGGGATACTTCCCTATATCGAAAGTTGCGCTATTGGAGTTTAAACGCTCCTATGCGATTACCTGGACCTCCGGGTCGAAAATTATGTATTTCTGTCTATCGGTTGGCAAGAAGGGTGTATAAATTCAGCTAAAAATTGCTTTTCCATTATAAACATCGCAAATATATGGGACATCTTTTCCCAAAATCAAACAAAAAAGTGTCTTGCCCGATGGGCAAGACACTTTTTATCTTTACATTAATTTTGTCGTATAATATACCGCCAAAACCAGCAAATACACACCAATAAAGAACATGAGAAAATATGCTGCTGTAGCACCCAATAACAGTCCCGCAAGCACAGATATCAACCCAATCACACAAGAAGCATAAATCGGTTGATATTTTGTAGTCTTTGAGAGCAATATGCAAGGTTTTCCAAATAACTTTGCTCTTCCATATGTTTTACTAAGCTGCCATGCTGAAACCGCACATGCAATAAGCAAAACAGCAATCACAATGGTAATCCCCCAAAGAACTCCTGTCCAATTGTTGTTCCCCACCACTCGACGAATCAACCACAAATCGATTAAAACTACTGTACCAATCACGACTGAAACAAGGAACTCTCTTTGATAAATATAATAAATCAAGCCCCATACCAATATAATAGGAACAATGTAACAAAGATACTTGGCTCCATGAGGATAGAAAAACTCCATAAACCAGCAAGCTGCAAACGCCAATACGCCAGCAATGAAAACAGATACACCATAACGTACTTTTTTCTTTTTCCACAATGCAATGGCAAGGATAATGCCAAGAGCAGCTATTCCAATGGCAATATACTGTACAATGTGCACAATGGCATGTGCAGTCATAAACGTGCCCACATGTAAATAAAGCCGATTTAAGACCAAAAACGCAATTTCCAATAAAAAGGAAGCCAGAAATAATATCAATATTCTATGGAATACGAGGTCGTCTTTTTTTACGGCTGTGGATTGTTTCTTCATGTAATCCTTTCCGTCCTTTCCCATTTCCGTCTATTTTCTATGCCAAACGGACAATTTTCTGACATCTAGCCTTATATTTTATCAGAACTTCTTTCTCTTTGCAATAGAAAACCCTCCCTTTCTCTCACCTTATAGTTGGATATCAGAAGATGGAAAAAATGAGAAGTTACGGTATGAAGTCAAAATTACCATATTGCATTCTGTAAAAAACTGTAGTAAAATGAACGAAACTGGACTATCCCATCAAAATCTACATATTGGAAGTTTGAGAAAGTTGGTGGACGAGCCTCTTTCCAAATCCTAACGGGTCAATATAGGTTAACTATATTCATTAGGTTTTGGAGGGCTTGTCCTATTTTATTTTACAAAATGGAGGATGATAAAAAATGAAAAAATTGGCAGCACTACTCTTAGCACTGGTTATGGCTTTGGGTTTAGCTTCTTGCGGTGCCGACCAAAAAACCCAAACCACACCTGATGGGGACAGTTCTGCAGCCCCCACTTCCGAAGCTAGCGCTGTTGACACTGTCATTCTGAAAGAAGTAGATGACCAAATGCTCAACACCTACTCTGTTATTGCAGTCAACCCTGATGCTCCTTTTACCGACGCAGGAGGAAATGCCGTTACAGATGTCGCTATCAATACTGCAGGTGCTGATGCTCTTATCCACTGGCTGCTAAGCCAAGAGGCACTGGATTTAGCAGATTCCTATGGTGTAGATGAATACAAAGAGCATCTGTTTTATGTCCAAGATAACGTGCCTGTCTACACCGGTGAAATCGAACCTGCCACAGAGGAAACCAAAGTTATCCGCTTGTCTACCACTACCTCTGTTTACGACTCTGGCCTACTAGCCTATCTGCTCCCAACATTTGAGTCGACATATGGTTACACTGTAGAAATCCAATCTGCTGGTACCGGCAAAGCCATTGCTGCTGCCCAGTACGGCAATGCCGACCTAATTTTGGTACACTCCAAGAGTCAAGAGGAGGCCTTTATTGCAGATGGCTTTGCGCGTGTTGTAGACGGTTTTGAAAATGAAAGAATATCTTTTCTGTACAATTATTTTGTTTTATGCGGACCCTCTGATGATCCGGCTGACGTTGCCAATTGTGAAAGTGTACTGGATGCATTTGCAGCGATTGCCAATGGCAAGTACAAATTTATATCGCGTGGTGACTCCTCAGGTACCCACACGAAGGAACTAAGCCTGTGGCCAGAAGAATTAGGTATTACTGCTGACCCGGAGTCCTTTGCAAACTATAGTGATTGGTATACTTCTGCCAACGCCGGTATGGGAGTATGTTTGGTAATGGCCGAACAAATGCACGCATACATCTTAACAGACAAGGCTACATTTTTGACTTTCGTTGCTAATGACGGTGTTATGTAACACTCGACCTTTTCGAGAGATAAAACAAAAATACCCTTGGGCAGTAGATCTGCTCAAGGGTATCATTTCGTAAGAAAAGAGGCAAAAATATGGTTGAGTCTCTGGAAAAAGCCATTCAATTGATTTTAACAGCAGATAAAGAGCTGTGTAATATTCTCCTTGTAACAGCAAAAACAAGCATATCTAGTTCTGTTTTGGCGCTGCTATTGGGAGTCCCACTAGGTATCTTATTGGGAATCGGGCAGTTTCGAGGACGTCATGCACTACTGGTAATAAATCGGACTCTCATGGGTATGCCGCCGGTGGTGTGTGGGCTGGTTTTCTATATGCTATTTTCTGGAGTAGGTCCGTTGCGGCATATGAGTCTTTTGTTTACTGTGGAAATTATGATCTTAGCCCAAGTAGTTTTGATTACTCCTATTGTAATAGGAAATATGGAAGGCTATGTCTCTTCTATTGCGCCATCAGTTAGAGAAACTGCAAAGGGGCTGAGGCTGGGACGAATCAAGACAGCGGCACTTCTGGGAAATGAGTGTATCTATCAAATTTTTTCTGCTTATCTTCTGGCTTTTTCTAGAGCAATTGCAGAAGTTGGTGCGGTTTCTATGGTAGGTGGGGCAATTTCTTGGAAGACAAATGTCATGACTACAGCCATTATGCAGTACACCAACCAAGGAAATTTTTCCCTAGGAATTGCCTTGGGAATCATCCTCTTACTCCTCTCTCTGATGGTGAATATTGGGATTTCTCTGCTGCAAAGGAGGCTGAGTCGATGAAATTGTCAGCCTTTCAAAAGACATATGACAAAGTAACTGTATTGAACTTCCCTGGAATGAATCTGGAAAAAGGAAAAATTTATGCTGTCATTGGGGCAAATGGAAGTGGAAAGTCCACCTTTTGTAAAATACTTGCCGGTATATTCCCAGCAGATCAAAGGAAAGCGGGTTTTTCTCCAGATATAGCAGTTGGATATATGCCTCAAAAAAGTTACGCTTATCGAATGAGTGTCCAAGCCAACATCGCTCTTGGTGGTAGAGATGCCCAGAAAATGAAAGCATTAATGGAGGCACTTCAGCTAACCCACCTAGCAAAAAAACGGGCAAATAAGCTATCCGGTGGTGAAACAGCTAGAATGGCACTGGCCAGATTACTGATGAAGTCGTATGATGTGTTGATCTTAGATGAACCAACATCAGCAATGGACATGGAAACAACCGCTATTGCAGAAGAACAAATCCGTCAATATGTTCAAAAAACTGGAGCTACTGTGCTCTTGGTTACCCACTCTTTGCAGCAAGCTAGACGTTTAGCCCACGAAGCATTGTTCTTTCGTAAAGGCATCTTAGTGGAATACGGATCTATTGATATAGTTCTGTACCACCCGAAACATCCAGAAACTAGAAATTTTTTAGATTTCTATGGAGGATAGTAAAATTCTATCCCGATAATAATAAAGATAATACGGAATACGACCAACCAATATAGGATCGTGTCCAAATAGAGCACTCACTTATGCAAAGGAATGAAATTTACTTCGGTATAATAGAAAATATAACTTAGTGTTATGTTTATAATTTGAATCCATTTTCATCGGTTCTCACAACAATCGAAAAGACCTATTTTTATATGTCTGCATAACTCCTCTGCAACTGCTTATAATAATTGGTAAACAGGTAAACTCACAACCTGTAACCTTTCTAATATAGAGGAGTGGCAAAAAATGAAAGCAACGGGCATTGTCCGAAGAATCGATGACTTAGGTCGTGTTGTAATTCCAAAGGAAATTCGCAAGACCATGCGGATCCGCGAAGGCGATCCATTGGAAATTTACACCGACAAAGATGGTGAAGTCATCTTTAAAAAATATTCTCTCATGGGAGGTCTATCCGATTTTGCCTTCCAACTTTGTGAAACATTAAACAAAACCACAGGCCATGTAGTTGCCGTAACAGATCGAGATATCGTTATTGCATCTGCTGGAGTCTCTAAGCGAGAATTAAACGGAAGACGAATTTCCGATCTTTTAGAGCAGATGATGGAAAAGCGACAAATTTACCTTCGCCGCGGGGATGAAACGCCCATTCCACTTTCTTCCGACAGCGATCGGTTTACCATTGACGTAGCAGCACCCATTTTATCGGAAGGCGATGTCTTGGGTAGCGTCATTTTTGTCACTGGCTCTCTTCCTTATGGAGAAACAGAATACAAATTGGCGCAAACCGTCGCAGGTTTCTTGGGGAAACATATGGAATCATAATCTCTGCAGAGGCAGTCAACTCGTCAAGCATCCGGCTCGTATACAAGATACGAGCCGGATTTTTACAAATAAAAATATTGCTAGAAACGAGAACGATTGGTATCAAACAAGCTCATTATTTCCAATGTTCCCCTTGACAAGGCAAGGCCAATTTGCTATTTTGTTTCCAAAGAAAAAAGAAAAAAATCAAGATATTGTACAAAAAACAAACCGCGATACCTTTTATTCATGGATATTTAAAACTATACTATATCCACGTAACTAGATTATCCTTTCAGTACCCAACATCACTTTTCTTTTTCAGATCTTATCTATAGCACTCTTCTTCAAAATCACCAAACATCTACTTATACAGAACGGTGTGGCCAGTCACCGATTAGAACTATGATACCATTACAGAACTTATTTATATTGTCCATAAATAACAACATACTATTTGAAAAGCGAGATAACAAATATTGAAAGGAATTCCAGAAGAGGAGAAAGAGGTGGGGTGCCGGTTTGTAAAAGCAATGAATCGAAACACTTGGTTAATTGGAAAGGAAGATACTACATGAGTAATAACGTTATTGAATGCATCAACAATAAACGAAGTGTCCGGTCATTCACCGGAAAGCAGATTCCCTACGAAACCATAGAAGAACTTCTCACTTTGGGAACAAAGGCTTCCACGGGGTCCAATCTGCAGCCCTGGGGCTTTGTGGTAATTCAAGACCAAAACGAGATTGACACATTGGCACAGGAAGTCAAATCATACCTTTTAGAACATTTGGCAGAATTCCCTCATTTTGCCTCCTATGAATCTGCACTGAAAAATGAATCATACCATGTTCTTAATCATGCCACTACATTGATTCTCATTTATGGAAATTCCGACTCTCATTGGTATGTATACGACTGTTCCCTAGCAGCTTGTAATATTATGCTGGCTGCACATGAGATGGGCATCGGAACCTGTTGGATTGGTTATTGTGAACAATACTGCAATACCCCAGAATTTAAGAAAAAATATCATGTTCCCGAGCAGTTTGAACTGGTCTCTACTTTGAGTTGTGGGTATATGAATGGAACACTCACTCCGCCGAAACGTAATCCACCTGTTGTTTTCCACAAATAATAACTATCTGATTATAAGTTATGTAAAAAGAGAGCTGTTGCAAAGAAGCAACAACTCTCTTTTTCTTTAATTAATTCAATTGCGCAAGCTGTGAAGCGGTGCAGGAATCCGACCACCTCTTTGGATGAATACTTTGCTAGACGGCTTATGAACCTCCATCACCGGTGCGCTGCCTAGAAGTCCGCCAAATTCTACTCGGTCTCCTACGGTCTTGCCTGGTGCAGGGATGAGGCGTACTGCCGTTGTCTTTTGGTTCACCACGCCAATAGCCGACTCATCTGCAATAATGGCAGAAATGGTTTCTGGTGATGTATCTCCCGGAATCGCAATCATATCCAGTCCGACTGAACAAACACAAGTCATGGCCTCTAGCTTTTCCAATGACAAAGCACCTTGTTCTGCTGCTGCAATCATTCCTTCATCTTCCGATACTGGGATAAAAGCGCCAGAAAGGCCCCCTACATGACCAGAAGCCATCACGCCACCCTTTTTCACTGCGTCATTAAGCAACGCTAATGCTGCTGTGGTACCATGAGTACCACAAGTCTCCAGTCCCATCTCTTCTAAAATTCGAGCCACACTGTCACCAACTGCAGGAGTTGGTGCTAAAGACAGATCCACAACACCAAAGGGTACTCCCAATCGGGCACTGGCTTCCCGTGCTACCAACTGGCCCATTCGGGTAATTTGAAATGCCGTTTTCTTGATCGTCTCTGCTACCACATCAAAAGGCTCACCCTTTGCTTTTTTCAAAGCGTGATGGACCACTCCCGGTCCAGATACCCCTACGTTGATTACACACTCTGGCTCGCCTACACCGTGAAATGCTCCTGCCATAAAGGGATTGTCTTCGACTGCGTTGGCAAAAACCACCAATTTGGCGCAACCTAGCCCTCCCTGATCAGCTGTTCGGGCTGCTGTCTCTTTGATAATATGACCCATCAACCCTACAGCATCCATATTAATACCGGCCTTGGTCGTCGCTACATTTACTGAAGCGCAAACGCGCTCTGTTTGTGACAGGGCTTCTGGAATCGCATCGATTAAGCGCCTGTCGCCCAGGGTAAATCCTTTGTGTACCAATGCAGAAAACCCACCAATAAAATTCACACCACATGCTTTTGCCGCTCTATCCAATGCTTTTGCAAAAGGAACATAGTCTTCTGTTTCACAGCTTTCTGCTACTATGGCAATGGGTGTTACAGAAATACGTTTATTTACGATAGGAATCCCCAATTCTCGTTCGATTGCTTCTCCAGTAGATACCAAATCTTTGGCATGTTTCGTGATCTTTTGATATATTTTTTCACAGCATATTTCTGGGTCCGGATGAGCACAGTCCCGGAGGGAAATTCCCATGGTAATGGTACGGATATCCAGATGCTGCTGATCGATCATACGGATAGTCTGTAGAATATCTCGTTGATTGAGCATAAAACCCCGCCTCCCTACACACGATGCATTGCGTTGAAAATTTCTTCACTTTGAATGCGAATAGACAACTCCATTTGTGTTCCCACCTGATGAAGCGCTTCTTGAAGGGATTCAAATGAACAGATACAATCTGTAATATCTACCAACATTACCATAGTAAAATATTCTTGAAGTAGTGTTTGGGTAATGTCCAAAACATTGACATCCCTTTCATACAAGCAAGTGCACACCTTTGCAATGATGCCCTTCTGATCATTTCCAATCACCGTAATAATTGCACGCATCCTATTCCTCTCTTTCTTTTCCATTCCTTTGAATCGTTTGCCTTTTCACTTTATGACTTCAACCTAGTTCATCCAGCGTAAGGGAGAACGCAGGCAGACATTCTTTCATAAAATAAGAAAGTTCAGGAAGTTCATATTCCTTCAGCGTTTCTAAAATCTGCTCTGCTGCTTGTTTGAATTCCAAATTTCCCCCTTTGAGCTCTTCTACACATTTGACATAAGCCGACAGTTTGTCAGCAGCTTTTACCAATAGCAAAACATCCGGATCTTCAGGTAAAAGCAAGGGTTCATATGAAGATTGTAACACAGCAGGAAGCATGGAAAGTAACTTTTTGGCAGATACTTCTTCAATCTCTTGATATGCCTTTTGAATTGCTGGATTGTAGTATTTCACAGGAGTTGGGAGGTCTCCCGTCAAAATTTCCGGCGCATCATGGTAAAGAGCAACAGCAGCCACCATTCCTGGGTCAATGTCCTGTCCAATAATATCCCGCCGGATCACAGCTAAAGCATGGGCTAAAACCGCTACCATATGAGAATGCTCCTGAACGTTTTCCTCAAAGGTATTGCGCATCAATCCCCATCGACCGATATATCGCATTCTAGAAAGATAGGCAAAAAAGCCACAAGAATTCATCCATTATCCTCCTTTTGAACGGCAGCAAAACAGATCCAGCCGTCTTGCTCCCACTCTTGTAAAAGGATAAATTTATTTTTTAAAAGTGCTTCTTCCACATCTTTTTTTCTACTGTCAATAATACCAGAACCAATCCATACCCCTCTTGGCACCAAAAAATCAGCAATTTGGGGTGCAAGTGCAATGATGACATCTGCTACAATATTAGAAAAAATCACTTGATACGTTTTGGGAGACACTCTCCCACCTAGAGAGATATCTTTCAAAAGATTTCCCGTTTCCACTTGATATCGTTCCTCTTCAATGTCGTTGCGCCTTGCATTTTCTCTTGCAACTTTTTCCGCTTTTGGATCAATGTCGCACGCTACCGCGGCTTTTGCTCCTAATTTTAGAGCTGCAATTGATAATATTCCACTTCCGCTGCCAAGATCTAATACTTGATCGCCTGGATGCAAAATAGATTCCGCGGCTTCCAAGCAAAGCCTGGTGGAAGCATGACTACCAGTGCCGAAGATCAGACCAGGATTTAAATAAATAGGCACTCTATTCTCCGGTATTGGAGTATCCCGCTCCCATTCTGGTACAATATAAAAACGTCTCCCGACAGAAATCGGTTTATAATATGCTTTCCAGTTGTTTTCCCAATCTTCATTTTTCACATTTTTGAGCGTAATCTGCAACGTACCACAAACCGACTCCGGGGTTTCCTTGGCCAGATGTGCCATTGTTTGACGTACTGTTTTAAGCATTTCCCATCCTGTTTCGTCTTCTGGCAAATAGAGTATAATGCGACTGATTCCTCTTTTTTGTGCCATCAAATCTTCATCTATATAGTCCCAAGTGGCTTTATTTTCTTCCAAAAATGTGAGAAAATCTGTTTCATCTTCAATCACAAATCCAGATAGATCCTGTGCTGTTAACACGCTACAAACCAGATCTATTCCTCCCGGCTTCGTGTCAATGGCAACTTCCATCCAATGTTCCATGTTTTCCTCCCATTGATTAATATTCAATTCCAAGTCGGGCACAAATTCCTCTTTGGTACGGATGTTTTTGATTTTGGAAATGAGTAATATATTCTGCTCGATTCATAATATTTTCAGATGGCTGATGTCCTGTAATTACCACTTCCAATTCTTTGGGTTTTTGCTCTAAAAAATGAAGCACCCTCTCTTCCTTTAAAAATCCTTCTGAAATTGCCTCACACAATTCATCTAAAATGAGAAGACGATAATTTTTTTCCTTAGAGCGTCGAACGGCCTGAGAAAACATTTGGACACAACATTTTCTTGCCTGTTCCCGCTCTTTTTCATGCATCTGAAAAGAAAAAGAAATCCGTTCTGGTCCTTCAATACAATCAAAGCCACGGATGCTGGCAATCGCTTTCCGTTCGCTACTTCCATTGCTCTTTAGAAATTGGGTCAGTAGGACAGTTCCACCACATCCAATCACGCGAAGCCCAAGTCCGATGGCACAAGTCGTCTTTCCTTTACCATCACCCCAGTATAAATGGACCAACCCTTGCTCCATACACCATCCACCTCTTGTCAATTAAACGATATTGTACCATAAAACACAGCTTGATACCATCCTTAAATTTTTATTTTATCCCTATTTCATTTGCAGGTTCGTTTACAGAGGAAAGAAAACATGTTACAATAATGTCCTAATTATTAAATTTATTTGGAAAATCGCCGGAAGAAAACCATGAAAAATCATTTTGAACCTAGATTTTCCAACTATGGGCATAATCACTAACGTTGGTATTTGCATATTGGTACGTCACAACAAGCAACATCTGAATTTATACGTATTGCGAGGTTATGAGGCTATTATGATCACAAAACTTGTGAATCGTCTTTTCCCTCATGCATCAGACAAAAGCCCCAAGGCACGTCAGCGCCTTGGATTAGTTAGCGGCGTGATGGGTATAATTTTGAATTTACTACTCTTTGGTGGAAAATGTTTAGCTGGGAGTCTAACAGGCTCTGTTTCTATTACCGCTGACGCTTTCAATAACTTATCCGATGCTGGTTCCTCTGTTGTCACATTTATTGGATTCCGCATGGCAGGGCAAAAGCCAGATGCATCACATCCATTTGGTCATGGACGCATTGAGTATTTATCGGGACTTTTTGTCTCTCTAGCCATTCTACTCATGGGCATAGAGTTGATGAAAACTTCTATTGAAAAAGTACTTTCTCCTACTCTTCCTGAATTTAGTCTGATTTCCACTATCATCTTAGCAGTCTCCATCTGTGTTAAGCTCTGGATGTTTGCTTTTAACCGAGCTCTAGGTAAACAGGCTGCTTCTACTGCCCTTTTGGCTGTTTCTAAAGACAGTTTAAGTGACACCTTAGCCACTAGTACGGTACTCATTGCTTCTATATTGGAACACTTCACCCATATCTACTTGGACGGCTATTTTGGCATCGTCATCGCTCTCTTTATCTTATATACTGGGATTACATCTGCAAAAGATACTTTAAATCCATTGTTAGGGCAGCCACCTGATCCAGAATTGATTCGTCAAATAGAGAATGTTGTATTGCAGCAGCCTGATATCTGTGGTGTACATGATATTGTTGTTCATGATTACGGTCCCGGTCGTACAATGGTATCTCTTCATGCCGAAGTGTCGGACAAAGGAAATATTGTGGATCTCCACGGGGGTATTGATCAAGCAGAACGAGCTCTAAAAAAGCAATTTGGCTGTGAGGCTGTCATTCACATGGACCCTATTGTAACCAATGATCAAGAAACCAACGATATGCAGAAAAAAATCTCTGCACTTGTTCAGCTCATTGATCCTGCTGTCTCTATTCACGATTTTCGAATGACCCATGGCGCCTCCCATACGAAGTTGATTTTTGAAGTTTCAGTCCCTTTCTCCATTCACCAAACAGACAAACAAATTATCACATCCATCCAAAAAGCGATTCAAGCATTGGATCCTTCTTATGAAGCAGTAATCGAAGTGGATCAGATTCCTACTCTATCTGATTGACATCTATCAAATTAAAAGAAAAAGTTAAAAAGAAGGTATCATCTCCATGGAGATGATACCTTCTTTTTAACGAATATGAAACCATGTATGGTTGAAAAACACGCCACTTACAAACAACAACAATTTCCGTAGCAGAGAGCTTTGACTTCGAATCATTTCTGGAAGAAGCCATGCAAATTGGGAAAGTAGCATTACCAATACAATACAAAGAATGCAGCAAAGAAGACTTTCCAAAGAAAATGTAAATCGTATCTGTCGCCGCGCTGTTATAAATGGAAGTAACACACCAAAAAATAGCCACAATGCATCCGTCAGCAAAGCTCTTACTGTACCACTATTTTGCAATTCATTTGCTTTGGTAAGTCCATAGAGTAGAGCAACTAGAATAAGACAAAGCCCCACAATGCGCCCAACCACTCGAAGGATGGCTTTCCCCACGTTCTGTTTCCCCCTCTATTAACCTCCAATTAAAAAGTCCAATACATTCCATCCGCTGGATGTTTGGGCTTTGTATAATTCCGTATATCCACAAGCTGCGCATGAAATCGTAATAAACTTTTTATTTTGAACATCGAAAATCTTTGCAAAGTTTCCACCAGTGGCTTGAAACTGGTCATGTATAAAACTCTGACATCCACATTTGGGACAAACATATTGTTTTTGTTCCATAACGTCGCCTCCTTTGAGACAAAGGCGTCCATTCTTAAAAGAATGAACGCCTTTGTCCACATGTTATTGCAATCTTATTCTACATCTACAAAGTCAGAAAATCCATCGTCATCATCTGCACAGACTCCACAGGAGTTTCCTCGTTTCACTAGTTTTTCTTTCGCACAGGCATACAACTCGGTTAGATTGTCCCAATACGCTGTGACCGCACAGGCAATTGCACCGATCGCCAACGTCACTGCAGCCAAAGACAAAATTACTTTTAGCGCTTTCATAGTTTGGCCTCCTGTCTAAATCTGAAATCTCTATTTTATACTTTGTAGTATACACTGTTTTTAATAGAATTTCAACCAATTGAAAAAAGTTTTCTGTCTTTCTTCTCGGCACCATATCCTATAAGGGTAAGTTTATATTGCCGTTACTCACAAGTGAATAAACAAATCTGTGGATAAAAAAACCTCGGATTTAATGCCATCCGAGGCTTTTTGGTGGACGATAACGGACTTGAACCGCTGACCCTCCGCACGTCAAGCGGATGCTCTACCAGCTGAGCTAATCGTCCTAACAAGACTGTTCTTTATCATAGCGGAAAAAGTCAGATTTGTCAACCTTTTTTCTTGTTTTTCTAAAATGGAGAGGGAAAATTTTATGCTCTCCCTCTCCTTTTCGAAATACTTCTGTTTCTATGTAGGTTTTTTGTGTTATTTTATTTCACATTTTTACCTAATTATCCATTGCATGCAACACATAAGTTTTAAGAGGTGAATCCCATTTCTCCACCTACATTATATAATCCCCAAAAAGGCAGTGTAGCAGGGATTTGGTTTCCCCAGGCATGAGGCATACTAACCCATTCCAAAAATGGCTTGGGTAGATCTTTCGTGGATCTACCAGGCAAGTAGATTCGGAATTCATCTGCATCATTCAAGCCATATGGTTCTTTCTGTATGATGTATCTGACCCCGTCTTCTATTATCATTCCTGGAGATTCATCTGTTTGAAGAGATGTTAGCTTCATAACATATTCATAATCGTTGACTTTAGAAATAAAACCGAATGTTCCGCTAAATGGGCAAAGATATACCGTTCCACCAGGGTAACCAGGCCCAGTATCGCCCATATCACTGTCATGGAACTCACCTGTAAAACTCCCATCCGCACTGATATGAAGGCTTGTGAGCCAAGCACCTGCACCAGAAGTAAAATAAAATGTTTTTCCAGTCAATTCTTCAAAAATAGCAGATGCAGCAGGTGCAGGTACAAAGGCTGGTGGATTTGGATTTGGAACCCATGTTGCGATTGTGTCGCAAAAGCGGTGTAACATGGCTGCAACCTGTGCTCGTGCAGCTTTTCCCCGAGGAGACAATGTATAGGAGGAGGTACCATTGATCAGACCTTCGGCTTTTGCCCAAGATATGGCATCTACCGCATAATCGCTTATTTCTTTTTGATCCACGAATTCAGACAAATTTCCTCGTGCCATAGTATCGTATCCTTTATACCGGGCATAACGATATAAGACTACAGCTAATTGTTCCCGCGTCACCAAATCATCTGGGCCAAACTTCCCGTTGCCATAACCGTTCATAATGCCGTTATTGGATGCCCATTTGACTGCTTGTACATAATAAGCTCCTGCCTGCACATCGTCAAAGATAAGGTTTCCCGCAGCAGCAGGTTCTTTTTCCATCCGATATAAAATGGTCACAATAGTTCCTCGTGTTGCAGAAGCATCGGGCGCAAACAGGCTGTTTCCAATGCCGTTCATCAATCCATTTTGATAAGTATATGCCACATCCTCAACGAACCAATCCCCTTCTCTGACATCAGAAAAAGTAGGTATTTGATCTTCCCCAAATGCTGTTATTTGGAGCAAAGATAAGCACATCATAAATACCAATCCTATATTGACGATCCTTTTTTTCATAAACCACCATTTCCTCCTTATTCCATTTTTCATCAGTATAGCAAAGGATCAAATTTTTTCCAATAGAATATCTTTTTATTTTTGAAATAATTGGAATTTTTATATGATGCCTCATCAAAATAAAAGCAATAAAAAGAGAGCGTCATGGCCTTTCTTCTTGACGCTCTCTCTTTTTTTGCTTTATTTTTTTGAACCACCTTTACTCATAGCTACAACAATACGGCGGTTTGGCTCTGTCCCCGTGGAATACGTAGTAATATCGTCCCAGTCTTGAAGTGCTGTATGAATGACATGGCGCTCATATGCATTCATAGGTTCCAGCATTACATTTTTTCGATACTTCAAAACTTTTTCTGCTACTTTTACAGCCAGACGTTGCAGAGATTCCTCTCGTTTCT
Organism: Clostridia bacterium; assembly: GCA_963929765.1. Lineage (GTDB taxonomy): Bacteria > Bacillota > Clostridia > Oscillospirales > Oscillospiraceae > RGIG529. Next base: position 38,255 of record CAWVKD010000056.1, on the reverse strand, counting down.
TTCTGTAATTTTCTGCATCAATGTGGATTTTAACTCGTTTTTCTTCTCCACGATTTACAGTGTAATTGGTAATCTGCTGAATAGCATCCAACGTTTCTCCACGACGGCCAATCAATGCACCTAGATGAGGCCCCTCCAAAACAACTTTGAAATTTCCTTCTGGAGTTTCTTCTACACGAGGAACTGCTTCAGAATGGAGCCTCTCTAAAAGTCCTTTTAAAAATGTTTCAATTTTTTCTTTTCGGCTTTGTTCCACCATATATGTCACACGGATCTTTGCAGGTGAACCCCCAATGCCAAGAAACCCAGACTTTGCCCGCTCCAAAAGCTCTACAGAGACTTCATCTCGTTCCAGTCCCAACTGTTTAAGAGCAGTAGCTATGGCTTCCTCTTCTGTTTTACCGGTCACTTCGATCCAGTGGTTCATAACGCTCTCCTATCTATTCGTTTTGCAGAGGTTGCTCTTCGTCTGGCTCTGTCTTTTGTTCTGATGACGAGTCGGACGATGCTTCTCCTCCAAATCGTTCTGCATTATAAGATCGTCCTCTGGCATACGGCCTATCTCCAATTTGACCTTTTTCATGCGTTGCTTCCCGTTTTGGCTTGTGCTTTTGTCCTTTTCCAGAGTATTTCCGAGCAGCAGCTTCTGCTCTCTTTTTCTTTTCTTCTGCTGCCAAAATAGCCTCTTGCTTCTTCCTCTCTTCCTCTTCTTTGTCCAACTTTTTGCCAATAATTTTTCCCAAAACCAGTTCCTGGATAATCCCGAAGACACTGTTCATAATCCAGTAAACACAAAGGCCAGCTGGCATGACAAAGCCAATGTAAATAGAAATCAGCGGCATAAACCAACTCATTTTTTGACTTGTCTTATCTGCAACTGACTTTTCTCCGTTATCATTAGGATTGGCATTGGTTTTTGTTGCTACTCGCATGGAAAAAAAGGACGCAAGGCCTGAAATAAACGGCAATAGAAACAAACCAATTGACGCCCAGGTCCATACTCCTGTAGAGAAAAAATCAAAACTAGGCTGTGCAGACAGATCAATTCCCAGGAAATTATAGTTAATCGCAAACACATTTGGAACAACAGCTTGTACTTCCGGTAAATGATTGGAAATTTGCTGTGCCAAAGCAATTTCACCATATGTGGATGTACTATCTCCAACTGTAACACCCAAAGACGTTAATGTAGCCACTACTGTGCTGATCTGTTCTGCTGTTAGCTTCATCAAATTGGTGAGTGGCCGACGAACAACGCCATAGAGACCTAACATAATAGGCAAAGGTAAAATACTCCATAAGCAACCGCTCATAGGGTTAATACCATATTGCCGGTATAATTTCTGCGTCTCTTCTGCATACTTGTTTCGATCATTTTTGTATTGTTTTTCCAAAGCCTTTAGCTTTGGGGAAAGCCGCCCCATTTTAACCATATTTTTTTTACTTTTAACAGAAAAAGGCAATAGGATCAGTTTAACAATAAGAGAAAATAAAATCAAAGCTAATCCGTAACTATGGCAAAAATTATATAAAGTTAAAAGAACCCAGGAAAACGGCGTTGTGATAATCGTATTAAATATACCCATAGACAGCCTCCAAACTGATCATCATGGTACCGGATCATATCCTCCTTCATGAAATGGATGGCATTTCAAAACGCGTTTCAACGCAAGAAATCCTCCTTTTATAGCGCCATACCGTTCAATAGCTTCCAATGCATATGCTGAACAAGTGGGAATAAACCGGCAACAGGGAGGCCGAAAAGGTGAAATCTGTTTTCGGTAAAATGAAATAAGTTCCATTAAAATCTTTTTCATATACCCTCCTGTTTCAAAAGGCCCAGGCGCCCTGCCAAACGGATGAGATGGTCTTCCATCTGTTTGTATTTTGCAAACCCTGTACGCACCCGCGCTACCAAAATCAAATCGTATCCCACAGCAAAACGCGCTTCGTTAACCCGATAACACTCTCGCAAGCGGCGGCGAATCCAATTTCGCTTTACAGCATTTCCTATTTTACCACCCACTGTGATTCCAATTCGGTTCACACCGCGCCCATTTTTTTTACAATAAAGGACCAAAATAGGAGAGACTGCGCTTTTCCCTTTGCTATATAGCCTACGAAATTCATGGTTTTTTTTGAGAGACTGTGAATACTCCAAATACAAGACCTCGTTTTTCTTTGTTACAGCTACGCTGCCCAACAAAAATCAAAAAACGCTCGCTCGGCGGGGCGGCGGTACGCTGCCCCGCCGGCAACCGAAAAGGATTAGTGGGTCAGACGAGCTCTTCCTTTAGAACGTCTACGGGCTAAAACCCGGCGTCCATTTCTAGTGGCCATTCTCTTGCGGAAACCATGCTCTTTGGAGCGCTGGCGTTTCTTCGGTTGATATGTGCGCAGCATCTGTCACACCTCCCATTTTAAAATCGTATGCACTATTGTGGCAAACCCGGATAAAACCGCATTTGAACCGAAAATAGGAACATTTTCTTAAAATCATACAGATAGCAAAGCATCTCCGGCTATTGCAAGTGCAAAGGTTATTATACAGTATATTTTTTACCCATGTCAACCACAATCTTGGAAAGAAACAAGGACTCTTTGCCTAAAAAGAAAGAAAAAACAGACTCTCCCTAGGCTTTGATTGACAAATAGCATTCCATTTTATACAATAGTATTAAAATGAATTTGTCTTCTAACCTTATTCTGTGTCTGTCTGTTTAACTATGATAACTAACCATTTGGGGGAACTTTGCCTGTGCAAAGATGGTTTGAAACGGTTTAGGATGGAAGATAAATGCGACTTCGTCCTATGAAACCATGATGAATAGGATAAGGAGGAGATATGATTTATGTCTCAACTTACCAATCTGCGTCTTGCTGTTCTTATCGATGCTGACAATGCACCTCGAAACAGCATTAAAGATGTTATGGCTGAAATCGCGGTTTATGGTACACCCACCATCAAACGAATATATGGCGATTGGACCACACCCAATCTAGCAAGTTGGAAAAATATTCTTTTAGAAAATGCCATTACACCCATTCAGCAATACGCATATACTACTGGAAAAAATGCCACAGACTCTGCTATGATCATTGACGCTATGGATATTTTGTATACCAGCAAAACCGATGGGTTTTGCATTGTCTCCAGCGACAGTGATTTTACCAGATTAGCTACTCGATTACGAGAAGCGGGAATGAAAGTCATCGGTATCGGTGAAAAAAAGACCCCTATGCCCTTTATTGTCGCATGTGATAAATTTATTTATGTAGAAATTATTCGAGCAGCAGCAGAAAAAGATCTTTTGCAAACCAGAACCAAATCCAAATCCAAAAAGAAAACAGAGCAAACATCAGAGGCCAATCATAGCCACAGTGAATTAGATGCCCCATTTCATATACCAGATGAAATGGTACAGCTGATTGCCTCTTCTGTTGCAGACATTGCAGATGAAGATGGATATGCATTTATGGGAGAGCTGGGTAATCTTCTTTTGAAAAAACAACCTGATTTTGACCCCCGTAATTATGGTTTTCAAAAGCTTACCCAATTAATGAAATCATTGGATCGATTTGAAATTGATGTCCGTCAAACCAACTCTCCTCATATCAAACATATCTTTCTTCGAGATAAACAAGTCAAACCAGAATAAAACAAGTGCCCCCACGACAAAGTCGTGGGGTTCTTTTCTTTTTATCTTTTTTATGATATACTAAAAAAATTTCATAGAAAGGATTTATATTATGAGTTCTATCAAAAAAAGGAAACGTCATCCTCTTCGTACAGTCCTACTGCTTTTCTTTGTGGCTCTAGCTCTCACCTGGTTTATGCTGGATCAAAATAATCGATTGGATACTTCAGAAATTTCTGTTTCTTCTTCTCGCATCCCAGAGGCTTTTTCCGGATATCGTATTGTTTTACTTTCAGATGGACACGGAAAAGAATTTGGAAAAAACAATGAAACTCTCATTCAGGCAGTGCAACAAGCCAAACCGGATCTCATTGTTTATACTGGGGATATCATTGATGATAAGGAACAGCTTTCCAGCCTCACTTCTCTGGCAAGAGGCTTATCTCAAATTGCACCTACTTATTATGTAACAGGGAATCATGAATGGGCTGTACGAGAAATGAACAAATTATTTTCTCTATTAGAGGAAAATGGCGTTTCCCCACTGCGCAATACGTATGTTACTATTGAACAGAACGGATCCTCTATCTTCCTCTGTGGCGTAGACGATCCCAATGGACCTGCCGATCAAAAGACACCGGAAGAACTTTACCAGGAACTCATAGAGCAGGAAGAGGATGGATTTTCAATTTTGTTAGCACATCGAAACAATCGGTTCCCAGAATATGCTTCCTGCGGTTTTGACCTTGTTCTATCTGGCCATGGTCATGGCGGAATCATTCGTCTTCCTTTTACAGATGGTCTGGTGGGAACAGAGCAAAATTGGTTTCCAACCTATACCAATGGCCTCTATTCCTTAGACAATAGCCAGCTGGTGGTATCTCGTGGTCTTGGCAATGTAGGAAATTCATTTCGCCTGTTCAACCGCCCCCATATACCGGTTATTGTGTTAAACCCATCATAATGTTTCATGCAAATTGTTATTTGACTGTAATTTAGATACAAAGGGAGGATGCTCATCACATGGAATTTCATGCAGGAACGTATGACGTAGCAGTCATTGGTGCCGGGCATGCTGGTATTGAAGCAGCTTTGGCCTCTGCCCGCCTAGGCCTTAAAACTGTATGTTTTACGATTAATTTAGACGCTGTAGGCAACATGCCATGTAACCCCGCCATCGGCGGTACTGGGAAAGGCCATCTGGTACGAGAACTGGACGCTTTGGGGGGTGAAATGGGAAAAGCAGCTGACCGAGCCTGTATTCAATACCGCGTACTAAACCGTGGAAAAGGTCCTGCTGTTCATTCTCTTCGCGCACAGGCAGACCGACGAGAATATCAAAAAATCATGAAGCACACCTTAGAACTGCAGCCTCATTTGGATGTCAAGCAGGCAGAAGTAACGGAAATTTTAACAGAAAATGGTGTTGTTTCCGGTGTTCGAACACAGACAGGCGCAACATATCAAGTAAAGGCAGCTATCGTCTGTTCCGGCACCTATTTAAAAGGACGAACTATCATAGGAGAAGTTACCCGAGAAGGTGGACCAGATGGTATGTTTGCCTCTGTTGGTCTTTCTTCTTGTTTGAAAAATCTTGGTCTCACTTTGCGTCGGTTCAAAACCGGCACACCACCCAGAGTGAATGCTCGTTCCGTGGATTTTTCTAAAATGGAACCTCAACCAGGAGATGAACAGCCTATTCCTTTTTCTTTTGAAACAAAGACACCTTTAAAAAATCAGGCCATTTGTTATTTGATTTATACCAATGAAGAAACCCATCGTGTCATTCGAGCCAATTTGGACCGCTCCCCTCTTTTCTCCGGTTTGATTGATGGTATCGGTCCTCGATACTGTCCTTCCATTGAAGATAAAGTGGTTCGGTTTTCTGATAAACCCCGCCATCAGCTCTTTGTAGAACCGATGGGTTTGGAAACAGAGGAATTATATATTCAAGGATTTTCCTCTTCTCTCCCAGAAGATGTCCAAATTCAAATGCTCCATACCCTTCCGGGACTGGAACATGCAGAAATGACTCGGCCTGCCTATGCTATTGAATATGACTGTGTCGATCCGTTGGAACTGCTTCCTACTTTGGAACATAAACAAGTGAAAAGGCTGTATGGCGCGGGCCAGTTCAATGGATCTTCCGGTTACGAAGAAGCTGCAGTACAGGGTTTTGTAGCAGGCGTTAATGCAGCTCTTCAACTTTTGGGTCGTCCACCTATGATCATTGACCGGAGTCAAGGATATATTGGAGCACTGATTGACGACCTGGTCACAAAAGGTACCAATGAGCCTTACCGAATGATGACTGCTCGAACAGAATATCGGTTATTGCACCGTCAGGACAATGCCGATATCCGAATGGTTCCTATCGGTTATGAAATTGGCCTTGTTCCCAAAGAACGATATGATGCCGTTTTAAAAAAATATAAAGCAGTAGACGAAGAAATTCGCCGATTAGAAAAAACAGGAGTTTCATCTTCTTCAGCATTGAATTCTCTGTTAAACACACGGGGAGAACCTCCTGTAAAAACCAGTGCCCGATTGATCGATTTGCTGCGTAGGCCGAGAGTAACGTATCAAGATCTGAAACCATTTGACAAAACACGGGTTGACTTACCTCAAGATATAACCGAACAGGTGGAAATTACGGTAAAATACGAAGGGTATATCAAACGACAGACCCGACAATTGGAAGAATTTCAACGGATGGAGTCCCATCTCCTTCCCAATGATTTGGACTATTTGAATATGCAAGGATTGCGTTTGGAAGCACGCCAGAAATTACAGAAAATTCGTCCTCTCAATTTAGGACAGGCATCCCGCATCTCCGGCGTCTCTCCTGCGGATATTACAGCATTGATGATCTTTTTAGAGCATCAATCAGAAGGAAAACGATGATGAAAGCCATTGATTTGACACATACCCTTACCCCTCACATTTCTATCTATCCTGGATGTGAAAAACCATCCTTTTCCCCTGTTGCCACATGGGAAAAGGATGGTTTTCGGGAAACTTTTCTTCAATTTACCTCCCATGCAGGGACACACATGGATGCACCTTTTCATTTTTTTAAAAATGCCCCATCTCTTGATTCTTTATCAGTGAATCGATTTTGGGGTCATGCGGTTGTGATTGATTGCACAAATATTCCTACAGGAAATGTCATTTCTCTTTCTCATCTTTTTCCTTATCTGAAGGAAATAAAAAAAGTCGACTTTGTGTTATTTCACACCGGATGGGATCGTTTTTTTGGAAATGATGCCTATTTTCATCACTTTCCTGTCCCAGATTCAGATGTTTTAAAACAATTGATAGAAATGGGAATCAAAGGTGTTGGAATTGATACTCTATCTATCGATTCCTTTGAAACAACAACATATCCAAATCATCGGATTTTGTTGGAAGCAGGTCTTGTCATTGTGGAAAATTTGACTGGCTTGGATCATATTGGGCAGCATTGCCTATTTTATGCCCTTCCCCTTCTGTTTGAAAAATCAGACGGTGCGCCAGTACGGGCTATTGCTATGGTGGAGGATGATCTATGAAGCAACGCGTGGTTTTAGGACTTTCCGGTGGAGTGGATTCTGCAGTAGCAGCTGCTCTGCTGCAAAAAGAATATGATGTTCACTGTCTTTATTTGGATATTGGTGGAGAAGAAGAAAACTCACAGAAGGATGCAGAAGCTATTGCCCAAGCTCTTCATCTCCCCTTTATGGTTCGATCTATTGAAGAACCGCTAAACGCTTTGGTATGCAGGCCTTTTATCGAGGCATACCAAACAGGACGTACACCCATTCCCTGTGCTCTATGCAATCCCCTTGTCAAATTTCCTGCTCTTTTTTCTTTGGCTGATGAAATAGGTGCTTCTTTTGTTGCAACAGGTCACTATGCCAGAATCACCCAAGAACCCAATCATCGATATGCATTGCGCCAAGGTAAAACAAAAAATGACCAAGCCTATCTTTTGGCACGTTTACCTGAATCCATGCTGTCCCGCATTCTTTTTCCATTGGGTTCTTATGAAAAAAGTCAGGTTCGTTCTATCGCAAAGACTCTTGGTTTCTCTATAGCGCAAAAGCCAGACAGTATGGATATTTGCTTCATTCCTGATGGAGATTATGCCGCTTGGATCGAGCGCCAAGGCGTCACGCCTCCTCCTGGAAATTTCATCGATGCTCAAGGTCATATTTTAGGTATTCACAAAGGTATCCATCGGTATACTTTGGGGCAACGGCGAGGATTGAACATTTCCTTAGGTCGGAGAGTATTCGTTTCTCGCATCGATCCCAAAACCAATGAAATCACCCTTTCGGATGGAGATGGACTGACCTCATCAGAAGTATTTTGCAAAGACCCCAACTGGCTGGGTATCGACCCTCCTGATCATCCTTTGGATGTACAAGTAAAACTGCGGCACACAAAGCAGATGCTTTCCGCAGTCCTCTTTCCCGAAAACAATGTAATACGTCTTTCTCTTTTGAGTCCAGCACGGGCACCTACACCAGGACAAATGGCTGTATTTTATCAGGAAGATCGTATCATAGGTAGTGGATGGATTTCGTAAAATGACATAATGGGTATAACCTGCATTTAAAGAAAGGAGGATCTTATGACACGAGAACAAATGAAACACACCAAACCCATCCGCATTTTTTTATCTTACTATGCTCCCCACAAGCGACTTCTGGCTCTTGATTTGTTTTGTGCTATCATGGCAGCTTTACTGGACTTGATTTTTCCTTTGGTCACTCGGTACTCCCTGCAAAATCTCTTACCCAGTCGATTGTTCCTTGCTTTTTTTCTTATTATGAGCAGCATGATTTTCATTCAATTTCTAAGATCGATCTTTTCGTATATTGTTTCTTGTAAGGGGCATGTACTAGGGGTTCGATTTGAGGCTGATATCCGGGATGACCTGTTTCGTCACATGCAAACGCTATCTTTTGGGTTTTTTGATCAAAACCGCACTGGTCAATTAATGAACCGAGTTACTGGCGATTTATTCGAGATTTCCGAACTATCTCACCATGGTCCAGAACAGTTGATCTCCAGCGCTGCCTCTATCTTAGGTGGACTCGCTGTTATGTTTGCCATTCAGTGGCGGTTGGCTCTTGTTATCACTTTGGTCTTTCCTATCGTCATAACACTAATTGTCCGGATGAGGAAAAGGATGAACCGTTCGTCCCTTCGGGTAAAAGAACGGCTGGCAGGGATCAACAACGAAATGGAATCCTCTATTTCCGGGATGCGCACAGCCAAAGCTTTTGCCAATGAAAACAAAGAACAAGAAAAATTCCATGCTTCCAATCAACTTTATGTTGGCGCAAAAGGTGAATTTTATAAAGCCATGGGGTTATTCCACGCTTCTCAGGATTTTTTCCTATCTTTCATCAATATCGTGGTCATCATGTTTGGCGGGCTTTTGATTATGCAAGGTAGATTTGATACTGTAGAATTGATTACATTTACTTTATATATCTCTGCATTTTTAAATCCGATTCGCCAGATTATGGCTTTGATCGAACAGCTCACTGCTGGTACCGCTGGATTTCAACGATTTCTAGAACTGATGCGTACAGATCCTCAAATTACAGACAAAGAAAACGCCATTTCCATGGGAAGGGCAAAGGGAAAGATCCGATTTGAAAATGTGTCTTTTTCTTATGATGGAATCAATCAAGTTCTTTCTCACGTAAATCTTACAATTGCAGCAGGAGAAACCTTAGCGGTGGTAGGACCATCTGGAGGAGGTAAAAGCACCCTGTGTCAATTAATTCCCAGATTTTATGAAGCAACAGAAGGTACCATATACGTTGATGATTATGACATACGGGATGTTACCCAATTGTCTCTTCGCCAAAATATTGGCATTGTACAGCAAGATGTATTTCTCTTTGCTGATACCATTTTAGAAAACATTCGGTATGGTAAACTGGATGCTTCTATGGAAGAAGTAATCGAGGCAGCCAAACGAGCCGAAATTCACGATGACATTATGAAAATGCCAAATGGATATGAAACATATGTAGGTGAACGGGGCATTATGCTATCTGGAGGACAAAAACAACGAATTGCCATTGCCCGGGTTTTTTTGAAAAACCCGCCTATTTTGATTTTGGATGAAGCTACATCTGCTTTGGATAGTGTTACAGAATTGAGAATCCAAACAGCACTGGAAAAACTATCCCAAGGCCGCACTACGATTATGATTGCCCATCGACTTTCCACCATTCGTAGCGCCCAAGAAATTATCGTTATAGAAGACGATGGAATCGCAGAGCAAGGAAACCACGAAACACTGATTCGTGCCGGTGGAATTTATGCCAAACTATATGAAGTACAACAGATGCTCATATAAATCAGGAGGAAATGTATCTATGAACCTTCAAACATTGGAACAACTCATGAAAAACCGACGTCCTTCAGTGATCGGTATTCGTCATGCATATGCTGTTTTGGCTCCTTTGGTTGAACAAAACGGAAAACTTCATCTGCTCTATGAAGTTCGAGCAGAAAGTCTGCGTCGTCAGCCTGGAGAAGTGTGTTTTCCAGGAGGAAAATTGGAACCAGGGGAAACACCAGAAGAAGGTGCTCTTCGAGAAACAAAAGAAGAATTGGGTATTTCTCCCAAAGAGATACAGCTATTGGGACCACTGGATTATATGCACCATCAAGGTGTTTTTGTCATGTATCCTTTTTTAGGCATTATCTCCCAAGACTCTTATCAGTCTATTGTATGTAACAAATCAGAAGTAAAAGAGGTATTTCTCGTACCTCTTGAGTATCTCATTGATCACCCTCCCTTTGTATATGAATATCAAATGATCCCTGATGTCAAAGATGATTTTCCCTATGAAAAAATTCGATTCACAGAGGGATACTCGTTTGCACCTGGTCGGGCAGAAGTTCCTATTTATGAATATAAAGAACATGTTATTTGGGGTATCACAGGACGTATTACCCGATCTCTTTTACAGACCATGGGGTTTGAACAATGAATACTACCATTTCTCATCTAACAAAAGAAAAAGACGAACAAATCATGCTCTCCCATATACTAGATAAAGCAGAAGCCTGTCGCAAACGTAATATACCTACACACACACCTTTTCTCAGCCCAAGGTTACAAATGTTAGCCCAGACGCTTTTGAAGGGTTATCATGACTATGATCATTACTGTTTTTTTGGAGGGTATCCAGAAGCAGAACGAAAAATGCTCTTTTTTCTTCCGGACTATGAGACAGACATCATAGATCCAATCAACACAAATTGCCCCATTGGGGCAATTCAAATAAAGCTTCCCAAAGAGATTGCCTTAACTCACCGGGACTTTTTAGGTTCCATTTTGGGAACGGGAATTTCCAGGGAAAAGGTAGGAGATATTTTAATATCTGATTTCAATTGCACGATATTGATACAAAGAGAATTACAACTCTTTCTTCTGGAAAATATGCATCAAGTCGGACGAGCTAAAATTCAGTGTTTCCCATGTTCTCTATCCAATATTACGCCACCAATTCAACTTACACAAGAAATAACAGACACTGTTTCCAGCTTACGTTTGGATGCTGTTTGCGCTCTTGGATTTTCCATAAGCCGGACCAAAGCTTCCCTACAAATCACTGCAGGTAATGTATCTCTCAATTATAAAATCTGCAATAAACCAGAACAATCTATCAAACAAGGTGATATCTTCTCTATTCGAGGCATTGGAAAATGCATCGTTTCACACATAGGAGGACAATCTCGCAAAGGGCGTACCTTTGTCTGTTTAAGTCGGTACCAATAAAAAGATAAAAACGCAAAGACCCACAATAATCATAGATTGAAAAAATCAAAAATATTTGTCAAATGGTGGAATACTCAAGAAAGATCTGGTAATTTTCTTTGGGTTTTCCACCGTCTTAACTGTGGATATGTGGAAAAATCGTTGCGTCTTATTCAAAATTTTGATATAATGAAATGTAAAATTATCATCACGGAAAAGGATAAAGGCGAGGTCTGATGTTATGAATTCATCTTTTGATGTATGGAAAAAAATCATGGAAATTTTGGAGCCGCAGTTGACATCCACTACAATTACCACCTGGTTTGATGATACCGTTCCAGTGGATATAACAGATACGGCCCTCCTTTTGTATACCCCTTCAGAATATAAACGAGAAATCATTACAAGACGATACATCCCCCTTTTAAAAGACGCATTACATGAGTTGTTTTCTGCAGATTTTGAAGTGCAAGTTCTGGGTGAACTAGAAATGCAACAACGTAATGAAGAACATCTATCCACCCAACCAATGATTGTAAAAGATGAATATACATTTGAAAATTTCATTGTAGGTAGTTCCAATAAATTTGCCCATGCTGCTGCTCGTTCCGTGGCAGATCATCCTGCTCAAACCTATAATCCATTGTTTATCTATGGAGAATCAGGCCTCGGGAAAACCCACCTGCTTCACGCTATCGCACATACTGTTAAAAAAAATCATCCAGACTATAAAATTGTCTATGTAAAAGGAGACGATTTTACCAACGAATTGGTCAAGTCCATTCGTGAAGGGAAAAATGCAGAATTTCGAGATAAATATCGACAAGCAAATCTATTCTTGGTAGACGATATTCAGTTCATTGCAGGCAAAGTGCAAACACAAGAAGAATTTTTTCACACCTTCAATTGTCTGTATGAAGAAAAAAAACAGATCGTCCTCACTTCGGATCGACCCCCAAAAGAAATGACACGATTAGAAGATCGTCTAAAAACTCGGTTTGAGTGGGGCCTGTTGGCAGATGTTCAGCCACCTGACTATGAAACTCGTCTTGCTATCATAAAAACAAAAGCCATTCGACTGGGAATGGACTTGCCTGATGCTGTGCTAGAATACATAGCAGAAAATGTAACGGCTAATGTCCGTCAAATTGAAGGAACCGTCAATAAAATATTAGCATTTCGTGATCTTATGGATGATAGCATCAATGTTAATACGGTATCTCGCGCTGTCAGAGACATGTTCAAAGATCAATCCGATCTTCTTCCATCTGCCTCTCTAATCATCGACGAAGTCTGTAAATTCTACAATTTGGAAAACAAAGACTTACGTGGTCAACAACGCAATCGAACCACTGTCCTTGCCAGACAAATTGCAATGTATTTAATTCGACGAATGACAAATCTATCTCTCTCTGACATAGGAAAAGAATTCAATGGCAGAGACCATACCACGGCAATGCATTCCATATCACGCATAGAAGAAATGCTCAAAACAAACTCTCAAATTTCAGAAGTCGTAAAAGATATTACAGCAAATATCAACGCCCACAACTACTAAATCCTTCCACATTATATTAACATGTGGACATCTTCATGTGGAAAACACTCTTACCCTCCGCAGTACATCCTTCTCTGTGGAAAAGCTTTCATCCTCATGTGGATAAATTTACCCTTGCATTTCAACCTTTTTTCCCATGTTTCCACATTCCACTTTGCCTACTACTTCTTTTACTATTTTATCCTTTCTTTTTTCTTATACTCCCACTTTTACTCTTTAATTAAGGAGGCCCCTATGAAATTCTCCTGTGAAAAAGCCATTCTTCTAAATTCCATTCTTACTGCTTCCAGAGCAGTTTCCACAAAAAGCACGATTCCTGCTCTTGAAGGTCTTTTTATTCAAGCTACTGATTCCTTAAAAATAACAGGATACAATCTAGAAACCGGAATTCAAACTTTCTGCCCCGCATTGATTGACCACCCCGGGACTACTGTCGTTAACGCACGCCTTTTTGTTGAAATCATTCGCCGTCTCCCCGATGATACTGTTTTCTTTTCCTTAGAAAATGAAATCATCACCATTTCCTGCTTATCCGCTCACTTTACTATCAACAGCATATCCCCAGACGATTTTCCAGAATTACCTGCCGTTGAACAGCTCCATACTTTATCCATTCCTGAATCCACACTCAAACATATGATTTCTGAAACTTTATTTGCTGTCAGCCATGATGAGAGCAAACCTATCCATACAGGATCCCTTTTTGACATAAAAGACAATCAACTCACGCTTGTCTCTGTAGATGGTTATCGTCTCGCTCTACGGAAAGAACCTGTTAAAGTGCAAGATAGTGATTCTGCTTATTCTTTCGTTGTTCCTGGATCTGCCTTATCTGAAGTTGAAAAAATTGCTTCAGATAAAGAAGAAATGGTTATCATTTCATTAGGAAACAGACATGTAACCTTTCAAATAGGAGATACCACACTTTTATCCCGAAGGTTAGAAGGTGATTTTCTCAACTATCATCAAGCTATATCCAACCATCATCCTATCTCTCTAAAGGCAGATGCAAAAGAACTGTTAAAAAGTGTAGATCGTGTTTCTTTAATCATCAATGAAAAACTGAAAAGTCCACTACGCTGCACATTTGGCAATCAATCTCTTTTGATTAAAACAAACACTGCCATTGGAAGCGCTTCAGATATCTGTCCCATAGAAGGAGATGGAACAAATTTGGAAATTGGTTTCAACAACCGATTTTTGTTAGACGTTCTTAAGTCTGTACCCGCAGATACCATTAGAATTAAGTTAAACACCAGCGTTTCTCCTTGTTTCATTCTTCCTGAAGAAGAGGATGATGAGCATTTTCTCTATATGGTATTACCAGTACGGTTAAAAGCGGGCGGTTAAAGAAATGGAGATTCAAACCATTTCTCTCTCTCATTTTCGAAATTATAATGAGGCTGATGCCCATTTTTCTAATCATTGTAACCTTATTTTTGGAGAAAATGCTCAAGGAAAAACAAATCTTTTAGAAGCAGCTTCTTATCTATCCTGTGCAAAATCTCATCGTACCCGAGGAGATAAAGAACTGATTCAATTTGGCCAGGAAAAGGCGGAAATCAATGCAACAGTTTGGTCTAGAAATCGATTATTTTCTATTGAAATTATCTTATCTCGATACGGCCGCCGGAAAATTTTAATTGGTGGTGTTAAGCAAAAAACAGCATCATTTCTTTCTGATGTTCTACGCACGGTTTTATTTTCACCAGAAGACCTATCCATCATTTGGGCTGGAGCTTCTGCCCGGCGGCGGTTTTTGGATCAAAGTTTATGTCAACTTCGTCCAAGATATGCAGAAGCATTGTCACAATTTCATCGACTTTATGAACACAAAACAAGAATATTAAGAGATTGGGAACAGAAACCTTCTCTTCTCGCCTTATTGGAAACGTTTAATCTTGATATGGCCCGACATGGAGCTGTTTTGATTTTTTATCGAGCTCAATATTTAAAAAAATTGGCAGTTTTATTTTCCTCTTATCACAATGCCTGTTCTGGTGGGGTAGAATTGCCTCATCTGGAATATAAAACAGTTTCCACAGTACAAGACCCCACAGCTCCAGTAGAAGAAATCTATCATTGGCTTTTGGAACATCAAAAGACCCATTATCATGGAGAATTGGCATCTAAGTCATGTTTATCCGGACCTCACAAAGATGATTTTACCGTTTTTCTTTCAGGTCAACCATTAAAGTCCTATGGTTCTCAAGGACAAGTTCGTACAGCTGCATTGTCTCTGAAATTGGCAGAGCGAGAAATTCATTTTTTGGATCGGGGTGAGTATCCAGTCCTGTTTTTGGATGATGTTATGAGTGAATTAGATGAAAAGCGTCAATCGTTTGTACTTCACCAAATCAAAGAAGGGCAAGTTTTCATTACCAGTTGTCAAACAACACCCTTAACAGAAAAAATCAATGGTTCACAATTTCGGATTGAACACGGTATGATTCATGCAGTGTGACTGTCTTAAAAGAAAAGGAGTAGTGTGTATGTATTTACATTTAGGGCAAAATACTGTAGTACCATTTCAATCCATATTAGGTATTTTTGACTTAGATAACACGACAAGTTCCTATTGGACACGGCAATTTCTAAAAGAGGCAGAAAAATCAGGTCGTGTGATTAGTATTAGCGAAGAACTACCAAAATCATTTGTTCTTTGCATGCAAGAAGGGGAAAGCATTATTTACTTGTCACAACTTTCCCCTAGCACATTATTAAAGCGAGCAGAAAGCCATTTTTCAGACGGTGACTGGTCTGATCAAACAAGGGAGGACATCCATGGCAGATCAATTTAAAAAAGAACAAGAATATAGTGCAGATCAAATCCAAGTATTGGAAGGATTGGAGGCGGTACGGAAACGGCCTGGTATGTATATTGGTTCTACTTCGTCCAGTGGTCTGCATCATCTCGTTTATGAAATTGTAGACAATGCCATCGACGAAGCCCTGGCTGGTTACTGTAATGAGATTATTGTTTCTATTGAAGAAGGGGAATCCATAACAGTTATTGACAATGGTCGTGGTATTCCAGTAGATTTACACGCTACAGGAAAGCCTGCACTGGAAGTTGTATATACGGTGCTACATGCCGGAGGCAAGTTTGGAGGCGGCGGCTATAAAGTATCCGGAGGTCTTCATGGTGTGGGTGCTTCTGTTGTCAATGCTCTATCAGAGTGGTTGGTAGTAGAAGTTTGCAAAGATGGAAAATGTTATCAGATGAAATTTGCACGGGGACATGTAACTCAAGAGATGAAGATCATTGGTGAAACAGATAAGACAGGTACAAAAGTAATGTTTCAGCCGGATAAAGAAATCTTTGAGGATTGGGTGTATCAATACGATATTCTTCATACCCGAATGCGAGAACAAGCATTTTTAAATGCTGGACTCAAAATACTAACCATTGACAATCGAATAGGGCAGGAGAAAAGGGATGAGATGCACTATGAAGGAGGTATCCGTTCCTTTGTTCAATATATAAACCGTAATAAAACACCTCTTCATGAAGAAGTGATCTATATTGCAGGAAAACGAGACGATTCTGCTGCTGAAATTGCCATTCAATACACAGATGGTTATAATGAAATGATTTTGTCATTTGCCAATAATATTCATACATCAGAAGGTGGAATGCATGAAACTGGATTCAAATCGGCAATGACACGTGTCCTAAACGAATATGGAAAAAAGAGTGGACTTTTAAAAAACGAGGAAAAGCTTTCTGGTGAAGATTGTAGGGAAGGATTAACAGCAATCATCTCTGTTAAATTAGTAGAGGCTCAGTTTGAAGGACAAACAAAAGCAAAACTGGGAAATTCAGAAATTCGCACTTTAGTTGATAACCTAGTATCGGAAAAGCTGGAAACATTTTTAGAAGAAAATCCAACAGTAGGTCGTACGATATTGGAAAAAGCGCTAACTGCATCAAGAGCCAGAGAAGCAGCGCGAAAAGCCAGAGAAAACATTCGTCGGAAAAATGCGCTGGAAGGATTAACACTTCCAGGAAAATTGGCTGACTGCAATGAACGAGATCCATCTTTGACAGAGTTGTATATTGTAGAAGGTGACTCTGCTGGCGGATCAGCTAAGCAAGGTCGTGATTCTCGATTCCAGGCTATTTTGCCATTATGGGGAAAAATGCTCAATGTAGAAAAGGCAAGAGCAGATAAGGTGTATGGCAATGATAAGTTATCGCCGGTTATTATGGCTTTAGGTGCTGGTATAGGAGAGGAATTCGATGTTAGTAAGCTACGATATCATAAAGTGATTATTATGGCAGATGCTGATGTAGATGGAGCCCATATCCGCACATTGCTTTTGACATTTTTCTTCCGGTTTATGCGTCCACTGGTGGAAGGTGGTTATGTTTATGCTGCCCAACCTCCTCTCTTTAAATTAGAGCGTGGAAAGACAGTTCGATATGCCTTTGATGAAAAAGAGAGGGATCGTATTTCTGCTGAAATGCGTGGTGAAGATGGTAGAGGAAAAGTAGAAATTTCCAGAAACAAAGGTCTGGGTGAAATGGATTTCCATGAATTATGGGATACTACGATGAATCCGGAAACTCGCATTTTAAAGCGTATTACACTAGATGATGCTGTCAAAGCAGATGAAATTTTTACATTGCTTATGGGAGAGAAAGTAGAACCGCGCCGAGAATATATTGAACAAAATGCTAAATATGTGATGAATTTGGACATTTAGGAGGTGTAAGAAATGAAAGAAAAATCAAAAGATATTTCCTTTCCAGATCAAACGATTGTAGAAATCAACCTGGAAAAAGAAATGCAGACGGCTTACATCGACTATGCAATGTCTGTTATCGTAGGGCGTGCTTTGCCAGATGTACGAGATGGATTAAAACCGGTTCATCGCCGTATTCTCTATACCATGTATGAAGGCGGCTTGACTTCCAATAATAAATTTTCCAAATCTGTTGCTACGGTAGGCGATACCTTAAAAAAATATCATCCTCACGGTGATCAGTCTGTTTATGATGCCATGGTACGTTTGGCACAAGATTTTTCTATGCGATATCCCTTGGTAGAAGGCCGGGGAAATTTTGGTTCTGTAGATGGCGATCCTGCAGCAGCATACCGATACACAGAAGCAAGAATGGCAAAAATTTCCAACGAAATGTTGCGAGATATAGACAAAGAAACCGTAGACTTTTTGCCAAACTTCGATGAAACTCGAAAAGAACCCATTGTATTACCTTCTCGATTCCCTAATTTATTAGTGAATGGCTCTTCTGGTATTGCAGTGGGAATGACGACAAATATTCCACCCCATAATCTGGGAGAGACCATTGATGCTGTCATATGTGTATTGGATCATCCTGATGCCACATTGGATGACTTGATGGAACATATCAAAGGCCCAGATTTTCCAACATATGGTAGAATTATGGGACGAGCAGGAATTCGAGCCGCTTATGCTACTGGGAAAGGGAGAATCAAAGTTCGAGCTCAAACAGAAATGGAAGAGTTTGGACAAAATAGAACGAGGATTATTGTAACAGAACTCCCATATCAGGTAAATAAAGCAAGACTGATTGAAAATATTGCAGAACAGGTAAGAGATAAAAGACTAGAAGGGATCTCTGGATTACGAGATGAGTCTGACCGGGAAGGTATGCGAATTGTCATTGAATTAAAACGTGATGCCAACCCACAGGTGGTTTTGAATCGCTTGTTTAATTCCACACAGCTGCAAATTACATTTGCAGTTGTATTATTGGCACTAGTAGACAATCAGAGTCAGCCAAAAATTTTATCTTTGCGTGATATTTTAGATGAATATATTGCTTATCAGCAGGAAGTAATTGTTCGGCGTACCAAATATGATCTACGAAAAGTGCAAGAAAGGGCTCATCTGTTGGAAGGACTGCGTATTGCAGTGGATCATATAGATGAAGTGATTCAAATTATTCGTACTAGCTATGATGATGCAAAAGAGCGGCTGATGGATCGTTTTTCCCTTTCAGAAGTCCAAGCTCAAGCTATTTTGGAAATGCAACTGAGACGTTTGCAAGGTTTAGAACGAGATAAAATTGAACAAGAGTATAAAGAACTTTTGGAAAAAATCAAGTGGTATCAATCTCTTCTTGCATCAGATGAGTTGCGGAAAGAATTATTAAAAGAAGAATTATTGGAAATCAAAGCAAAGTACAACAATCCTCGTCGGACTGTTATTGAAGCGGTAGAAGATGAAATTGACATTGAAGATTTGATCGAAGAGGAAGATTGCGTCTATACATTAACAGATGCTGGCTATATTAAGCGTATGCCTGCCTCTACTTATAGAACACAAAAAAGAGGTGGCAAGGGAATTACAGCAATGACGACGAGAGAGGAAGATTTTGTAGAAACACTCTTTGTGGCGTCGACTCATGACTATATTTTATTCTTTACAAATCGTGGCAAAGTACATCGAAAAAAAGGATATCTCATTCCAGAGGCAGGACGGACAGCGAAGGGAACCAACTTAGTCAATATTTTACCTCTTGAACCAGGAGAAAAAGTCAATACGATGATTCATGTACGGGAATTTCCAGAAAATCAGTATCTTACCATGATTACAAAGGCAGGAACTGTGAAACGAATTACATTGGCTTCTATCAATACAGCTCGAAAGTCAGGCATTCGTGCCATTCATTTAGAAGAAAATGATGAGCTTATTTCTGTTCGTGAGACAGATGGAAATCAAAATATTATTTTAGCAACCCATGATGGTATGGCTATCTGTTTCAAAGAAACGGATGTCCGGGTCATGGGCCGTGATGCCGTTGGTGTACGAGGAATTCGTTTGCGAGATGGAGACTATGTAATAGGCGCTGCCAGGGCAAGAAAGAAAGGTGCTTTGCTTACCGTAACAGAAAACGGATACGGAAAGCGGACCAGTATTGAAGAATATCTTAGAGGCGGTAATTTAGAGGATGAGACAGATGGAAATCGTCAACCTCAGCATAGAGGTGGATTTGGCCTTCAAAATTATTCCATTACAGAAAAGACAGGAAAAGTAGCGGCTGTTAAGGTTGTAGATGAAGACGATGATATTATGATTATTTCTGATGATGGTACCATTATTCGCATGGCAGCAAAAGACGTTAATTTGTATGGAAGAAATACGAAAGGTGTTATTTTAATGCGAGTAGCAGAAGGATCAAAAGTTATTTCTTTGGCAAGAACAGAACGAGAAGAAACAGAGGAAGAGGGCAACGAAGAGAAAGCATAATCCAGTAAGCCGGAGGAGATAAACATGAAACATGTAACGATCTATACCGATGGTGCTTGTTCTGGAAATCCTGGTCCTGGTGGATGGGGTGCTATCTTAGAATATCGTGGTCTGGAAAAAGAACTATCTGGCGGCGAAAAAGAAACAACAAATAATCGAATGGAGCTAATGGGGGTTATTGCAGCCCTTGAAGCGTTGAAAACACCCTGTGAAGTAGATCTGTATAGCGATTCTCAATATGTCATCAATGCCATTGAAAAAGGATGGGCTGTACGGTGGCAGAAAAATGGTTGGATGCGCAATAAGAAAGAGCGCGCTTTAAATCCTGATTTATGGGAACGATTACTTTCTTTGCTCCAAAAGCATCAGGTCACCTTCCATTGGGTGAAAGGTCATGCAGAAAATCCAAAAAATAATCGATGTGATGCGTTGGCAGTTGCAGAGAGCAAACGATATGCCAGTATATAAAAAGAGATCATCTGCTCATCAATTAAGCAGATGATCTCTTTTTATTTTATAAATTTGTAAGGAGCATTCCACTCATAGGAGGCAGAGAAAGGGTTAGCTGACCCTCTTCAGCTACGAAGGAAGAACCAGATAAAAGATCAGAAACAGAAGATGAAGAACAAGGTAAAGTTAATGTTTGGGGAGAGGTTCCGCAATTGATAACTGTTATCAAACATTCCATTTCTATTTCTCGGGAAAAGCAAAGAAGAGGTCCCTTGGCGATATGGTAAGAAATAGTTCCTGTTTGAAGTGATTGATAAGTGTGACGCAAATGAGAAAGAAAAGAAAAGAGGGAAATGATGGTTTGATCTTCTTTGCCCCAGGGAAATGTGGCGCGGTTAAAAGGATCTTCAAACCCTTCCATTCCCGCTTCATCTCCGTAATAAATGGTGGGAGAGCCAGGAAACGTAAATAAAATAAGAGCTGCTAATTTCAGACGCGAGACGGCGATTTCTCGGTCTTTTTTATGAAGACGGTATTGACTCTTATCTACCCGAGAAAGATGGTTTACAGCGTCTTCTGTCCCTAAGAGGGTTAGTATGCGGGGTGTATCGTGAGTTCCCAGGAAATTCATAGCTGAGTAAAATACGTGGGGAGGATAGTGTTCCCGTAATGATTCCATGGTGTTTAAAAAAGCTTCTCCATCTTCTTCTTTCAAATAAGTGAGCAAAGCGGTTCGAAAAGGATAATTCATGAGTCCATCCAGATGGCCACCTAAAAGGTAACGCCGCCGCTGACCATAACTGATCTTGTTGGAGCCATCTTCCCAGACTTCACCTAAAACGATGGCGTCTGGTTTTGTTTCTTTGACCGCTTGATAGAGTGCCTTGATGAATGCATCGGGCAATTCATCTGCCACATCCAATCGCCAGCCATCGGCGCCCTTTTCCAACCATCGACGAACGATGCTCTCTTTGCCTTCAACAATGTAATGAAGATAGGATGGTTCCAGTTCGTTGACTTCTGGCAGAGAAGAAATACCCCACCAGCAATCGTATTGATCTGGATAGTGGGAAAAGCGATACCATGGATAATAGGGGGAATCCTTTGACTGAGCAGCACCTAAACTGTGATAGCTTCCATCGCCATTGAAGTACCGACTGACAAAACCAGTATGGCTAAATACACCATCTAAAATCAAGTGCATACCAGCTTCATGAACAGCATGACATAACTGTTTAAAATCAGATTCTGTGCCTAGCATAGGGTCAATGGTTTCATAATCTCCCACTCCATAGCGATGATTTTCTGCTGCCTGAAAAATAGGACAGAGGTAGATAGTATCAATTCCGATGGATTTGAGATAAGGTAATTTTCGCTGAATTCCTAAAAGGGTACCGCCAAAAAAGTCACAGTTTCGAATGATTCCCTCTGCATCTGGTAAGAAGTCTGGAAGATCAGACCAATTTTCATGAAGAATCCGATGAGGTAGAGAAGGGAGATCTAAAGGTGTTCTAAAAAAACGATCTGGAAAAATCTGATAAGTAACGCCTGCTCCAAACCAGGATGCGCTCGTTTCGTTTAGGGGCTCATACACAGTAATTTGATAGGAAGTGGGTTGATAAGAAAATCCATTGACTCCATAAAAAATGGAATCACCATTGATTTTTTCAAAGCGGAAATGATACCAGATAAGGCCAATATACGTTTGGTCGATAGGAAGGACACCAGAAAAAATATCTTGCGCGCCTGAAAGACCTTTCCAAGAAAATGAAATTTCTTGTGTTTTCCCTGTTGTTTCATAAAAAGCAATACAAATAACACGAGAAAAACCAAAAGATCGTGGTGGGAAAACAGAAAGGGAAGCGCATTGCCCAGAGGGCAATGCGCCAAAAGGCGATTTACAACGCAAATCGCGGGAATCAAATACAGGAATCAAATAGATCCTCCTTTTTTATAGGGTTAAGGCAAAGTTACATTTTCTTCTGATGGTAAAGAATCAGCTGTCTCTTCTGGATAGAAATATGTTTCTAAAATATCTCTGGCAATTGCGCCCAGTTCATATCCGGAGCCACCTTTTTCTACCACCAGAGCCACTGCAATTTCTGGGTCTTCATAAGGAGCAAAGCAAACAAAGATAGCATTACTTTGGCTGGATTCGCTCACTTGAGCAGACCCTGTTTTGGCACACACAGCAATTCCAAAATCGGAAAAATATTTTGCAGCACTTCCATTTTGTGTAACGGCCAGCATGCCCTTTTTTACTGCTTCCATGGTACTGTCGGAAATATGAAGTTCATCTTCTACTTTCGGTGTATATTGGTACTCTATTTGAGTATCATCATAGGATGTGACTTTATGAAGCAGATGAACCTGATATCGTGTTCCACCATTTGCAAGGGTGGCAATATAATTGCAAATTTGTAACGGAGTAAAAGAATGATCCGATTGGCCAATGGCAGCTGCTAGTGTAGAACCAGGCATCCAAGTTTTTCCTAAAGATTCTGTATATTCTGGTCCTGCTAGAATGCCCTTTTTTTCTGAGATTTCTATACCAGTAGATAGACCAAGACCAAACTTACGAGCATATTCATCGATGGTTTCAATGGAGAGACGGCGTCCAATGTCATAAAAGAACACGTTACAAGATACTTCCAGAGCTTTGGATACGTTGATGGTACCATGTGTCTGACGGCGTTCGCGATAAATCCAACACATCGGTTGATAATCTTGGTAATACGTGTAACGTCCGGTATCTTTAATCAACGTACTTGGTGTAATGATTTTTTCTTCTAGAGCGCCGACTGCTGTAACCATTTTGAATGTGGAGCCTGGTGCATATGTGCCAAGAGTTGCACGATTAAACAATGGCTTTGTTTCATCTTGAGAGAGGGTGGAATATTGTTCCCCATATTGAGATGGATCAAATGTGGGATAGGATGCCAAAGCAAGCACATCCCCATTATTGACATCAATTACAACACCTGCAGCTCCAGTTGCATTTTCCCTTTGGGAAACGAAATCCTTTAGGGAATCTTCTACTGTTTGTTGTAAACGGATATCCACAGTTAAAGAAACATTTTTCCCTGGCTGTGGTAAGACGGAATAAGATTCATTGACAATTTTTCCTGAAGAATTGGTATCTGCTAAACGGATGCCATTGACGCCGTGAAGATAAGATTCAAAAGCAAGTTCCACGCCATCCTTGCCAACCAAAGCATTTAAAGGGTATCCAAGAGCCTGGTATTCTGGCCATTGGTCACTGTCAATAGAGGCAACCCTGCCAAGAAGGTGGGCAGCGTATGTTGTATGATATGTTCGGACAGAAGAGGTTTTGATATTGACTCCGAAATACCCTGCTTCTTTGACAGCTACAATAAAGTCTGTATTGACGTCTTCAGCAAATACGTATCCTATCTGGGTGATTTCACGATTCCGTAAGTCTAGCTCATATCGTATACCTGCTATTTTTCGTGCCTCTTCGTTAGAGTAGGAACTGTCAATCTGATATTCTTCTCTTAATCGCTCTAAAAGTTCAATAGAAATGGGAATAGAGTCCATACCTAAGGTTTTTGCATATTGTTCAAACCGTGTATTTTGAGCAGTTGTGAGTGTACTGCTCCGATCTCCGTAAGGAGCAGAGAAGGAAAGGGGAAGCCCGTCATCATAGGATAATTCGTTTGTCTCACACAATTGAACCAAATCGAGAATTTGTTTGTTTTTTTCCTGATCGTCTCCCATCAAAGAAGGAGTAAGAGTAACATTGTATTGAGCTTCATCAGAGACCAGAAGAACGCCATTTCGGTCTCTGATTTCACCCCTGGCAGCTTCCACTGTTTCTGCATTTGTAATTTTTATACTGGAACGTGCCAAGGCTTCTGCTCCGTGTATGATTTGCATGTTGTAAAGAACAACACAAAAAAAGATCAAGAAGAGAAAAAGAACCAGTATAAGAAGAAAGGTACGGCGGCGAATGGTTTTATTTTCCATAATGATTCCTCAATGTTGTTAATCAGTATCAATGATAAATCCGTTCTATTCGGCGATGTGCCAGATGAAAGAAAAAGTATACAGGGATAAGACAGAGTACGGAATAGACTAGCTCTGGCAATGCAATTCGGAACAAAGGTTCTATTGGAATACCAATCAAAAGACGTGGAAGAATATGATATCCTTCTATGCAAACAAAGCAGATCATAGAACAAAGCAAAGACCCTAAAAACCGGCTTTGAATCACATATTCAGAAATGAGACCAGATATCATCCCCATCAAAGGTAAAAAAAGTAAAATAAGAATAGGAGTGCGATAAATAGCGATCAGAGAGAGAATGCCTGTGGCAAGACCGAATCCAATACCCCCTAGAGGTCCTTCGAAGATGCCAATTGTTACAACGCACAAAGGCAGCAATATGGGACGTACACCGAAAAAAGAAATTCGATCTGCGATAAATAATTGAAGTAGGCAAACAAGAAGTAGCACAATTCCATACGTTATCCATTTAAAAACGATGTCTCGCTTTGCCATAATTACATATTCCTTTCCTGGGAAATGGATCTTTACTCACTGATCTCAAAAGATTTAATAATAAACACTTGAGATAATTGATTTAAATTTACTTCTGGTGTTATGATAGCATATTGTGTAATGCCGGAAACATCTGTTTTCAATTCTTCCACTTGGCCCACCAAAAGACCAGAAGGATAGTTTCCTCCTCTGCCAGAGGTTAAAATCAAATCACCAGAAGCAATGGTGCTGTCTTCTGGAAGATAGGAAAGTTTTAGCCTATTTTCTGTCATCAAAGTGAAGTCCCCTTCCAAAACAGCTGTTTCTCCTGTTCGGAATATTTGACCACCAATTTCTAGATCTGTATCAATGACGGTAATAACAGTACACCAGTTGAGCCCTACTTCTTTTACAATACCTACAAGTGCACCAGATTCTGTAATGACACAGTTATCCACTGCAACGCCATTAGCAGACCCTTTGCTGAGAGTCATTGTGGAAGACCAGTTTGAAGATCCCCAGGAAACGATGGTGGCAGCTTCAAAAACAAAATCTTTGCGCTTTTCCTGTAGATTCAGCAAAGAACGAAAACGTTTGTTTTCTTGTTCGCTCATTTCTGCTTCTCGAAGTTGTCCTTCCATTTTGGCAAGTTCCAATTTTAAAGATTCATTTTCTGCCTTTAAAGTATCAAATTCTGTAATGTAGTCAGAGATCTGTTCTACCCAATTGACTGCACCAGTGATACCTTTTTGAATAGGAGAAATGACAGTGCCAAAAGCATTGGATAATATGGGAAAGCGGCTGGGAAAAATCGTAGAGCAAACACCTAATGCAATCACCAAAAGAAGGGCAATGAAAAAAATCAAAAGACCTCGACGACGCAAAAATCGTTTCATATAAGTTCCTCCTTATCTGCCTGCATCTGGGTTCGATTAAAAGGAAAAATTCCAAATTGAGTTAACCATTGGGATAATCGGCAGAGAGGAAGCCCCATGACAGCATAGAAATCCCCTTGTATTTGGGAGACAAAAAGAGCTCCTTTTCCTTGAATGCCATATGCGCCTGCTTTGTCCATTGGCTCGCCACTTTCTATATATGCATCAATTTCATCATCAGAAAGGGTACGAAAAGAAACAGATGTTTCCACAACATCTGTGATACAGCGGTTTTCTTGTAAAAGACAAATGCCTGTATAAACGATGTGAGTTCGGCCGGAAAGTAACTGCAGCATTTGTTTGGCTTCCTTATGCCCTTTTGGTTTTCCCAAAAGTTTATGATTCAGAACCACAATGGTATCAGCAGCAAGAATCAGATCATTGGGGTCAGTTTGTAAAGCGACTTCTTGAGCTTTTTGTTTGGAAAGCTGCTGTACCAGTTGATGAGGTGGTAATGAAGAGTCTATTTTTTCTTCTCCCTTTGCAGGCAAAACACGAAAAGAAAGACCTATTTGCTGTAATAAGGCCTGTCTGCGAGGAGATTTTGATGCTAAAACAATGGACAATCAGATTCCTTCTTTCCTATTCTATGCTCGTCCCGTAGAACCAAATCCACCTTTGCCTCGCTGGGTTTCAGAAAGGCTATGTACAAAGGATAAAGTGACTTGTTCGATTGGCAAAACGACCAATTGGCAGATACGATCTCCAGGTTGGATTTCATAAGTCACATGAGATAAATTAGTCATAGCTACTTTAATTTCTCCGCGATAATCGCTATCAATAACTCCCACACCGTTGGACAGGGTGATGCCATGACGTGCAGCAAGGCCACTTCTTGCAAAAAGAAGGGCCACATAAGAGGGAGAGGGGAGTGCAATAGCAATTCCCGTTGGAATCAGAATCAATGCTCCTGGTGCAAGTGAAATAGGTGCATCCAAACAAGCACGAAGATCCAAACCAGCAGCGCCAGGTGTTTCATATTGAGGCAGAGGGATGGTATCACCTAATTTAGAAGATAACAGTTGAATTTGAAGTGTAGTCATTTATTCCACCTCCCGATAGTAAAGTCCACGGGTAAAATCCGCTGGTCTCTGTTGTTTTTTTTCCAAGTAATCTTTTGCAATCTGAATGCATGCTTCTGGTGTTTCTGTTGTAAAGGAAAGACGTGCACCCCAAAGACCAAGATTTTCATATGCTTCTTGTTTATCTGCCAAAAACAAAGGCTTGGCATTGAGAATGATATTGCGACAGAGTGGTTCTCGCACAACAGGAAACAAAGCGTGGGTTCGGTCTAACAGAAAATTTGGTTTTTGACATGTGCATTGTCCGGTTCGATTATGGATGATGCATTGTTCTGTTATCATTAATGGTAGTCGACCATAAACTAAAATTTCTGTATCCATACATTTGGAAATATCACGAATTTGAGAAAAACGTAACTCAAAAGAAAGTGTAGCAGAAGATAGAGATAACGTTTGTAACGTTTCCAATGTTTGGGAATTATATACATTCAGTCCAAAATCACCTCGAAGTTTGAAACCACGTTTTTGAAGAGGCCGTATTTGGCCCAAATTACCTACAAGAGCAGTTTGAATCCCCAGGGACTGTACAACGTCAAGCTGTTGCTCCACTTCTTTCCATTCTCGATCCCAAATAACCCGAGGAAGAGAGACTGCAAGAGGTATTCCCAGCTTTAGGAAAGAAGTCATTTTTTCTGGGTGAATTGCAGCTTCTTCTAAGGGTAAGTATACTTGAATGGGATGTAGATTCATGAGGTTTTTTGTCAATTGAGAGATATTCCTTACCGAAAAAATCAGACCTGGTGTTCCCGTTCGATTTTGATGACTATATTTGGGTGCCCATATTCCATGGTGACGGTCAGGGGGAAGGGTACGTTGTTCTGTTAAAATAGAAATGGCATCTCGTCGAAGATGATTTATGGCGGAAGCGGAAAGAAACAGCCCATCCTCTGTTTGAACATCCAATGTAGAAAAAACGTATGGTGTACCACCTGTTTTTTTCAACTGTTGAGATATTTGTCCTTTTGTTATTTCCCGTACCTTAGCAGGTTCTGGTGCAGGGCCAGATACTGTGACTTTATGGCCTTCCTGGTCTTGTACAGTAAACGTACTAGGCTGACCAATGGAGAAAGAAGCAGTACCAGAAATAGAAACAGGTGGACGCAAAGTGAGCCCTTCTATCTGGAGTTTTGCTTCTTTCGATGCTTCGTCTCGAATGCCAAACATATCAGGGCCACATTGATCTTTATAATATCCACTTGTGAAGCCTTGGCGTGAAAAGGCAGATTGCAACTGAGAAAGCTCTGATTTTGTTGGCTCTTTTCCTTCTTTTAAGGCCTTTGCATAAATTGAGGTAACAATAGACACATATTCTGGACGTTTCATTCGGCCTTCTATTTTAATACATGCTACTCCCATTTCCTCGAGTTCTTTTAAATAGTTGATAAGAGACATATCTTTCAAACTTAAAGGATATTCGTTTGCCTTTTTTTC
Source organism: Clostridia bacterium (assembly GCA_963929765.1). Classification (GTDB taxonomy): domain Bacteria; phylum Bacillota; class Clostridia; order Oscillospirales; family Oscillospiraceae; genus RGIG529. The sequence goes on along the minus strand of CAWVKD010000056.1, from coordinate 9,644 downwards.
CCAACCGTAAGGCAAACGACAAGGTTGTGCACAAAGACCTCTGTTTCCGCTGCGACCGCCAATGACTGAAGAAAAGTAACATTGACCAGAATAACACATACATAGAGCACCGTGGACAAAAATCTCTATTTCCACAGGAGAATGGGTACAGAGAAAGGCAATCTCTTCTTTTGGCAATTCTCGAGCCAGAACGACTCGACTTACCCCTAATTGAGCAGCTTGTTTAATTCCTTCCAGATTATGGATACTCATTTGAGTAGAGGCGTGAATAGGAAGATCCGGTGCTACTTGTTTCACCAGCTGTAAAGCGCCTAAATCCTGAATTAAAATAGCATCTACTCCAAGCTGGCTGGCTGTTCGAACAGATATGGAAGCAGCGTCAAATTCTCGATCTGTTAAAAGGGTATTAAGGGTAAGATAGACCTTTACGCCGTAAGTGTGGCAAAGAGAAATGGCAGTTTCTAATTCGGATTCAGAAAAATTTTTAGCATTACGGCGGGCATTGAATTGCCCAAAACCAAGGTAAACCGCATCTGCTCCATGATAAACTGCGGCTTCCACTGCAGCGGGTGATCCTGCGGGAGCAAGTAATTCCATTTTGGACCTCTCTTATGATTGTTTTTGCAGTTTAAACAGTGCACGTTTGGCTTCCGAAAGTTCTAATTTCATTTTTGAAGCTTCTTCCAAATATTCTTTCAATTGGCTCCGCAGATTTTCTGATGTTTCTACCATTTTAAAATAATCGTCTGCGATATTGACAGCTGTCATGATAGCTGCATCGGTTACAGACAAATGGGCTGTCTCCATCATTTCTTTCACTTTTTGATCTACGTGGGAAGCTACTTTTCGCACATAAGAGTCCTCTTCCACTGCTACTAAAGTGTAATCCCGGCCACCAATGGTTACCGAAACTCGATTTTTCATAAAAACGAAACCTCCTTTATATCAAAGCCGTTCTAAGACAAAGCATCTCCAAAGAATGAGTTATCTTATGGAATCCATTGATTTTAACTAAAAATGTGTTATTTCGAAGATAAACAAAACTGTCAAAAACGTATATTTTTTGGTATTATACCATAGATGGGGACAGATTCAAAGGTGTTCCATTGGAAAAGGCGGGAATTATGATGAATTTTATCTTCACTTTTTCCTGTTTACGGAAGAATAATTTTCATGTAAAATAAAAGATAAAAGAAACGAGAAAAGAGGAAAAAATCATTGGAAGAAATGATGTTGGCAATTAATCAAAGCGAATCTATTGTATTAGAACGAGATACGGTCAATCGGCTTCTGATGGAAGGGAATGGGGATGCGTCGCTTCTTTATCTATATTTAATACGGGAAAATGGTCATCTCATTCCACAGAAAGCCGCTGCTGCTTTAAAAAAAAGTTCTTCATGGGTACATCAAACATTAAAAACGCTGGAAAAATGGGGCCTTGTCCGTCGAGAAAAAAGTGATATATCTTCTTCTAAAACAGCCTCTCAATGGGAAGAAACTGCTCCTTCTTATACCAATGAAGAAATCACAAAAGAAATGGAAAGCCAATCTCCTTTTCCTTCTTTGGTACAAGAAACACAACGACGTTTGGGCCGAGCTCTTACTACGGCAGATTTAAAAATTTTATTTGGACTATATGACTATTTGAATTTACCCGTCGAAGTCATTTCTTTATTGATTACTTTTTGCCAGGAAGAAATACAGCGACAAGCAGGGGAGGGAACAAGTCGTCCTTTGCGAATGCGCCAAGTGGAACGGGAAGCCTACCGCTGGAAAAGGCAAGGTGTAGACACTCTGGACAAAGCTGTAGAACATCTAAAATATTTATCTTTACGCCGAGCTTCTTATGGAGAAATATTTCAAATATTGCAATTGGGAGGGAGAGCACCTTCTCCTTCAGAGCGGTCTTATATGGATAGCTTTCTGGATATGGGTTTTTCCATGGAAGCCATTGGTCTGGCTTATGATAAAACGGTATTGCAGACGGGAAGTTTAAAGTGGCCCTATTTAAATTCTATTTTAAAGCGATGGCACCAAAAAAATTTACATACATTAGAAGAAATCAAAGCAGGCGATGGCCTTGCGAAGCAGGAAAAAACAAAGGTGTTTCCATCATCTTCTCAAATAAAACCTGAAGATCAAGAAGCCATTGAATGGATGAAAGAACTGGTGCGTCGACAGAAACAAGATGGTTAGTTAAGGATAAGGAGGAAATAAAATGGGATATGATGGAAAAATTTTGCGTCGTGCATTACAACGAAGACGGGAAGAACGGGCACTTTGGGAAGATGCTCAGGAAAAACGGCGACAGAAAATTTATCAAAGTATCCCAAGACTTTTGGAAATTGACCATATGCTGCGGCAGACCATGTTTCAAGTGATCAAAGAAGCATTGGAAGCAGGAGATGATCCTACAAAAGCCATCAATGAAATCCGGGCAAAAAACCAATCTTTACAGGAAGAACAGCGGCAGTTATTGCAAAAATATGGCTATCCTGCTGATGCGTTAGATGATGTTCCTGCCTGTAAACAATGTAATGATACGGGATATTGTGGTGCTGTTCCATGTGATTGCTTAAAGCAACTATATGCTGAGGAACAGATCAAAGAATTATCAAAGCTACTGGATTTGGGAGAACAGTCTTTTGAAACTTTTTCTTTAGAAGTATATGATACCCAAAAATGGCCAGGGAAAAGCACGTCTCCTAGAGAAAATATGAGTTTGGTTTGTCAAATTTGTAAAGGCTATGCAAGCAAATTTGAAAAATATTATTTTAATGATTTGTTTCTTAGTGGTGGGACAGGATTGGGAAAGACCTTTTTATCGGCCTGTATTGCAAAAAAGGTATCAGAGCAAGGATATTCTGTTGTATATGATACTGCAACTCAGATTTTGTCTCAATTTGAAGTTCAAAAATTTTCCAAAAATCAGGAAGATGTTCAATTGGCTGATGAAGAAATTAAGCGGTATTTCAATTGTGATTTATTGATTATAGACGATCTTGGATCAGAATTAACAACTCCATTTACACAATCTGCTTTATATACTTTAATTAATAGCCGACTCAATGAAAAATATCATACAGTGATCAGCTCCAATTTGTCTTTGGAGGAATTGAAACACCGGTATTCCCCATCTATTTATTCACGGATAGCAGGGGAATATCGAATGTTGCCCTTTTTTGGCGAAGATATACGATTGCGTTCAGGATACTATAAAACAGAAAAATAGAAAGAATAAAGTGCTCGTTTTACTCAAAAAGCGAGCACTTTTACTCAAAACAAGTGAAATCATTTCTGAAACCATGCCCGCCTTTCCTATTTGATAATTGCCGTGGAAATAAGGAATCGTAGAATAAAAATGTATCGACGGGATTCCCTTTTATTTTTTTCTGAAAATGATAAACTAAAAACATAGAAAAGAGTTGTCTAATAGGAGGGACTGGGATGGCGCTGAGAAAGAAGCAAGGCATTTGGGAAACCGCCCGGGTGGTTTTTTTATCTGTGGATCAAATTGTACCGAACCCAGCGCAGCCCCGAAAGAAATTTTCTTCCCAGGGACTGGACGAGCTGGCAGAGAGTATCCGAGAACATGGTATCTTACAGCCATTGACGGTACGAAGAACAGGGGAAGGATTCGAACTTATTTCAGGGGAACGTCGGTTACGCTCGGCCAAACGAGCAGGTCTCAAGGAAGTTCCATGTTTGATTGCTGGGGTAGATGAAGAGGAGTCTTCTCTTTTGGCACTGGTAGAAAATCTACAAAGACGAGATTTGAATTTTATGGAAGAAGCAGAAGCCATTGCTCGTCTGATTCAACTGTATGGTTTTTCTCAAGAAGAAGCTGCTCAAAAAATAGGAAAATCACAGTCAGCGGTGGCCAACAAACTGCGGTTATTAAAACTTTCTTCTCAAGTAATTCAAATATTACAAGCCAATCAATTGACAGAACGACACGCCAGAGCTCTTCTTCGTTTAGAAGGAGAAGAAAAACAACTCTCTGCCCTGGAACAGATTGTTCAAAATGGACTTAATGTAGCACAGACAGAACGGTACATCGAGACACTTTTGTCGGGACCAGAAAAAAAACCGGTGATGATTCCAACAAAAGCGCGAAAAAAGAGCACATTTGTCATCAAAGATGTACGGTTTTTTCTAAATTCGATTACTCGAGGAATGCGCATGATGAAAAGTGCAGGTGTGGACGCTGAATGTGGAAGAACAGAAACAGAAGAAGATATTGTACTTACCATCCGGATTCCAAAGCGTGGCGCTGCAAAATAAGAAAGAGGAGGATAAATGTTTCACGTGAAACATTTATCCTCCTGTATATAAAAACCGTCTGACAACTGGAAGATGTTTCACGTGACACATCTTCCTGTTGTAATTTTTTATTGAAATACAGGGGTGATGTGCTATAATGAAAGACATCGCGGAACAAGATTATTGGCCAGGAGGAGGAATCTCTTTGACAAAACGAATTGCAATCGTCAATCAAAAAGGCGGAGTAGGGAAGACTACAACATGCGTCAGTTTAACAGCAGCATTACAGGCGAATGGCGCAAAAACATTGCTTTGTGATTTTGATCCTCAGGCCAATTCTACCTCTGGAATGGGCGTAGACAAAAACGTATCACCCAACATTTACGATGTGGTTGTAGGGGGTACGGCATGCAAAGAGGCAATTGTAGAAACAAAATGGGGTCATGTACTGCCTGCCCATAAGGCATTGGCAGGCGCGGGGATAGAGATGATTACCATTGATCGGAGAGAATATTTACTGCAACAGGCGCTCGATCAAGTAAAAGAAGAATATGATTACATTTTGATTGATTGCCCACCCTCTTTGGAATTATTAACATTGAATGCGTTATGCGCAGCAGATACGATTCTTGTACCTGTACAATGTGAGTATTATGCTCTGGAAGGACTGTCTGATTTAATGGGAACGGTACGCATCGTGAAACGATCATTAAATCCAAATTTGGAATTAGAAGGGGTATTGCTTACGATGTTTGACAGCCGCACCAATCTATCTGTTCAAGTAGCAGAAGAAGTAAAGCGGTTTTTTCCTGGCAAAGTTTATGCTACCTTCATTCCTCGAAATGTACGTTTATCAGAAGCGCCAAGCCACGGAAAACCTATTTTGGCATATGATAAATTATCCCGCGGTGCAGAAGCGTATACAGCTTTGGCAGCTGAACTATTAAAAAAGAACAACTGGGAGCCAAAACAAGAGAAAGGATTAAAATAATTATGGCAGAAAGAGGTTTGGGCCGGGGATTGGGTGCCCTTCTGGGAGATGCGGCGTTGCAGTCTCAGGAAAATGGGAGCATCCAATTGCCTATTGCGCAAATTGAAATACGCGCAGACCAGCCGAGAAAATATTTCGATGAAGAGGCATTGTCTGACCTTGCAGATTCTATTCGGTTGCATGGTGTTTTGCAACCTATCACTGTACGCCGTCTCTCTTCGGGATATTACCAAATTGTAGCGGGTGAGCGCCGCTGGCGTGCGGCTCGTATGGCGGGACTGGAACAAATTCCTGCCATAGTAGTAGAGGCGGATGAACAAAAAAGTATGGAACTGGCACTTATTGAAAATCTGCAACGAGAAGATTTGAATCCTGTAGAGGAAGCTGGCGGGTATCGTCTTTTGATGGAAAATCACGGATTAACCCAGGAAGAAGTGGCAGTACGAGTGGGAAAGTCAAGGCCAACGGTTGCTAACGCATTGCGACTTCTGTCGTTACCCGAGTCTGTATTACATCAGATCCAAGAGGGAATTTTATCAGGAGGACATGCTAGAGCGCTTTTGGCATTAAAGGACCAAACATTGCAAGAAATGGCAGCAGAACAAGTTATTTCCAATAAACTATCTGTTCGACAGACAGAAATGTTAGTTAAACGCCTGGTAAAAGCACCAAAAGAATCTGCTCTCCAGAAAAAGAAATCCAGTGAGATAGATTATATAAAAGAGCTGGAACGAGATTTAACAGATCGATTGGCACGGAGAGTTCGTATTTACCACGGAGCAAAAAAAGGAAGATTAGAAGTAGAATATTATGGGGAAGAAGATTTAGAGACTCTGTTAGAAATATTGGGTCAAAAAGGAGGGGCTTCTGCATGAATGAAGAAAAGAAGTCGGAGCAGGAGACCATCCATTTAGAAACTACAGAAAACCAAGAAAAAAACAACCAAGAAAAAAACAACCAACCTGGTGATGGTATACAAAAGAAAAAACACACCAATTCTGTATTTACGTATATTGCCATATTGTTTGCTGTAGCTTTTTTTCTTTTATTACTTTCCTATTTCATGCAGCAGCGAAATACGGCGCAAATGATAGAAGGTTTACAAAGCTCTGCTACTGCCATGGAAAATATAGAAATATTGCAACAACGCAATATTGAATTGGAAAAACAAGTAGATACACTAACAGAACAACGAAACGAATATGAAACACAAGTGGAGACACTGTCTGCTCAGGTGGCAGAAAAAGATGAAGGATGGGAGGAAACCAAGCGGCAAGTATCTGCGCTGGAACAATTTTGGCAGCTAGTTCAAGCATATGAAAACGGCGCTTATCAGACATGCCGTAATATCATTGATCAGATGAATGAGTCAGGTCTTGTTCCTTACCTGCCAGATACAGAGAATGCAGATGCGGCTGGAGAATTTGTAAAGATACAAACAGCTGTGAAAAAGTAGATATAAAGATGGGAGAAGAAAACCATGTTGGATATCAAATGGATTCGGGAAAATCCAGAAGAAGCAAAAAAACGAATTGCAAGAAGAAATCCTGCTTATGTGGCAGATATAGATGCCATGTTGCAATTAGATAGAACACGAAGAGAGTTGGTTTACCAGTCAGACTCAATCAAAGCAAGGCAAAATGAAGCAAGCAAAAAAATTCCTGCTATGAAAAAGGCAGGAGAGGATCCGTCACCGTTGTTTGCTGAAATGAAGCAACTTGCAGCTCAGGGTAAGGAGATAGATGGAAAATTAAAGGAAACAGAGGAAGAGTTGCGTACCTTATTACTCTCCGTTCCTAATTTCCCCAATGAAGATGTTCCGCTGGGTGCTGATAGCGATGAAAATGTGGAACAGCGTCGTTGGGGCACTGTTCCAACCTTTTCTTTTGACCCTAAACCCCACTGGGAATTGGGAGAGACGCTGGGAATTTTAGATCCTGTTACGGCAGCTAAAGTATCTGGTGCCAGATTCCACTTTTATAAAGGAGTGGGAGCAGCACTGGAACGAGCGGTTATTAGCTATTTCCTGGACGTTCATACTCTAGAGAATGGCTATACAGAGGTATTGCCTCCTTATATGGTGAGCCGTACGTCTATGACTGGGACAGGACAACTGCCTAAATTTGAAGAAGATGCATATAAGGTGATCGGTAAAACAGAAGCTGATGAATACTTTTTGATTCCTACAGCGGAAGTTCCGGTAACCAATATGCATCGGGACGATATGTTACAAGAAACTCAACTTCCCATTCGCTATTGTGCTTATTCCGCTTGTTTCCGTGCAGAGGCAGGTTCTGCCGGACGAGATACAAGAGGGTTGATACGGCAACATCAATTCAATAAAGTAGAGTTGGTAAAATTTGCTCATCCCAGGCATTCTTTTGAGGAGCTGGAAACATTAACCCAAAATGCGGAAAAGGTATTGCAAGGACTGGGATTACCTTATAGAGTAGTGCTGCTTTGCACAGGTGATCTTGGTTTTTCCAGCACAAAAACGTATGATATTGAAGTTTGGATGCCGTCTTATGGACGGTATGTAGAAATTTCCTCCTGTTCGAATTTCGTGGACTTTCAAGCAAGACGTGCTAACATTCGGTTCCGAGATGAAGAAACTGGAAAACCGGCTTTTGTTCATACATTAAACGGTTCTGGAGTTGCTGTTGGGCGAACGGTAGCAGCTATCCTAGAAAACTTCCAAAAAGAAGATGGTACAGTTGTGATACCAGAGGTCTTACGTCCTTATCTTCATGGCAAGGAGCAGATTGCACCAAAAGTGGAGGAAAAATAACTTGGAACATGGATTTACAACCATTCTGCGGGCAGGGCTATCTTTTATGAACCTGCCCGCAGATGATTTTACTGTTGAGCAAATGAAACAATATGCTCAGTTTTTAAAAGAGCGGAATCAGGTGATGAACTTAACTGCCATCACAGAGCCAGATCAAATGGCTCGACTTCATTTTCTGGATTCTTTGGAATTGCTAAAAGTGACATCCTTGAGGGGGAAGCAAGTGATTGATGTAGGTACCGGTGCAGGATTTCCTGGCTTACCTCTCAAATTAGTAGAGCCATCCATTCACTTGACATTGTTGGACAGCCAGAGAAAACGAGTGACTTTCCTGGAAGAAGTGGTGGGAATGCTTAAGCTGGAAGGTGTTTCCTGTATTCAGGCCAGAGCAGAGGAGCAGAGCAGATTGGAAGATTGGAGAGAATGTTTTGACTGTGCTGTTTCTCGTGCCGTAGCAGAACTGCGTATTCTGGTGGAGCTTTGTCTTCCCTTTGTTAAAGTTGGTGGGTTTTTTCTTGCTATGAAGTCCCTTCATTGTGAAGAAGAAATCGAGCATGCCCGGAATGCGATTGAGGCTATGGGCGGTGTCATGGAAGCGCCTCACGTGTATACTTTGCCAGATACAGCAACCAGGCGCCAAATTTTGGTGATACACAAAAAGAAAGAAACTCCCAAACGTTTTCCAAGGCGTTTTGCTAAAATGCAAAAAGAACGGTTGTGATGGAAAAGAAACGTAAAAAAGCAACAAAAATACCTCACAATTTGCACAAAAATATATTGAATGTTTTGGATAATAATGATATAATGACGATGTTCCTGTGAAAAAACATAGGAAATCTAAAAATATAGGCAGAGGTTTTTGTGCCCTTACATGATCAATCAATAACTGCGATAAAAAGAAGAAAGGAGAGAATCGCTTTTGGGTACAGTGATTGCGGTGGCATCCGGAAAAGGTGGCACCGGGAAAACAAGCCTAACAGGTGGAATCTCTTCTTGCCTTGCAGCTATGGGACATCGAGTTTTATGCATAGATGCCGATGTGGGTTTGAGAAACTTGGACATTGCTTTGGGCCTTTCTGATCGGGTGATGATGGATTTTTCTGATGTTTTAGAACACCGATGTACCTTTGAAGAGGCACTGATCCAACATCCCAATATTGAAGGATTGTTTCTTTTAGCAGCGCCTCAGCGCCTAGCACTGAAATGGGATATATTGGAAAATGATTTACCAACTTTTATCCGAGAAATAAAAGAACAATTTGATGAGATATTCATCGATTGTCCTGCAGGGCTTGGAGTCGGCTTTCGTACAGCAGCTCAGTATGCTGATCGTGCCATCGTTGTCTCCACAATGGATCCATCTAGTTTACGGGATGCGCAACAAGCAATTTCTGTTTTAGGCGAACTCGATATTTCTTTGCGACATTTGGTAGTCAATCGGGTACAACCTAAACTATTACGTTTGATGAAGACCAATTTGGATGACGCTATGGATATGGTAGGGTTGCCACTTTTAGGAGTGGTACCAGAGGATAAGCAGGTCATACTGGCGGCTGGATGTGGGGAACCATTGGCATTATCTGGAAAAGGACGGGCTATTGT
>CAWVKD010000055.1:0-26384 GCA_963929765.1 Clostridia bacterium | reverse complement strand
CTCTTGTTGATCTGGCCTGCTATTTGGTAATATCATAAGCTCAATGAGGGGGAAATTTGATTTCACACGAAAAAATTTACAACTCATTGATCTATTTGAAGGGAAACAGGTGTACACTTTGAAAAGAAACATTGTAGTCTTGGGTTCCACAGGTTCCATCGGACGTCAAACATTGGAAGTGGCAGCGTTTTTGGGGCTCAATGTCCGTGCCATTACAGGCAACCGGAATGTAGAGGAACTGGAACGACAGGCGCGACGGTTTTCGCCTGAGTTGATCGGGGTGGCAGATGAAGCTGCTGCGGCTGACTTAAAACATCGGTTACAAGATACGAACATACATGTGGCCAGTGGGATGCAAGGACTTGTAGAGGCAGCTTCTCTCCCAGACGTAGATACGGTAGTAACAGCTGTTGTTGGTATGGTCGGTCTTCGGCCTACATTGGCTGCGATAGAGGCAGGGCGCCGCATTGCACTGGCGAATAAAGAGACTTTGGTTTGTGCCGGCGATTTGGTTATGGCAAAAGCCAGAGAACGGGGTGCGGAAATCATTCCGGTGGATTCGGAGCATTCTGCCATTTTCCAAAGTCTGCAAGGCCAGGGGAAAAGGCGGGAGATCCGCCGCCTCTTACTCACAGCGTCTGGTGGTCCGTTTTTTGGCAAATCCAGAGAAGAACTGACACAGGTGACAAAAGACCAGGCATTGCGTCATCCCAATTGGAACATGGGCCCAAAGATTACAGTGGATTCGGCAACGCTGATGAACAAAGGGTTGGAACTGATCGAAGCCATGCATTTATTTGGCGTATCTCCAGAAGAAATTTCCATTGTTGTCCATCGGGAAAGCGTGATACACTCCATGGTGGAATATCAGGATGGATCGGTGATTGCCCAGCTGGGTGTACCGGATATGCGTTTGCCCATTCAATATGCATTGACCTATCCGGAGCGAGTGCCTTCTTTAACAGAGCAATTGCAATTTGCCGATGGGCTTTCCATGACCTTTGCGAAGCCAGATTTTAAGACATTTGGATGTCTGCAACTGGCCTGTGAAACAGCCAAGATCAAAGGAACAGCATGTGCTGTTATGAATGCAGCCAACGAAGTGGCGGTGGATTTGTTTTTGCGTGGAGAATGTGGATTTTTGGAAATTGAGAAAATCGTAAAAGAAACAGTGAAAGCGTTGCCCAACCAGCCGGCTGATACATTGGATGCCATATTGAAAGCGGATCATATGGCAAGAGAAACGGCGAAAGAGATTGCCAGTCAAAAGGAATAATAGCATGGTAAAAGGGAAAAATCCGACCAGAATGGTGAGGTGACAGATTGGTTTTTATTTTTATCGTAATTGCAATTCTCATGTTTGGGGTTTTGGTAGCTGTTCATGAGCTGGGCCATTTTTTAACGGCAAAACTATTGGGCGTACAGGTCAATGAATTTGCCATCGGCATGGGCCCAACCCTGTGGAAACGGCAAAAAGGAGAGACCCAATATTCTTTGAGATTGTTTCCCATCGGCGGCTATTGCGCCATGGAAGGGGAGGACGAAGAAACCGAAAACCCAAGAGCATTTACGGCGCAACCACTTTGGAAGCGGCTCATTATCTTGGTTGCCGGTTCGGCTATGAATTTTTTAACAGGATTCATCATCATTCTCCTGCTATTCAGCCAGAGCCAAGCATTTTCCACCCCAGTGATCGATGGGTTTGCGGAGGGATTTGCGCTGTCAGGAGAAAATGGTCTGCAAGAAGGAGACCGTATTGTGCGGGTGGATGGGGAAGCGATCTATATTTACAGTGATATCTCCATCTTCTTCTCTCGGTCCAATGGTGAGACCATGGATCTTGTGGTAGAGCGAGATGGGGAACTCATTGAACTAAACGACTTCCCTCTGAAATTGCAGGAATATACAGAAAATGGGGAGACAGTGACCCGCTATGGTATCAATTTCTCTGTGGTACCAGCCACGGTTGGGACGCGATTGCGGGAAGCATGGTTCCATTCGGTGGATTTCGTTCGTCTGGTGCGGGTCAGCATGGTGGATCTGTTCAGTGGCCGGGCAAATTTACAAGATGTTTCCGGTCCCATTGGTATTGTAGATACATTGGCCCAGGTGGGAGAACAGTCGCAATCGATAGGGGCTGCTGTTCAGAATGTCTTTTATTTCACAGCCTTGATTGCCATTAACCTAGCGGTGATGAATCTGCTTCCCATACCTGCGCTGGACGGAGGCCGCATCTTCTTCATGATCATTTCCAGCATCATTACCCTTTTTACAAAAAAGAAAGTAGATCCCAAGTACGAGGGATATATCCACTTTGCCGGGCTTATTTGTCTACTCGCACTGATGGTTGTAGTGGCGTTTAACGATATTACAAAAATCATTGCACGGTAGACGATATGGAAACGAAAGAGGTGGCTCATGACAAAACAAATCATGGTTGGAGGCGTTCCCATTGGTGGGGGCGCCCCCATTTCTATTCAGTCCATGTGTAATACGAAAACAGAAGATATCAAAAGTACCGTGGCTCAGATCCAAAGGCTGGAACAAGCGGGATGTGAAATCATTCGGGTGGCAGTCCCCACTTTGGAAGCGGCTCATGCCATTGGTGCCATTAAAGAACAAATTCATATCCCGCTTGTAGCGGATATCCATTTCGACTGGCGCTTAGCCTTGGAGGCGGCAAAAGCCGGAGCGGATAAAATCCGGATCAACCCGGGCAACATCGGGTCAGAGGACCGAGTCAAAGCAGTGGTAGATGCGTGCCGGACATACCACATTCCCATTCGGATCGGTGTCAATGGGGGTTCGCTGGAACCGGCTCTGTTGAAAAAATATGGTGGTGTTACGGCAGAAGCATTGGTAGAAAGTGCACAAAAAGAAGTGGCACTGCTGCGCAAATGGCAGTTTGAAGATATTTGCATTTCTGTCAAGACCACCAGTGTGCCTTTGACCATTGCAGCATGCCGGCTTTTGCATGAACAAACAGAGTATCCCCTTCATATTGGCGTAACAGAAAGTGGAACACCTCAGATGGGCCTCATCAAATCGGCCATGGGAATTGGCGGACTTTTGTGTCTTGGTATCGGGGATACGATCAGAGTTTCTTTAACAGCGGACCCGGTGGAAGAAGTAATCGCAGCCAAACGGATTTTGCAAGCTGCCGGATGCAGAAAATCGGGACCGGAGCTGATCTCCTGTCCCACATGCGGAAGGACCCAAATTGATCTGATTGGTCTGGCTGACGAGGTGGAGCGCCGTCTGGAACACTGCACCAAGGATATTACGGTAGCGGTGATGGGATGTGTCGTCAACGGACCGGGGGAAGCGTCTGCGGCTGATGTAGGGATTGCCGGCGGGCGGGAAACAGGCATGCTATTTTGCAAAGGCAAGCCTGTCAAAACCGTTCCACAGTCGGCTCTGGTGGACGAACTTATGGCGTTGATCGATACATTATAAGAGGAACGAAATGAGTATGCAGCGTAAGACAAAGAAATTTTTGGATCTGTTTTCCAACTGTTTTTCAGACAATACCATACGAGAGCAATTTTCCACCGTGGAGATTTGTGGCATAACAATTCAAAAAGGAAAGCGAACCATCCAGATCCAAATTGACCAGCCGATTGAGGAACCGGCGCTCAGAGCGGCGGAAGAAGCCATTGGGGAAAAGTATGAAATGAACCAGGTTTCCCTTTGGTTTACCTCTACTTCTCACGAGAAGAAACCTTGGTTAGAGAAAATCCAAGCATCCTTTATCGCTCAATTTCCACCGGCAGTGGGCTTGTTTGGAGACGCACAACTGGTGGAAGCTTCAGAGGGAATGACCTTACTGCTCAAAGAACCCGGTCCGGCACTGCTGGCTCCTCACCTGCCTGCTGTTGTTACCTGCCTGAAAGAGATGGACCCTTCTTTCTCGTTGCGATTGGGCACTCAGAAGGAGAAGGAAGACAGAGAGACACTGTTGCGAAAACGGGAAGCCCAGCGTATGGAACAGATGAAAGCGTGTGCCCAGGCACTGAAACTGTCGGAAAAGGAGGCAAAACCCAGACACAGGGTAATTTATGGGAAAACGATTCGCAAATCTCCTGTTCCTATAGGAAGCCTCCATCTGGATATGAATATTGTCACAATCTGTGGAAAAGTTTTTTCCATCCAGCACCGGGAGCTGAAAAAACGGGGTGCATGGGTCATCTCGTTTGATGTGACTGATTATACAGGGTCTATCCGCATCTCCAAGTTTTCCATGGAAGACGAAGCAAAACCCATTGTAGATGCCATCAAAGCAGGGCAGTATTTGCATATCCAGGGCAGGCTGAATATGAACCGGTTTGACAATGACATGGTACTGGAACCGATGCATATTATGGAGGCAGAAGCGCCGAAACGGGAAGATACAGCAGAAGAGAAACGGGTGGAGCTGCATTTACATACCAGATTTTCCACCATGGATGGTTTGACCGATGTGAAGGAAGTGATTTCCCAAGCGGCTCAGTGGGGTCACAAGGCCATTGCCATCACAGACCACGGCTTTGTACAGGCGTTTCCCGATGCTGCCAAAGCGGCCAAAAACAATGGCATTCAACTGATCTATGGCATGGAGGCGTATTATATCAACGATATGGAGAGCGTACGGGCAGTTCGAGGGAATCAAGATGTCTCATTGTCCGGAGAATTCATTGCGTTCGATTTGGAAACCACAGGTCTATACCCCGGTCAGGATGAGATCACAGAGATTGGCGGGGCATTGCTTCGTAATGGGGAAGTTGTAGAAACGTTTCAGACTTTTGTGGACCCTAAGCGCCCCCTTTCTGCTGAAATTGTCAAACTGACGGGCATTACAGATGAAATGCTCAAAGGTGCGCCGGAACTACCCCAGGCTTTGGACGCCTTTTTAACATTTGTGGACGGTCGTCCTCTAATTGCCCATAATGCTGCCTTTGACTTATCGTTTCTGCGAGAAGCCAGTCGCAAAACAGGACGTGACTTTAGGCCGACAGCCGTGGATACCCTTGTTTTGGCAAGACATTTGATGCCAAACCTTTCCAAACATAAACTGGATATTGTGGCACGTTCCCTTCATCTGCCGGAATTTTCCCACCACCGTGCCGCAGACGATGCTGCAACAGCAGGTCTCATCTTTGCTGCCCTTGTAAAAGAGCTACGAGAAAAGGGAGCAGAGACATTGCAGCAGATCAATGGCGTTTTGGCCAAGGGGAAAAAGAAACGGCTAGACGGCCACCCGCGGCATATGACTTTATTGGTGCAAAATCAGAAAGGCATGCGGAATTTATATAAGCTGGTATCATTGGCTCATTTGGAGCATTTCAAACGGGTACCCATCATTCCACGGAGTGTGCTGGATGAAAATCGAGAAGGGCTTCTGGTTGGATCGGCCTGTGAAAATAGTGAATTGTTCCAAGCAGTCCTCAGTCGAAAAAGTGAAGAAGAACTGTTGGAGATTGGGTCTTATTATGACTTTTTGGAGATTATGCCCCTGTGCAATAATGCTTTTATGCTGAGAAATGGCAGTGCCAAAGGGGAGGAGGACTTGCAAAATCTAAATCGGACCATTCTCCGTTTGGGCGATACTTTGGGGAAACCGGTAGTAGCCACAGGTGACGTCCATTTTCTCAATCCGGAAGATGAGATATACCGTCATATCCTGCTGGCTTCCAAAAAGTTTAAAGATGCGGATGAACCGCTGCCTCTTTATTTTAAGACTACGGATGAGATGCTAAATGAATTTTCCTATTTAGGAGAAGAGGTGGCCCATCGTGTGGTGATAGAAGCAACCAACCAGATTGCTGATCTGTGTGAAGAAGTCCAGCCGTTGCCCAAGGGCTTGTTTGCACCCAAGCTAGACGGTGCCGAAGAGGAACTAAAGTCCTTGGTATGGAGCAAGGCGAAATCTCTCTATGGTGACGTTCCACCTCCGGAAGTGACCCAGCGGTTGGAAAATGAATTGCATGATATCATCGGCTGTAATTATGCTGTGATCTACATGTCCGCTCAGAAACTGGTACAAAAATCCCTGGAAGACGGATATTTGGTCGGGTCCCGTGGCTCGGTGGGTTCCTCCCTGGTAGCCTATATGGCAGGGATTACAGAGGTCAATGCCCTGCCGCCCCATTACCGATGCCCTCAATGCCGCCATACGGAATTTGCGCAAGACGATACTTATGGCTGCGGAGCAGACATGCCGGACAAGCTCTGCCCGGTTTGCGGAACACCCTATCAAAAAGATGGATTCAATATTCCATTTGAGACCTTCTTGGGATTTGGCGGCGATAAGATACCAGATATCGACCTTAATTTTTCCGGTGAATACCAGGCCAAAGCCCATCGTCATACATTTGAACTCTTTGGAGAACACCATGTGTTCCGAGCAGGTACCATCGGTACAGTGGCAGAGAAAACAGCCTTTGGCTATGTGAAAAAGTACCTGGAAGAGCGAGGGGAAAAGACCACAGCGGCAGAAGAAAATCGTCTTGCCAAGGGGTGTGTCGGGGTGAAACGCACCACAGGTCAACATCCAGGCGGACTTGTAGTGATTCCTAGGGATCATGAAATCTATGATTTCTGTCCGGTACAACATCCGGCAGATGATACAGCAACAGACATCATCACCACTCACTTTGAATATCATTCCATGGAGTCCAATCTATTGAAATTGGATCTTTTGGGCCATGATGATCCCACCATGATCCGCATGCTTCAGGATTTGACCGGGGTTGACACCCGCCAAATTCCGTTGGATGACCCAGATACCATGCGCATCTTCACATCATCGGATGTGCTGGGATTTGAAAATGACCCGATCTTGGGGCCAACAGGCGCCTGTGCCATTCCGGAATTTGGCACCCGATTTGTTCGGGGTATGCTGCTGGATACCATGCCTACCCAGTTCGACACGCTGGTGCGCATTTCCGGCTTTTCCCATGGTACAGACGTGTGGCTGGGCAATGCAAGGGACTATCTTTTGAATGGAACGGCAACGGTAAACGAAGTCATTGGCTGCCGTGACGATATTATGCTCTATTTGATTGAACAGGGGATGGAGGAAAAGCTGGCCTTTAAAATTATGGAAGGGGTGCGAAAAGGGAAACCTGTGCTGCCAGAATGGGAAGACGCCATGAAAGCAGTTCATGTGCCCCAGTGGTATATCGATTCCTGCCATAAGATCCAATATCTGTTTCCCAAAGCCCATGCTGTGGCATATGTGATGATGGCCTTCCGCATTGCGTGGTATAAGGTCCATCGCCCCCTGGCTTTTTACGCTGCGTATTTTTCCATTCGCGCCAAGGCCTTTGACGCCTCGATTATGACCAGGGGAATGGAAGTGGTCAAAGAGAAGCTGAAGGAACTAGAAGAACGGAAAGATCTTTCATCTGTGGAAGAGGATATGATCGTCACATTGGAAGTTTGTTATGAATTTTATCTACGTGGCTTTACCTTCCAACCAGTAGATTTGTACCGCTCTCAGGCCACCCAGTTTCAAATAGAAGGCAACAGTCTCATTCCGCCTTTTATTGCCATCAATGGCCTGGGCGAAGCGGCAGCTCTGGATATCGTAGAGCAACGCAAAGGGAGAGAGTTTATCTCCATTGAGGAATTTTCTGGGGTGTGCTCCAAAGTAACGAAAGGACATATCGAGCAGCTCAAGGGAATGGGTGCCTTAGATTTTCTTCCAGAAACCAGCCAAATGACTTTGTTTTAAAAATGCTTGACTTCTGGATTGTAGTGTGTTAGTGTGTTAGCACGATAAAGTAATAAAGGGAGGAAACGCCTTGCAATATACAGTAAACACGCCAGAAGGGACGAGAGATCGGCTTTTTGGCGAGTGCCGTGAGCGGCGAAAGGTGCAGTCTGCATTGACAGGTCTGTTCAAACGTCGCGGGTACCACGAGATTATCACACCAGAAGTAGAATATTATGATTTGTTTATCCAGTCTGGCAATCCGCTGCCTCAGGAGGGAATGCTGAAACTGGTTGACCGTAGCGGGAAGATCTTGGTGATGCGGCCGGATTGTACAGCGCCCATTGCCCGGGTGGCAGCCACCAAGTTGCAGCATGAGCCCCTTCCCCAGAGGTTGTATTACAACCAGACTATTTTCCGTTCTGGCATTGCCCATATGGGGGCAAGCCATGAGGTAGCCCAATGTGGTGTAGAGCTGATTGGGGCTTCCGGCCAGAAAGCCGATGCAGAAATGCTGGCATTGGCGGTAGACGCCCTGGCGGCCTGCGGTCTTTCCGTGTTTCATATTGAAGTGGGTCATGCCAGCCTTTTCCCGGCATTGACCCGGGACCTGGGTGCGCCGGTGGAAACGGTAGAACAGATGCGGCGCTACCTGGAGCAGAAGAATTTTGCGGCATTAGATGACCTGTTGCTGCCGTATCGGGATGCGCCGGGATATGCTGCGCTGCGGCGCCTTGCCTATCTCTTTGGCGGTCCGGAAGTGCTGGAAGAAGCAAGGGAGCTTTCCGGCGATGCTGGAAGAGAAGTGATTGACTATTTACAGTCGCTTTATGAAAAATTGGAACAAGCAGGCTGTGGCGGACGGATCCAATTTGATTTGGGTCTTGCCCATCAGCTGGATTATTATACGGGTGTTGTCTTCCGCGGCTATGTAGAAGGTGCAGGGAGCGCTGTGCTGTCTGGCGGACGATATGATACTTTGCTCCGTGATTTCGGTCGAAATGCACCTGCCACAGGGTTTGCCATTGATGTAGATGGTGTTGCACAGACATTGCCGCCGGTGGAACTGCCCAAGCCACAGCAATTGATCCATTATGAATCAGACCGTTTGCGAGAGGCTCTGTCCTGTGTGGAGAGCAGTGTTCAGGGAACCTGTGAACTCTCTCCGTGTGAAACCTTGGAAGAGACCATAGCCTTGGCGAAGGAAAAGGGCATTTCACAGATCGTCATATTAGAAAATGGGAAAGCGCGGGTGATGACAGTATGAATCGGTTGCGGATTGCACTCACCAAGGGACGGCTACAAAAACAGACCATGGCACTGTTTGAAACAATGGGATTAGACTGTGAACCGTTACACAATCCAGGGCGGCGGCTGGTTCATAGCCTGCCCAATTATCCCATTGATATTGTGCTGGCAAAAGGGCCAGATGTCATCACTTATGTGGAACACGGCGTGTGCCATATGGGCATTGTAGGGAAAGACAGTATCATGGAGCTGGGTCACTCCTTTTATGAGGTATTAGACCTAGGGATCGGGAAATGCCGCTTTGCTTTAGCGGTGCAGGAAGGCAGCGATTTTTATGGCACGTATAAAACCCGCCGGATCGCTTCCAAATATCCCAATGTAACCCGGGCATTTTTTGAGCAAAAGGGCATGGACGTCTCTGTGATCCGAATTGAAGGCTCTGTGGAACTGGCGCCTATCTTAGGACTGGCAGATGCCATTGTGGATCTGGTAGAAACGGGAGATACCTTACGGGCCAATGGACTGATTCCCATTGAAGATGTAGCTCAAATCAGTGCTCGTCTGATTGTCAATACGGCAGCTATGAAATTATACCGCACAGAAATTTTAGATTTTGTGGAACGCTGTGAAGCGGGGATTCGGGAACCGTCGCAGGAATAACAGTGTATCAGAGAGAAGGGAGCAAGGAATGCTTCAAATCGTAAAAGCAAATGGAGTGGCAGAGAAAGAGGTACTCTCAGCCATTCGGAGCCGGGCAGCAGAAACGGGAGCACGTATCCAGGCCACGGTTTCCGAGATGATGGAACGGGTGCGAAAAGAAGGATACCCGGCAGTAGAAGCATATTCTCTGCAATTGGATGGGGTCAAACCTCGGGAAATTGAGAAAGAGGAATGGGATGCTGCTGTTTCCCGTTGTCCCAAAGATCTATATGCCGCATTAGAACGAGGGGCGCATAACATTCGGTCCTATCAGACCCAACTGTTGCAGCAAACCAAACGGTGGGTCTCTCCAGATGGAGGAATGGTAGGGTGTTTGGTACGCGGCCTCACCCGTGTTGGCATTTATGTACCAGGAGGAAGGGCGGCCTATCCATCGTCTGTCTTGATGAATGCTGTGCCGGCAAAAGTGGCAGGCGTAGAAGAGATCGTAATGGTAACCCCACCAACAGAACATTTCAGCGATGCTGTTTTAACAGCTGCCCGCATTGCCGGGGTGGACCGGGTGCTTGCTGTAGGCGGCGTTCAGGCGGTGGCGGGTCTGACCTTTGGTGCAGGAATGCTGCCGAAAGTAGATAAATTGGTAGGGCCAGGCAATGCCTATGTGGCAGCAGCCAAACGGATGGCATACGGCCATTTGGATATTGACATGGTAGCTGGACCGTCTGAGGTGCTGGTGATTGCTGATCAGACAGCAAACCCAAAATACGTTGCGGCGGATTTGTTAAGTCAGGCAGAGCACGATGTAATGGCCAGTGCGATTTTATTGACGGATAGTATGGAGCTGGCGGAAGCTGTTCATAAGGAAATGACACGTCAAATGGGGTATTTGAGTCGGGCTGAGATTATCGAGCAATCGTTGCGGGATTTTGGCGCTTCGATTGTGTGTTCCTCTCTGGAACAGGCGGCAGAGCTGGCCAATGACATTGCACCGGAACACTTGGAAGTTTTAACAAAAGACCCGGAAGGATTGTTGCCACGTCTGAAACATGCAGGAGCGATTTTCCTTGGCGCATATAGTCCGGAACCTTTGGGCGACTATATGGCAGGACCAGACCATGTGCTGCCAACTTCCGGTACAGCCCGGTTTTTCTCGCCCCTATCCGTGGAAAGTTTTTTGAAGCGCACCAGCTTCATTTCATATGATCGAAATGCATTGGAAAAGGCCAAGGATTCGATTTTAACTTTGGCCAAGGCAGAGGGATTAACTGCCCATGCCAATTCCATTGCTGTCCGATTTGAATAGAAAGGAAAGGAAATGGATCGAAGAGCAGAGATAAAGCGTGTGACAAAAGAGACGGAAATCCAAGTATTGTTGGATTTAAAGGGCGGGCCTGTCAACTGCAAAACCGGGATTGGTTTTTTTGACCATATGTTGACGGCCTTAGCCTTTTATGCAGGATTTGGTCTCACTTTAAACGTCAAAGGGGATTTGCATGTAGATGGCCACCATACCGTGGAAGATACCGGCATTGTGTTGGGACAGGCCCTGGCCCAAGGAATGGGAGATAAAAAAGGGATTCGGCGTTTTGCCAGTGCTTATGTTCCTATGGACGAGGCCCTTTGCTTTACAGCCCTTGATCTTTCCGGCAGACCTTTTTTGGTGTTCGATGCAGCAATGCCACAAGAGCACATTGGAGCCTATGAATCCTGTTTGACAGTAGAATTTATGCGTGCCTTTGCCACACATGGCGGGATCACACTGCATCAGAAGGTGCTGTATGGTTCCAATGCTCATCATATGACAGAGGGCTTGTTCAAATCGTTGGGATTGGCATTGAAAGACGCCTTGCGTCAGGAGGATGACACGGTCCGTTCCACAAAGGGGGTATTATAATGGAAAACAAATCCATTGCAATTGTGGATTATGGTGTTGGCAATTTGCAAAGTGTGACCAATGCCATGGCATATTTGGGATTTTCTACGGAAATCACAGCAGACCCTGTGCAGCTGGAGAAAGCGGCGGCCATCATTCTGCCGGGTGTAGGTGCTTTTCCAGATGCGTATGCCCGTTTGGAAGAACGAGGTCTTCCAGATGTTTTGCGGGCACAGGCTTTGCAAAAGCCCATGTTGGGGATTTGCCTTGGGATGCAGCTTCTGTTTGATGGAAGCGATGAAATTCGGCCGTGTAAGGGTCTTGGTTTGATTCCAGGTTGGGTGAAGCGAATCGATACGACCTGTAAATTGCCTCATATTGGATGGAATGATTTGACTTTTCCCAATCCTTCACCCCTGTTTCAAAATCTGCCGGAAGAAAGTTATGTCTATTTTGTCCATACCTTTGCAGGCCATGCTGCCTGCCCCGAGGATGTCATTGCAAAGACCCATTATGGCACCGATATTGTAGCAGCTGTAGGAAGAGGGATGGTATTTGGCTGTCAGTTTCACCCAGAAAAAAGCGGAGAAACAGGACTTGCCATTTTGAAACAGTTTGGGGAGTTGATTAAATGATTCTATTACCAGCCATCGATTTAAAAGATGGAAAATGTGTTCGTTTATACCAAGGGGAATTTTCCACAGCTCATCAAGTGGCAGAAGACCCTGTGGCGGTAGCAAAAGCTTTCCAATCTGCTGGTGCAACCCATATTCATATGGTGGATTTAGACGGTGCCAAAGATGGCGTGCGTATCAACAGCCACATCGTGCGGGCTGTTATAGAGAGCACTGGCCTTCAAGTAGAGTTGGGGGGCGGCATGCGGACCATGGCCGATTTAGAAGCGGCAGACAATATGGGCGTCTGGCGTATGGTGATTGGCTCTGCTGCTGTGTCTGACCCGAACTTTGTCAAACAAGCAGTGGAAACATATGGAGAGCGGATAGCTGTTGGAATTGACGCCAAAGACGGCCTGGTGCGCACTTCTGGTTGGACAGAAAATGCGGGCATTGACTTCCTATCTTTTGCCAAGTCCATGGAGAATCTTGGTGTCAAGGCTATTATCTTTACAGATATTGCCAATGATGGGATGCAGCAAGGGCCTTCGTTTGCATCTCTTCTGTCACTTCGGAAAGAAGTTTCTTGTGATATTGTAGCCAGCGGTGGCGTTACAACTGTAGAGGATATCAAACGATTGAAAGCAGATGGCATGGATGGCGCCATTGTCGGGAAAGCGTATTATGCCGGTACCATCGATTTGGCAGAGGCCATTTCCATCTGCGCCCAATCGTAAGAGGAGAAAAGAGCATGCATGCAAAAAGAATTATACCCTGTCTGGATGTAAGGAATGGCCGGGTTGTAAAAGGGGTTAATTTTGTCAATATTCGAGATGCTGGTGATCCGGTGGAACTGGCGACGTATTATAGCGACGCTGGGGCAGATGAAATTGTCTTTCTCGATATCACAGCCACTTATGAAGGAAGAGATACGGTGGCAGATGTAGTACGTAGAACAGCCCAGAAAGTTTTTGTTCCGCTGACAGTGGGCGGCGGGATCCGCACACTGGACGATTTTCAGGAGCTGCTGCGGGCAGGGGCAGATAAGATTTCTGTCAATTCTGCGGCAGTCAAAGATAAGACCTTGATTGCAAGAGCAGCAGAACGGTTTGGCAGCCAATGTGTTGTTTTAGCCATCGATGCCCGCAAGAGGGACGATGGTAGTTTTGAAGTGGTAACCACAGGCGGGCGTACCCCCACAGGACTTGACGCTGTGGAATGGGCCAAAGAAGGGGAACGTTTAGGAGCAGGAGAAATTTTGCTCACCTCCATGGACGCTGACGGTACAAAAGCTGGATTTGACCTGGAAATGACAAAGGCTGTGACCCAGGCAGTCCATATTCCGGTGATTGCATCTGGGGGCTGTGGCAGTTTGCAGCATTTTGCAGATGTCTTTGAACAGGCAGATGCAGACGCAGCTTTGGCTGCATCGTTGTTCCACTTTGGGGAGTTAACGGTGAAAGAAGTGAAAGACTTTTTATGGAAGAAACATATCCCTGTGAGACGTTCCAAGTAGAGGAGGAGAGACATTTGGATTTGGATTTGCTGTTTCAAAAATCAGAGCTGATCCCTGTGATCATTCAAGATGATCAAACTTTGGAAGTGTTGATGCTGGGATTCACCAATCGGGAAGCTGTGGACTTGACCCTTCAAACAAAAACAGCATGGTTTTGGAGCCGCAGCCGGCAGTGTCTGTGGAATAAAGGGGAGAGTTCTGGAAATTTTCTGCATGTAAAGAAGGTGATCACTGATTGTGATACCGACACATTGCTGTATTTGTGCAAACCAGATGGGCCCACATGCCATACAGGACGCAGGTCATGTTTTTTCAATGTGATTACAGAGGAGGAGTAGCAAACAATGGCAAACCCGTTAGAATCTTTGTATCAAGTGATTTTAGGGCGAAAGGCTCAAAAACAAGAAGGCTCTTATACCTGCTATTTGTTTGAAAAAGGATTGGATAAAATTTTGAAAAAAGTAGGGGAAGAGAGCGCAGAGACGATTATTGCCGCCAAAAATGGGGATAACCATGAGACGGTGATGGAGATTTCCGATTTGCTTTATCATCTGCTGGTGATGATGGCAGAACAGAACATTCCTTTGGACGACGTATTGGGAGAATTGGAAAAGCGAAGCGAAAAGATTGGGAATTTAAAAGTGATGCGCAATACAGATAAAAATACATAGAGATCCCCTTCCTTTTCCCAAAGAAAAAGCTGGCCTATGTTATAGGTCAGCTTTTTCTTTGGATGGTAACATGCCATTGATTTCCATTAAATGTACCATTTCCGAAACACGGACATTCCAATCAGCAGCATTTCCATAAGCACGTCGCCGTTTTTCAAACCAGGTATGTTGTTCTTCCAGGGAACGAGCACAAAGGGCGATAAATTCCTGTGGCTGGTAGGCCGAATAGACAACATCTGGAAAATATTCGATTTCATTGGGATATAAGCAGGCAATGATTGGTTTGCCTGTTGAAAGATATTCCAGCATCCGAAGGGATAAAGGATCTTGAGGCGAGGAAAGGGGCGTTTGCAGAGAAAGGCAAACGTCAAATTGCCGGACATACTCTGCCATTTTGACTTGAGAAGATGGCCGCAGAAAATAGACATTGGGGAACTTTTGCAGTCTCTGCATTGCACGTTGCGGAACAGAGCCAAGGAAGAGAAACGACCATTCTGGATGGACCCGGGCCGCGCATGCAATGGGAAGCAATTCTGTTTCCGGGCGAATGGGTTCCGAACATCCGAAAATAGGGCGCGGGATCGAAGACAGAGAATTTCCATCCAAGGTCTCATTTGTTTTGATAGGTTCAGTGGTTTCCTGGGAAAAAAGAGTATAGTCTACACCATTGGGAAGCAAAGCAACGTTGGGATGAACAAAAGACAGCTGTTTGACAATGTCAGCTGTAGGTGCAAAGACCAGGTCGGCGTCATGGAGCAAAGACTGCTCCTGTTCACTAAGAGGGTTGCCAGGGATGGGGGTGGCGCAATCGTAAATGACATTGCTGCAAGTGAGAAGACTAGGCAGGCCAGCACCGGCTTCCGTGGCGACCCAGAGGAGCGGCGCCTCAAATGCGTGTTGGTCCATTTTCTTTTGGATATAACGGGCTAATTTGCGTTGGGTCCTTTTTTTAATCAAAGGAATCGATTGTCCGAAAGGAAAGATAGGTGGAAGACTGTATACAATAAAATGAGAGTGGATACGACGTCCTTCTTTGTGATGAGCTTTGAGGCGTTTACGCCCAGCTTTCCCCAGAAAGAATGCCAGCCATGTGACAGGCGGTTCGAAATAAAGGCAATAGACCTGACGCAACCGAGTGATTAATTCCTGAGTACGGCCAGGATAATTTCGAAAGGTTGTTTCTGCAATACAGATCATTTGTTTCAAAAGCAAATCCCTCCTGATACGGGTGGAAGAGAGAAAAACAGATTCATAAGTGATCAGATTCTTTCATTTTAAGATTGCAGGAGACGTTTTGCGGCTAAGTGGTTTTCCTGTTCCAATTGGATCAGTTTTTGCATGGCATTTTGCAAGAATGCCGTATCTTCCATACGTGACACTGCAATATCAACGGCATGTGACAAAGAATCATAGGTAACATCATTTAAATTGATGCAAAGATCCTGACCGATGCTAGATAGAAAGGCATTGACCTTTTGATCATAGGAAACACCAATCAGAGGAATGCCGTGTCCCGCTGCAAATACAAGCGCATGAAGACGCATGGAAATGACCACCTGCATTCTGGAGAATAGACCGATGATGTCTGAAGAGGAAAAAGACTGGCCCCACATGATATCCCATACGGCATGAGGAATATGAAGTAAAGATGTGACTTGCTTGATAGCAGGTAAATCGACCCTAGGTTCAATAGGGAGAAATACAGGGACAAGTCCATGTTTGTGATAGGCATATTCGGCGGCTTTGGCAAAAATAGATATTTTTTCAGCAAAACCGGGCCACTTTCGAAGGGAAAAGCAAATATATTTTCCATGGGGATTGATATTAAGCTGAGAAAACAAAGCATCAATTCGCCCAGGGGAAGAGGGCGGCAGAACCACGGTAGGATCTGCACTTAAAATCATTTGTGGTTTCTGTACATTCATTTCTTTCAACTCTTGCAAAGAGTGGGGGTCACGTAGCGTAATGCAATCAACATAAGAGTCAATATAGCGGGCCGCCTTTTTCTGATTGTGGGGTGATAGGATGGGGCCAATGCCGCATCCATACATCATCACACGACATCCCCTCTTTTTGGCGGCGCGCAAAGTATAGAGATAAAACCAAAGAGAGCGATGGCTGGTGACATCTTGGATCAAGCTGCCACCTCCATTGATATATAATTTACATTTCGACATTTGACGTAAAAATCGAAAAAAGGAAAAGGTGTAAATGGCATTGACGCGGAGCTTGTATTGTGTCAACTTGGGCCGACGAGAAAGAACCAGGAGAGGCAGATCTGGATCGATGTTTCGCAATTCAAGAAGAATGGCATCTAAAATGGCATCGTCTCCGGCGTTTTCCCGGCCATATGCTCCACATAAGAGAATTCCATCTCTGGAACGGGACTTTTTCCGTTCCGTCCGCCGTAAAATAGTATTGTAAATAGAGAGTTGGCGCAACCTTGTTGCTTCTAGAGAAAAGTCTTTGGCGGCTTTTTCATATAGTGCGTCTCCCAGCTGTTTACGCAGCGTGGGGTTTTGGGCTAAAGTGACCATATGGCCTGCAAGGGTATCCACATCACCAGGTTCAAACAAAAGCCCATTGACTCCATGATCAATCAGATAGGGAACACCGCCTACACGAGAGGAGATGGTTGGTAGGTGTTCTCGAGCCCCTTCCGTTAGAGCATAGGGAAAGGTTTCGGACAGGGAGGTTAGTGTATTGATATGAATCGACTGATAAAATGTTGTAATATCAGAACACCAGCCTTGGAAACAGACGTAAGGCGCAATACCCAACTCTTTGGCCAGACTTATCAGTTCCTCTTTTGATTCTCCATCTCCAGCGATTAGGAGACGCAAATAAGGCACTTTGGAAACAGCTTTGGCAAATGCGCGAATTAAAGTTGTAATATCTTTCACAGGGGAAAGTCGAGCTGCAATGCCAATGACAACAGAATTCTCATCTGCAGAAAGGCCGACTGTATTCCAGTATTCTGATGGGGACATTTTACGGGGAATAGGCGTAAAATCCAGGCCGTTGTAGATAGCAAATAGATGATCTGGTGAAAATCCACGGGAAATGAGCAAATCTACCATGGCATCCGATACACCAATCCGATAGTCCAAACGGCGAAGAGCAATGGTATTGATCACACCATAAGTCATACGATGCAGGGGACGTCCCATATAGTCGAGGCGGTAATCACTGTGTACTGTTGTAATGACTGGAATATGACATTTTCGTTTCAGAAGGGCACCCATCATATTGCCACGGGAACCGTGGCAGTGAATGATTTGAAAACCTTCTTCCAAAATGAATTTCTTCAATGTTTGATATGTTTTCCAAAAGCTCTGTTCAATCACAACAATGGGAATACCGAGGGATTTGGCTTCTTGCGCAAATGGACCGTCTCGAAAGCAGACCATTACCGCCTCTTCTGTTTGATTGAGTGTGCGCAGCAGATTAAACACGTGGGTTTTGGCACCACCGCTATCGCCACCGCTGATGAGATGGATGATTTTCATGACAAACTCCTTCTGTGCTGCAAATTCACAAATTTATACTTGTGAAAGCAATAAAAGTATTATACAATAGAACAGAACTTAGGGTCAAGGTAATTAGGAGGACAAGAGATGAAACATAGAAAATGGAATGCGGTTGATTTGGTCATCGTCATTGTTGTGGCTGTGCTTTTGATCTTCGGCTGCGTCAAGTTATTTGGTGGAAAAGGTGCCTCACCGAATGTACAAAAATCCCAAATAACCTATACAGTAAAAGTGTGTGGTATCGAAAAAGAATCCTATGCATCCATTCAAAAATATGTACCTGGCGAATTGATGGCTTCTGGTGCAAAAGTCGATGGCCAGATAACGAACGTGACCAGTGAACCGTCTGTGGTATATGTCAATCTCAACAGCGATGGAACAACACCTGCACTTCTGCCTGTGCAAAGCAATGATCTGGTAGATGCTGTATTTACCATAGAAGCAACTATTGAAACAGAAGATGTGATTACAGCAAAAGTAGGAACACAAGAAGTGCGTATAGGAAAGCCACACATTGTCAAAACAGAATATATAGAATTGACAGGGACTGTATTAACAGTTGATTGGGGAGAGTAAATCCATTGTACCCAGAGAAAATCCACCATCGTCCTTTTCCGCATCGAAACTTGATTGTTTTCTATTTTTGAAGGAACCGTGGAGGTTGAGAAATTGAAAATGACGTTGCTGGCTCAATTGGATCAGGGCATATTACTCTGGATACAAGATACATTGCGAACACCACTCCTAAACGGATTTTTTCTCATATTCACAACTTTGGGAAATGGTGGGTTCTTGTGGATTGTTTCTTCTGGTATCATGCTTTGTTCAAAACGCTGGAGGCGAGCAGGAATTGTCTCTTTGGTTTCCATGCTCCTTTGCTTTATCAGTGGGGAAGTGATCATGAAACCTTTGGTGGCGCGTTCACGTCCTTTTTTGGAAATTGAGACACTGGTTCCCTTACTTCCCACGCAGAAAGGGTTTTCATTTCCATCAGGCCATACCGCGTCATCTTTTGCAGCAGCTGGAGTATACGTTCGGGGTGTACCAGCACGATGGGCCAAAATTTTGTTTCTTATTTTGGCTGTTTTGATGGGAATTTCAAGGCTGTATGTAGGAGTGCATTATCCTACAGATGTATTGGCAGGAGCCATCCTTGGCCTTTTCTGGAGCCAATTTGTTTGGCAAATATTCCTCATGATTCAACGGTGGTGGCGCAAAAAACACTTCAAAGAAGAATCATGATCAGGGGGAAGTTTTATGTCCAATGCGATGCCCATTGCGTCTGAAAATGTACAAAAGTATATTAAAATTGGAAGGAATATTGCGTATTATCGTAAACAGCGTGGATATACCCAAACAGAACTTGCAAAAATCATTGGAATCAGCCGATCTCATTTGAGCGCGATTGAAGCGCCCAATGTGTTGCGCCCGTTTTCCATTGAATTGCTGTTGAATTTTGCGGATGCTCTTCGTGTTCCGCCATCAAAGCTTTTGGCATTATAATTGCTGAGCTATGTACGAAGATATCAGTTAGGGAAGTAAGGGAAACCCGTCTCCACAGCAAGAATATCATTTATGATTTGCAGTGGATATTAGCTATTTACATCATCAAAAACAAACGGCGTTGCTTTTATGTGTAAAGCAACGCCGTTTGTTTTTTCAGGAATAGTAACATTTTCGTATTTATGTATCTATCTTTATTTCGTTTACCAATGGTACACCGTCTATATAATCTTTCAAGTTCTGCAGTGTTGTATGTGCGATTGCAGTGGTAGCTTCCTCTGTGAAAAACGCCTGATGCCCAGTTAAAACGATGTTAGGATATGCCATCAGGCGGATCATATCATCATCTTGCATCAGCTCTTTGGAATGGTCTTCAAAGAAATATTCATGTTCTTTTTCACAGACATCCAGTCCGACTCCACGGAACTTTCCTGCTTTGACAGCGTCAAGCAAATCTTTTGTATGAATAAGACCACCTCGAGAAGAATTGATCAAGATAACCCCGTCTTTCATCTGAGCAATGCTATCTTTATTGATCATGTGACGTGTTTCCGGGAAGAGGGGACAGTGAAGAGAGATAACATCGGAATCTTTCCATATCTTATCAAGAGAAACATAGTTCAGTCCGCTGTTAGGCTCGTGAACTATATCGTATACTAAGACATTCATACCAAATCCGGCAGAAAGGATTTGAGCTGTAATTTTACCAATTTTACCAGTACCGATGATGCCAGCGGTTTTCCCTCGCAGATTCATGCCCATAAGGCCATCAATGTTAAAATTAAATGTTGTGGTACGGTTGTATCCTAGGTGGGTTTTCCGGTTGACCGTTTGCAAAAGCGCAACGGCATGTTCGGCTACAGCAGTAGGAGAATAGCTAGGGACACGCAGTACTTTGATCTCTCGCTCAGCGGCTCGTTTTAGATCGACACTATCAAAACCAGCACAACGGAGCAGGATCACATGGATCCCATACGACGCAAGGGCATCCAGTACTTCAGCCGTCACCTCATCATTGACAAAACTGCATGTGGTGTCGGCACCTTGGGCCAAGTGAACGGTTTCTTTTGTAAGTCTGCACTCAAGGAATGTGATTTCATATCCCATTTCCTGAGCAAGTTTGGAAAAAGCAATGCGATCATAAGGTTTTGTGTCAAAGAATGCAATTTTCATATGAGCATCTCCTTTAAAAGTAAAGTCATTCATCCTTTTGGAATAGGAAAGCATCGTTTTTACTGACGGGGAAACTATCCCCAAAGACACAAATATCGACAAATGGACCCAATGAATATAGATATTATACCTCAAAATGAAAAGATTGCAAGAGCGAAATGGTGCAAAATAAACAAAAATCAATCTAGAAAATTTCTGGGAAATGAGAAAAAAGCTCTGTACATTAGCGATTTAGTATGATACTCTATTAACGTATCTGATGAAGGAGAAATCCTTTGTGAGGAATTCATAAGGAAGAAAATGGGAGGAAGAACAGATGAAAAAGAGTATGAAATGGCTGGCGTTGGTTCTTGCTGTCATGCTGTTTGCAGGTCTGATGGCTTGTGGAACGCAAGATGTGACGGAAAGCACAAACCCTAGCGACACAGTGAGCGAAAGTGCAAGCCCCAGCCCGGATGCAAATGCTACCAGTGCCAAGTTTAGAGTATTAGAAGGCTCTCTTGCAGAAGAAGAATATGGCATTGGATTCCGCAAAGGGGATGAGCTGTGTGATATCGTCAATGCAGCTCTGAAAGTATTGGCTGCTGACGGTACTTTGGCCAACATTTCCAATCAGTGGTTTGGCGAAGATATTACCACTGTTGAAGCAGATGCCAATGCATTGGATGGAATGGACATAGAAGCCAGAGAGTTTATTATGGGGCTTGACGATGCATTCCCACCTATGGGCTATCGTGATTCCAACAATGAAATTGTTGGGTTTGACATTGATGTTGCAAAAGCGGTCTGTGAAAAACTGGGCTGGACATTGAAACTCCAACCCATCGACTGGGATGCCAACGAGATGGAATTGAATGCAGGCAATGTAGACTGCCTCTGGAATGGTATGACTTTAACAGATGCCAGAAAAGAAAGCATGAGCTGCTCTATTCCTTACATGAAAAATGAGCAAGTCATTGTTGTGATGGGTGATTCTACTTATCAGACAAAAGAAGATCTGGCAGGAAAGTCTCTTGCGCTGCAAACTGGATCTTCCGCGGAAGAGGCACTTGCTTCTGCAGCAGACTTCAAAGCAAGCCTTGGGAACGTCAATACATTTAAAGATAATATGACCTGTTTCATGGATCTGGAACAAGGCAGTAGCGATGCTGTTCTGGTTGACAGCATTGTAGCTGACTGGTATATCCAGACAGGTAATGTGGCCTAACGGAATAAGGAACAAACAAGGGCCGCCGGAAACGGCGGCTCTTGTTTTGGCAATCAGACTCCCAAATGATTTGGAGGACTTTATATGTTACATGTGAAAGTAGATTTTGGGGCATTGCTGCCCGCAATGTTACAGGCGTCTTTGACGTCTTTGGCCATTTTCTTTTTAACATTGATTATTGCATTGCCTTTGGGACTGCTTATCGCAGCGGGCAGAATGTCGAAATATAAGATTATTCGATGGCCTGTACAAGTGTATCTGTTGATCATGCGGGGAACGCCCCTTATGCTCCAGCTGTTTTTCTTCTTCTTTGGTCCCTACTATATTTTTGGTATCAGAGGTGTAAGCCGGTTTGCCATGTGTATTTTGGCCTTTGGGCTGAATTATACCGCTTATTTTGCAGAAATTTACCGCGGTGGTATGGAGAGCATTCCCATTGGCCAGCATGAAGCGGCGGCAGCATTGGGCTTTACCAAGAAACAGACCTTTTTTAAAATCATTTTGCCACAAGTGATCAAGCGGATTGTACCGCCTATGGGTAATGAGTTTATGACATTGGTCAAAGATACGGCTTTGGCCCGGGTGATTGCAGTGGTAGAATTGTTTGATGTGGCAGCCAAGGCAGCATCTGGTTATGTTTCCACAGTGCCTTTTATTGTTGCAGCGATCTTCTATTTGATTATGAATGCAATTGTAGGACAAGTATTCCTTTTCCTAGAACGGAAATTGGATTACTATCGATAAGGAGGGCTCAAGATGGAAATGTTATCTGCGAAGCATTTGTATAAAGCATTTGGGAAAAATGAAGTCTTGAAGGATATCTCTCTTTCTGTGGATCAGGGGGAGGTTGTGGCGATTATCGGGCCTTCCGGTTCAGGGAAAACCACATTGCTTCGTTGTATCAATCAATTTGAAACGGTAGATTACGGTGCGATTACGGTATGTGGTGATTCTATGGTTCAAATTGAAGAAGAGCGGGAATCCCATTGGATCGAAGAAGAAATAGAACCAGGAAAAACAAAGCGAGTGGAGCAGGTCATTCGACCCGGCCGGTCAGTCTATGCAGACAAAGAAACGCTTCGAAATATTCGTCTCAATATTGGCTTGGTGTTTCAAAATTTTAATTTATTCCCCCATTTTTCTGTTTTGCGTAATATTACAGAAGCCCCTATGGCAGTTTTGGGAAAAAGCAAACAGGAAGCAGAAGAAATTGCCATGGAGCTTTTACAAAAGATGGGACTGGCTTCCAAAGCAGATGAATATCCCTATCAGCTTTCCGGCGGGCAGCAGCAACGCGTCTCCATTGCAAGAGCGATGGCATTGAATCCGGCTATCTTGTTTTTTGATGAGCCCACCTCCGCACTGGACCCAGAACTAACAGGAGAGATTTTAAAAGTCATTCGCGGTTTGGCAGAAGAGCATATGACCATGGTGATTGTTACACATGAAATGGCGTTTGCTCGTGATGTTGCCGATCGAGTGATTTTTATGAGCGACGGTGTGATTGTAGAAGAAGGTCCGCCAGAGCAGGTGTTTGAGAATCCAAGAGAAGAGCGGACGAAGCAATTTTTGCTTCGATTTACGTATACCGAACATTAAGAGCGCAGAAAAATCAATCCGCACAAGGCTATCAGCCTTGTGCGGATTTTTTGAATAGATCAGAAAGAAACGGCAGTCTTTTGAGGAGAGAGATGAGCAACGAGCTGTAAAAAATAACGGTGTACCGTGTCATCTTCGGTGAGCTCCGGATGGAAGGCGGTAACCAGTTGATGTTCAAAACGGGCGGCTACCGCTTTTCCCTGAACAACAGAAAGGATTTCAACATTGCGGTCAGCATAGGAGATATAAGGTGCCCGGATGAATGTCATGGGAATGGTACCCAAAGTACCAAAGGATTCGTTGGCATAAAAACTACCCAACTGACGCCCATATGCATTTCTATGGGCTCGAATCGGCATGGTACCAAAACAGGGAAGGCCACCTTCCACCTCTTGAGCCAATAAGATCAATCCGGCGCAGGTGCCGAATACAGGAAGGCCATCTTCGATCTTTGTTTTCAGAGGCTGAAACAGATCCAAGTCCCAGAGTAGTTTACGCATCACCGTACTTTCTCCCCCCGGCAAAATAAGGCCATCAAAGGGCTGATCCAAGTCTTTCTTTTGGCGAATTTCAAAGTGGGATACGCCCAGAGCATCCAACATCGCACCGTGTTCCTGAAAGGCGCCTTGTAATGCTAAAATGGCAATCTGCATCTTACTTTCCTCGCTCTGCCATCAAAATTTGAATTTCCTGCTCATTGATGCCAACCATAGCTTCGCCCAAATCGGCAGAAAGTTCTGCCAAAAGTTTGGCATCATTGAAGTTGGTAACAGCCTTTACAATGGCTGCAGCCCGTTTTTTGGGATTGCCTGATTTAAAGATACCAGACCCAACAAAAACACCCTCCGCGCCAAGTTGCATCATTAAAGCTGCATCTGCTGGTGTTGCAACACCGCCAGCGGCAAAATTGACAACAGGTAAACGGCTGTGCTCGTGTACATAGCAGAGCAAATCATAAGGAACGCCTAATTGTTTGGCAGCTTCATACAATTCATCTTCCGCCATATTGGCCACCCGTCTGATTTCACTGTTCATTGCCCGCATATGACGTACCGCTTGTACCACGTCCCCTGTGCCGGGTTCCCCTTTGGTTCGGATCATAGAGGCGCCTTCTGCAATCCGGCGAAGGGCTTCTCCCAAGTCTCGCGCGCCACAGACGAAAGGTACGCGGAATTTTGTCTTGTCGATGTGATATACATCATCGGCAGGGGAGAGGACTTCGCTCTCGTCGATATAGTCAATTTCAATCGCTTCCAGGATTTGCGCTTCTACAAAGTGACCGATACGTACTTTGGCCATGACCGGGATAGAAACAGCTTCCTGAATCCCACGAATCATTTTAGGGTCACTCATCCGGGAAACACCGCCGGCAGCGCGAATATCAGCTGGAATGCGTTCCAATGCCATAACGGCGCAAGCACCGGCTTCTTCTGCAATTTTGGCCTGTTCCGGTGTGGTGACGTCCATGATAACGCCGCCTTTTAACATCTGGGCCAATTCTTTATTCAGTCCATAACGGTTGTTTTCCATTTTCTTATTCCTCCCGTTGCATCTTTAGATGAAATTGAGTATACTCATAATTGAACTTATTACAATAACCAGTTTTAGATTATATAACAAGGTCAGATGGAGGAGAGACATGCTGACATATGTATTAAAACCGCAGAAAGGAAAACCGCTGTATGAGCAATTATACTCGTTTATCCGGAAAGATATTGAGTCGGGTCTGCTGAAAAGCGGAGAGCAGTTGCCTTCTAAACGCAAGTTAGCAGCCCACTTGAAGGTGAGTGTGATTACTGTAGAAGGGGCATATGCCCAGCTTTTGGCAGAAGGTTATATTCGTGGGGAAGCACGAAGAGGTTATTTTGTCCAACCTCTGTTGATTGAGGAACAAAAAGGAGTTGGGGCAAAAGAGTCACTTATTTGGGGGCACCAAAAACAACCATCACCTCAATATGACTATGATTTTGCAACCAATGCAGTGGATACAGAAGATTTTCCTTTTTCCACATGGGCGAAGCTGATGCGCCAGGTGTTATGGGAAGATCAACTACTAGAAGCTACAGAACCAAAGGGTTTGTATGAGCTGCGAGAAGCGATTGTTCGGCATTTGTATGAATTTCGAGGGATATCAGCAGAACCAGAACAGGTTGTTGTAGGAGCAGGTTCTGAGTATTTAACAGGCCTTTTAATCCAGCTTTTGGGGCGAGAGAAAGGATATGGGGTTGAGAATCCGGGATATGATAAGATCAGAAAGATTTTGCAGAAAAATGGGGCAGAGGTTTTATTCGTTCCCATGGATGAAATGGGTCTCAATGTAGAGGAACTACGCCGGAGCGATGCAAGCGTTGTCCATGTGATGCCTTCCCATCATTTTCCTCTGGGTATTGTTATGCCGGCAGCCAGGCGGATGGAACTGCTCCGATGGGCAGCGGAAAAAGAGGGCCGATATATCATTGAAGATGATTTCGATAGTGAATTTCGGTTTTCGGGGCGGCCGATTCCGGCGCTTCAGCGATTGGATCAGCAGGAGCGGGTCATCTATATGAATACGTTTACCAAAAGTCTGGCACCATCTTTACGAATTGGATATATGGTACTACCCCCTCATTTAATGTGCCGCTACCAAAAGGATTTTTTATTTTATGCTTCTACTGTCCCGGTTTTTGAACAAATGACCTTGGCTCGTTTTATGAAACGAGGCCATTTTGAACGGCATATTGGACGTATGCGCAGTTTGTATAAAGGACGTCGTGATGCTTTGATTTCGGCGGCTTTGCAAAGTCCTTTCGGGGGGCAGATCCAATTTTCGGGAGAAGATGCAGGGCTGCATCTGCTCTTGTCTGTTCAAAATGGCATGTCAGAAGAAGAGCTGGTGGCCCGTGCCCAAAAAGCCAAGGTAGGCGTGTATGGGCTTTCACGGTATTATGCGATACCAGACCCCCGCATGAAACCGTCTACTTTGGTTTTGGGATATGCCAGGTTGCGTCCAGAAGCAATGGCACCTGCCTTTTCCCGGCTAGCTCAGGCTTGGCACGCATAAGGGAGGATCATGGAACAAGGAAAGCACCAAAAAACGGACAAGCCCTATTGGCTT
>CAWVKD010000054.1:0-27611 GCA_963929765.1 Clostridia bacterium | reverse complement strand
AAAACATTGCAAAACCGAAAAAAACAATATAAACCAATTTGTTTTATTACGATACATGATAAATATGTTTTGAAACCAATTTAGAATGGAGGAATGTTTATTGGCCACCAAACAGCATACTATCAATCTTTCTCCTGCAAAAGAACGATTATTGATCCTTTTTTTCATTTTTCTTTTAATTGCCGTTGTTTTACTTTCTCTATGTATTGGTCGATATGGTCTAAAACTCTCTGAAATCTGGTCGATCATATCTCATTACCTATTTGGTACACCGGTAGATTACCCATCTTCTGCTGAAACAGTGTTCATTAAAGTCCGTCTACCACGTATCATTGCTTCTATTTTTGTTGGAGCAGCTCTTTCTGTCGCAGGGTCCACCTATCAAGGGCTGTTTCGAAATCCCATGGTATCTCCCGATCTTCTAGGCGCTTCTTCGGGCTCGGGATTCGGTGCAGCTTTGGCGCTTCTATTTGGTGCAGGTGCTGTACAAGTGCAATTCTCTGCTTTTATTTTAGGGATTGTAGCAGTTGTTTTTACATATGCCATCAGTACAGCTGTCAGTAGGGGTAGCAACTCTACCCTTTCATTGGTATTAACAGGGATGGTTGTTTCATCTCTCTTCTCTGCATTTATTTCTATTATTAAATATGTAGCTGACCCAGACAGTAAATTGCCGGAAATTTCTTTCTGGCTTATGGGTGGACTTTCATCTATCAATTTGTCAGATCTCCCCATGCTTGTCATTCCCATATTGATCGGCATTATCCCCTCCCTTCTTCTCCGCTATCAATTGAACGTTTTATCTTTTGGAGAAGAAGAGGCCAAAGCCCTTGGTATCAACACCAAACGCATCCGTATGATATTCATTATTTGTTCCACATTGATCACATCTGCGTCAGTTGCAGCCAGCGGTATGATTGGATGGGTCGGTCTGGTTATTCCACACCTTTCGCGGATGATTGTGGGGCCCAATTATAAGACTTTGCTACCAATCTCCATGTTAATCGGTGCCATCTATATGGTCATCATTGACAACTTAGCTCGTTGTCTCTTTGCCCTTGAGATTCCTCTTGGCATTTTAACTTCTCTCATCGGTGCTCCATTCTTTATCTATTTGTTATTACGAGGAAGGAAGTCATGGATATGAATCTAGAAGCACGTAAAATCGCCTGTGGATATTCGAATCATCCTGTATTAAATGATATCTCTCTAACTGTTGGATCTGGTGAAATTTTATGTTTACTTGGGCCAAATGGTGTCGGTAAAACCACTTTGTTTAAAAGTATTTTGGGGCTCCTCACACTACAAGGTGGCGGAATCTTCATTGATGGAGAAAGTGTTGAAAAGTGGTCAAGAAAGCAATTGGCACAAGTCATTGGGTATGTACCGCAAGTCCATACACCCCCCTTCCCTTTTTCAGTTCTAGATGTGGTGATTATGGGACGAATTTCACATATGGGGCCATTCTCTTCTCCCACAGAAGAAGATCGCAAGATGGCAGAGGAGAATTTAGAGCGCTTGGAAATTTCTTATTTGAAAGATCGTGTATATACAGAAATTTCAGGCGGTGAACGTCAAATGGTCCTTATCGCTCGAGCTCTAACACAAAACCCTAAAATTCTTGTCATGGATGAACCCACTTCAAACCTAGATTTTGGAAATCAAGTTCGTGTGTTGAAACAAGTCAATCGGTTGGCAAGTGAAGGAATCGCCGTCATTATGACATCCCATTTCCCAGATCATGCATTTCTCTGTTCATCCAAAGTCGGTTTGTTGCAAAAAGACTCTTCCTTCTTAACAGGCAATGCAGATGAAATTATTACAGAAGAAAACTTAAAAAATGCATATGGTATTGATGTAAGAGTCATTTCAGTAAACGATGAAACAGTTGGAAAGATCAAAAGCTGTGTTCCTCTTGTTCCCCATTAAGGCATCCATCGGAGCCTCATGGCTGGCCCCGATGTTTACCGATCACGAGAATTTCTCGTGAAATGAATATGAAGAAAAAGGAGAGATTACATTGAAAAAACTGACAGCCATTTGCTTGTTGCTCGTCATGCTAGGCTCAATCTTGGCTGGCTGCGGCAACCAAAACACCACGCCATCTGCTTCCCCAAGCGCATCAACAGAATCCACTTCGCCTCAATCATCTGAAAACGCATCTGAAACACGGGTCATAACAGATATGGCTGGTAGAACCGTAACCATTCCAGCTACCATCAATTCTGTTTATTGTTCTGTACCTACAGCAGAAGCCATGGTTTGCACTCTTATTCCAGAAAAACTAATGGGTTGGGTAAATCAGCCAAGTGATGAAGTAATGAAATACTTAACACCAGAACTGGCCAGTCTTCCTGTCCTCGGCGGATGGATGGGACAACAGGTAACTGCCAATATGGAAGACATCATTAAAGCAGCTCCGGATGTTATCATTTATATGGGCGACGTTGTATACAGCGGAACAATGGATACCACGGTCCCAGAAGAAATTCAAAAGCAAACCAACATCCCTGTCATTTGCGTCAGCAATGCTTTGAAAGATACAGCCGAAGTTTATCGTATCTTAGGGGATTACCTCGGTGTTCCTGAACGTGGTAATACATTAGCTGAATATTGCGAAACAAAAATGGCGGAAATTTCTGAAGCTGTATCTAAAATTCCAGAATCAGAACGTGTCTCTGTTTACTATGCAGAAGGCAACACAGGTCTTGCAACCGATCCTACTGGTTCTGACCATACGGAAGTCTTGGATTTCTTGCAAATGAAAAATGTAGCTGATGTGGAAAAGCTCCCGGGTCAGGGTATGTCTGAAGTTTCCATTGAACAAGTCATCAATTGGAACCCAGACGTTATTTTAGTATCTGGCGGATATGAAGGTGCTTACACAGAAGTGACAACAAACAGTATCTGGAGCGATATCAAAGCCGTTCAAGATGGAAAAGTCTATGTCACACCCCGTTATCCATTTAACTGGTTTGACCGTCCTCCCAATATTATGCGTGTTCTTGGCATGCAATGGTTTGGCAATCTCATTTATCCTGACTACATTAAAATAGACATCAATCAAGAAATCAAAGATTTTTATTCTCTTTTCTATAATGTAGAATTAACCGATCAGGATATTGCAGAATTGACCTTTACAGGAGAGCAATAATGGAAAAACAAGTATCCAAAATGACACCTTCCCCAGCACAACAATATGATTATATTGCGCGGGAAATATTCCGTCCGGTCTTTCCATTGATTGCACAAACAGCTCTTTCGGCCTATGGTCATAAAGAGGGGACTTGTCTGGATGTTGGATGTGGTGGAGGAATGTTTGGATACGCCGTTGCAGATGCTTCCAACCTTTCGGTTACTTTCTTCGATATTAGTAACCAAGCCATAGAAATCTGTAAAAATCGGGGTAAAGAACGGGGTATATTCGATAGATGCCAGTATGTGGTTGGAGACGTCCATTACATTCCTCTGCCTGATGATTCTTTTGATCTTATTATCAGCCGCAGCTCTTTAGGGTTTTGGGGTGGTCCAGAGGAATTAAAACAAGCATATCGAGAGTTATACCGCATTCTGAAACCGGGAGGGACAACGCTTATTGGCAGTAGTCTTGGAACACCTGAAATCGAAGCAGAAATCATTGAGAAAATGCGTATTCATGATCCGCTATGGCCCAATCGCAACAAATCCAAGAAAAATGGAATTACTTATGAAGGTCATAGTCAAATTCTTGCTGAAATTGGCATCCAACATAAGATTATAGAAAAAATAGGAACCTGGATCTGTATGGAAAAAGACAAATAAACAAAACGGCTGTCTGCTCTCATCAGACAGCCGCCTTTTCAAGTTTGAAAATCTCACATGAGAGGATGAACCCAAAGTGGAAAAATCAACCGTTTCCATGATCAAAGAAGTGGAATCGTCCCTGCATACAGTATCAAAAAATAATGAGAAAAAATTGATTCAAACACCAGGCATCTTCTACCCTGGTGGATGTTGTTACATGGCATGTCGTGGTTTAATGTTATCCCCTATTGAGGATCTCCTTGTGTTGACACACGGCCCCACAGGTTGTGGTTTTTTCTCTTGGACTACTGGCAGGCGTGATGAGGAACCTCCTCAAAATTCATTTTATACCCGTAGCTTATCCACCAACTTAACAGAATCAGATGTTATCTTTGGCGGAGAAGAAAAGCTGATGAATGCCATTGAAGAAGCCATTGCACTTTTCCATCCAAAAGCCATTGCCATTTGCGCAACCTGTCCTGTTGGTCTGATTGGGGACGACATAGAGCAAATTGCTTCTGATGCTGAAGAACAATTTCAAATTCCTATTATTCCTTTTTCCTGTGAAGGCTTTAAAAGTGTGCAGGGCTGGCTTCTGGGTGGTCAAGTATTGGAGCAACGTCTCATCGGTACTGCTACTCAACCGCAAGAAAGCCAATATACCATTCACTATATGAGCGAATCATATGTAGGAAAAAACAAAACGGAACTTGGTGCTCTGTGGAAACGAGCAGGATTTGATGTCGTTTGCTCTATGATGGGCATTACTTCAACAGACTGCATTCGCTCTGCCCACCAAGCAAAACTAATCGTCTTGGACAGCTCCAAACAAATCGATTCCATCCCTCAGTCATTGCAGACATCTTATGGATGTGGATTTATGCGGGCTAGTTTTACAGGCCTCAGTAATATATTGGAAAGTATGCGAAAAGTAGCGGATTATTTTCAATCTGAATCTCTTTCTCAGAAAGTAGAAACAGTATTGGATGAAGAACTGAACCGTATCGCTGATTCTCTATTCTATTACCGCAACAAATTTCATTCCTATACTGCAGCTATCTTCGAAGACTGCTTTAAAACAGATGCCTTCTACTCCATGTTGACAGATTTGTCCATTGACGTCATTTTAATTAGTCAGGATTATTCATGCTGGGAAGTAACAGATGAAAACTTTACAGTACTACTTCCTAGTTCTATGTGCGATGACGATTTACTCTCTTCATTTTCTGACCTGGAACATTTAGACGATGGTCGACTACGCTTGCTTTGCTCCCGCAGTGAAGTGACTTCTCTATTAGAGAAATACCATCCTTCTCTCTGCTTTGCAGGAATTACGGAACAATTTCGATATTTTGGCAACGCTGTGAAATCAACTGTGTTTAACTCGGAAGAACGCGGTGTACAATATGGCGGTTTTGACGGTTTCTTGCGATTTGCTCGGGATTTAGAAATGGCTATTTTCATCGATCCCATCGCCAGTTCTTTGCCCCCTTGGAAAAAATTCAACTCATAAGGAGTGCGTTTACCATGAATTCATCCACTTCACCTTGTCATTCATCCAGTTTGCAAATTGATCCTTTTCATATGTGCCAACCACTAGGTGCCATTTATGCTGCCACTGGAATCCATGCCTGTCTACCTCTAAGCCACGCATCTTCAGGTTGCAGTCGGTATCAAAGAATGGAAATCAGTCAACATTTTCGTAAAAAAATTCGTGTGGTCTCTAGTCTTTTGAAAGAAGCTGCTGCTGTATTTGGTGGATCTGATCACCTAATGCAAGCTGTTCACAATAGCCTTTCGGTTTATTCACCTGAAATTTTAGCTGTTCACACCACTTGTTTGAGTGAAACAATTGGAGACGATTTGGATACCATTTTAAAAGAATGTTCTATTCCAGAAGGGCATCATGTGGTGTTTGCCAATACACCCGGATACAGTGGATCTCACATCACTGGATATGCAAATATGATAAGGGCCATTTTAACCCAGCTCCCCACCGGACCACTTCCCAAAGAAAACCGACTCTTTATAATTCCCGGTCTCATCAATCCATCTGACATTCATGAATTAAAGCGAATGATCTCCTTCTTCTCCACTGCATACACCATGTGCCCTGATGTCAGCAATGTTTTGGATCTTCCCACACCGCAAAAGGAACAAGACTATGTATCTGGCGGAACCCCTTATTCTGCTATTGCATCTGCCGGAGCCTGCAACCATTCTATCGCTCTTGGACAAGAAGCTGCATGGCCCGGTGCAGCGGCTTTGCAAGCTATCGGCGTTGAACCCATTTTTTTAGATTTGCCAATTGGTTTAGAAGCAACAGATCAGTTTCTCCATTCGCTCCATCTCTGCACCAACCATCTTCCTGACCCCCAATTGGAACGAGAACGCTTACAGCTGGTGGAAGCTATCATGCAACTCCATCCATTACTGTATCAAAAGAAAGTTGCACTCTGTTGTGATCCGGACATTGCTGTCCCTCTGACACAATTTCTGACTTCCATGGGTATGCAACCGATTTGGATTGGCGCAGGCTGTGCTGAAAGTACTTTTGAAGCGAGAATACAAGCTATTTTGGATCAGTATCAAATCAATGGTGTGGTAGATGGGCATACTGATTTCTATCAAACGGAACAATTTTTAAAGCAGCATCCGGTAGATCTTCTAATCGGCGATACCAAAGCCAAACTTCTTGCCAAACGTCTGAATGTACCACTATTCCGAGTGGGATTTCCTGTAACAGACCGACCACTCTATCATTATTTTCCTATCGTTGGATACCGGGGCGCACTTTTTTTACTTCAGCAGATTCTGCAGGTCTTATTACAGCATCAAGAAGAGGGATGCACTGTGGAAGAGCTTGATTTTATGGTGGTTATTTAGTCAAATTCATTTTTTGTCTGACGTAAGGAGGATAACTGTTGAGAAAAATTGCAATTTACGGAAAAGGTGGAATTGGAAAATCCACCACAGGCCAAAATCTAGTAGCTGCTTTAGCAGAGCAGGGAAACCGTATTATGGTTGTGGGCTGCGATCCAAAAGCTGATTGCACCCGGCTCTTACTGGGAGGACTTGCCCAAAACACTGTACTCGCTTCCATGCGCGAGGCTCCAAAGGATGCACCAAAGGATATTTCCTTGGATGCTATTTTAAAAACAGGATTTGCTGGAGTTCGTTGTGTGGAATCTGGCGGACCGGCTCCAGGTGTGGGATGTGCCGGACGCGGCATTATCACATCTATTGAGCTACTAGAACAATTGGGTGCGTATGATGACCAATTGGATTATGTCTTTTACGATGTGTTGGGCGATGTTGTATGCGGCGGTTTTGCTATGCCCATCCGCGAAGGAAAAGCACAAGAAATTTATATCGTGGTCAGCGGTGAAATGATGGCACTTTATGCTGCTAACAACATTGCAATGGGCGTTGAAAAATTTTCAAAGCATGGTGGTGCTCGTATCGGTGGCATTATCTGTAACAGTAGAAATGTAGATGGTGAACGCGCCTTGGTAGAGGCTTTTGCCGAACGTCTCGGCACACATATGATCCACTTTATTCCGCGAGATAACATCGTACAACGTGCAGAAATCAATCGGAAAACCGTTTTGGAATATGCCCC
This sequence comes from Clostridia bacterium, assembly GCA_963929765.1. Taxonomy (GTDB): domain Bacteria; phylum Bacillota; class Clostridia; order Oscillospirales; family Oscillospiraceae; genus RGIG529. The sequence continues at coordinate 20,206 of CAWVKD010000054.1, read as the reverse complement.
GGAAAGCAAACAGGCTGATGAATATCGTATATTGGCAAAGGCCATTTCTGAAAACACTTCGTTTGTCGTTCCAACTCCCATGTCTCACAAAGAGCTGGAAGAATTGATTATTTCCTTCGGCGGTAATTTATAAAACTATGTCTTCTAAAATACCCCTGCTTTCGAAAGCAGGGGTATTTTAGAAGATATTGTCTAGTTTGTTCCAGGCATCCATCGCTTGAGCCATTTTAGATAACGATTTTGATAAGGCGGATATCGGAATGGTAAATCAAAATGAGTCGCACCATATAAAATGCTCTTTTTATGGGAAAAGGTATCAAAACCATATTTCCCATGATACTGTCCCATCCCACTGCTCCCAACTCCTCCGAAAGGAAGGTATGGATTGGTCAAATGCATAACCACATCATTAATGCAACCGCCACCAAAAGAAATTTCTCTGATCACCTTTTGGGCAAATGCTCGATTTTCCGTGAAAATATAGCAAGCCAATGGTTTAGGACGTGCTTTTACTTCCTGAATAACTGTATCAATATGATCATATCCAATGACAGGTAGAATGGGGCCAAAGATCTCTTCTTGCATACTTTCACTTTCAAATGTTGCATCTTCTAGAATCAATGGATACAGTTTCTCTTGAAAAGGATTACTTGAAACAGTCTGCTTTCCTGATACTCTTTGAGCCAAACTTTGTAATGCTTCAAATTTCTGTGTATCAATGATTTTAGGATACATATCATTACTGGATATGTTTGGATATTGCTCTTCTAGCTGTCGTTGCAAATGGTGGACCAGTTCTTTTTGGACAGAACGATCGACCAATATATAGTCCGGTGCTACACATGTCTGGCCTGCATTGAGACATTTCCCCCAAATGATTCGTTTGGCCGCCAACTCCAAAGAGGCACTTCGATCTACAAAACAGGGACTCTTCCCGCCTAATTCCAGCGTAACGGGTGTTAAATGTTCTGCTGCTGCATGTAGCACCTTTCTTCCTGCACTCTCACTTCCGGTGAAAAAAATATAATCGTACCTTTGTGCTAAAATTTCTTCATGGGACTGCTCTGAATCCATACAGTGAAAAAAACAAGGATCAAATGTATCCTGAATCATTTCCTCCAAGATAGAGGACATATGAGTACTGTGTCTCGAAGGTTTAAGTATCACACAGTTCCCTGCTGCTATGGCACTGACAGCTGGAATCAATGAAAGCTGGAATGGATAGTTCCAAGGAGATAATATCAAAACCACACCATATGGTTCCGGTATCATGAAACTTTTGGCTGGGAAAAGGGAAAGTGGTGTTTTTTTTCGTTTAGGTGCCGCCCAGCTATCCAGTCTCTGGAGCGCCATATGGATTTCTTCCAACACCATACTGACTTCCGTGAGAAATGCCTCATATTCTGACTTGTTCAAATCTGCTTTCAATGCTTCATATATACGTGATTCATATTGTTTGATTCCCTCTCGTAAAGCAGTCAATTGTTTCTTTCGAAAGGAAAGTGGTTTCGTATTGTTTCCCTGCCAAAACGCACGCTGCTGCTGGACCACTTTTTCTACTTCCATAAATGATACAACCATTCCTTTCTCTTTCGTTACCTACTCACTAGTGTAAAAGGGAGCGTGCCGCGCCCACCAACGGTATGGAACCACAAATAAGCAACATTTCTTTCTCCTTGAGTAGTTCTACTTCCCTTTGAATTACAACGGCCAACGGCATTCCCACTTCCACATTACGACAAAAAGATCTTGCTACATCGCCTAATAATGCTTCTGAAATGGCCCGAGATGGAATGGGAGGTGCAACAGCATAAAAACGCTCGCTTCGTTTGGCAATGTCTTCTATACACGCCTCGTACTCTTTATCAGAAAGCATTCCCATAATAGTATGTATTGTTTTATCGGGAAAATACGTATCCAATGCTTTGCACAAAGTCTTGATCCCACCTGGATTATGTGCCGTATCCAATAAAATCATGGGATTTTGTGTAATCAATTCCAAACGGCCTGGCCATACAACTGATGCAAGGCCCTTTCGCTCTGCTTCCTTCGAGACAGGAAATCCACTCTCTCTGATAAACTGTATCATTTGTAATGCAAGTAATGCATTTTCCACTTGATGTAGTCCTAAAAGCGGGATGGTATAAAAGACTTGATTCCATAGAAATTGCGTCCCTGTCCGATTGGTCAAAATCTGATCCGAGGAAGGAGGTTTAGGTATAACCAGCGGAATGTGTTTCTCTTTACAGCAGTTTTCTATTACCTCATATACTTCAGGTTTTTGAGAATATGTAGTCACTGCGTAACTTCCTGTTTTTAGAATACCACATTTTTCACTTGCAATTTGAGTCAGTGTTTCTCCCAATACCTGGGTATGGTCACGTGAAATGGATGTAATAGCAGACGCAATGGGTGCTTTGATGACATTGGTGGCATCAAAACGTCCTCCAAGTCCTGTCTCCAATATGACAAAATCGCAATTTTCGTCTTTAAAAAATAGGAATCCTAAAGCTGTAACAAGCTCAAACTCCGTGGGTTGTTTTCCAAAGGACTGCATCTGTTCAACCGCTTCCTTGATCTCAGAAACATGTTTACACAATAAGTCTTTTGTAATGGGTACTCCATTCACTCTCATGCGTTCTTCAAATCTTTCTAAATAAGGGGATGTAAACAAACCTGTACGATATCCCGCTTCTGAAAGAATAGAAGCAGTCATGGCAGCCGTGCTTCCCTTTCCATTGGTTCCCGCAATATGGATAAAACGCAAAGTATCCTGTGGATCTCCCAACAGCTCCATCAAAATCTTGATACGATCCAGACTTGGCACATTTGGAAAACGAGGAGTATGGTGTAAATAAGAAATCGATTCAGAATACGTCATTCAAATTACCCTTCTTTGGATTTATTTCAGAAAAGAAGAGAAGAAAAGGAGCGAAATCGCTCCTTTTCTCTCTTTTATGAACCTAAGTGTGTTAATTGTTCTTCCAAACCATCCAGCAAAGAACGTAGTTTTTCTGCGCGTTCCTTTTCTGCATCAACGATATGGGTTGGTGCTTTGGATAAAAATGCCTGATTATTCAATTTTTTTGATAATCCATCCAATTCTTTTTTTGCCTTTGCGGCTTCCTTTTCCAGACGCCGACGTTCTGCTTCTAAATCAACCAGCTCACTTAAAGGCATAAACACTTTTGCATCTGGTGTAATGGCACTTACCATACCAGATTGATCTTCCAATGTTCGATTTGTAATCTCAATCTGTGTTGCATAAGCAAGACGTTCAATAAACGCTCGGCAGCGAATAAAAGCTTCTTCTTGCTCTGTGACAATAATTAATTTTGATTTGCGAGAAGGCGGAACATTCATTTCTGCTCTTCTGGAACGCACAGCACGAATCGCATCCATCACCCGCATCATATCCTCTTCTTCTTCCTTAAATTGCAGAGAATCATGATACACTGGCCAAGGAGAAGTCATCAAGGTTTCTCCTTCATGAGGCAACGCCTGCCAAATGGCTTCTGTGATAAAAGGCATAAACGGGTGGAGCAATTTCAATGTTTCTGTCAGCACATAACATAGAACTTGCTGAGCGCGAATATTACTATCGCTTTCTTTTTCATGCAATCGTGTCTTTGTAAGCTCAATATACCAATCGCAATAAGAATCCCAGATGAAATCGTATACCTTTCCAACCGCAATGCCCAGTTCAAATCGCTCAATGTTTTCTGTCACTTCTGCAATCAACGTATTGAGTTTGGATAAAATCCATCGATCTTCAATTTCCAATTGAGTTGGTAATTCGTTTTTGGTGATGGTTAAATTCATCAGCAGGAACCGGGAAGCATTCCAAATTTTGTTGGCAAAATTACGCATTGCCTCGCATCGCTCCACGTAGAAACGCATATCATTGCCTGGACTGTTACCCATAACCATATTAAGCCGTAGAGCGTCTGCGCCATACGTGTCGATCATTTCCAAAGGATCAATGCCATTGCCCAAAGATTTGGACATTTTTCTCCCTTGCGCATCTCGTACCAATCCATGAATAAACACTGTGTGGAATGGAATTTTCTTCATATGTTCCATCCCTGAAAAAATCATACGTGCTACCCAGAAAAAGATAATATCATATGCCGTTACAAGAACGTCCGTAGGATAAAAATACTCCAATTCCGGGGTCTGATCCGGCCATCCCAATGTGGAAAACGGCCATAACGCCGATGAAAACCAAGTGTCTAACACATCTTCATCCCGTGTCAAATGTTTGCTGCCGCACTTTTCACATTGTGTGGGATCCTCACGACTCACATTGATGTGACCACAATCATCACAATACCACGCTGGAATTTGGTGTCCCCACCAAAGTTGTCTAGAAATACACCAGTCATGGATATTTTCCATCCAGTTAAGATATGTTTTTGCAAATCGTTCTGGTACAAACTGGATTTCTTTATCCTCTACAACACGAATAGCTTCCTTTGCAAGCGGTTCCATTTTTACAAACCACTGTGCTGATATCATCGGTTCAACATCTGCACCGCAACGGTAACAGGTACCAACACTATGGACGTGGTCTTCAACCTTCACCAGATATCCTTGTTCCTCTAAATCGTGGACAATGGCTTTTCTAGCTTCATAACGGTCCATGCCTTGGTAAATTCCGCCATTCTCATTGATAACGCCTTTTTCATCCAGTACACAGATAGAAGGAAGATTTTGCCGTAAGCCTACTTCAAAATCGTTGGGATCGTGCGCAGGCGTCATTTTAACGCACCCCGTACCAAATTCTCTATCAACATATTCATCTGCTACAATGGGGATCTCTCGATTCACCAACGGCAAAATAACAGTTTTCCCTATGAGATGAGTATAACGAGGATCATCTGGGTGTACTGCAACACCTGTATCACCTAGCATGGTTTCCGGTCTTGTAGTAGCAATAATCACCGATTCATCAGAATCTTTTATTGGATAACGGATATGCCAAAAGTGGCCTGGTTTTTCTTCATGCTCTACTTCTACATCTGACAAAGCAGTGGAACAAACAGGACACCAGTTGACAATTCTGCTGCCCTTATAGATCAATCCTTTTTCATATAAAGAGACAAAGACTTCCCGAACAGCTTTAGAACAACCTTCATCCATGGTAAACCGTTCCCGTTCCCAATCACAGGATGCTCCCAATCGCTTAAGTTGGTTGATAATCTGTCCACCATATTTGCGTTTCCATGCCCATACTTCTTCTATAAAAGCTTCACGTCCCAAATCATAACGTGTCTTTCCTTCTTTACGCAACTTCTCTTCAACTTTAATTTGCGTTGCAATACCCGCATGGTCTGTCCCTGGAATCCACAGGGCAGAATACCCTTGCATTCTTTTGGTTCGAATCAAAATATCCTGCAATGTATCATCGCAGGCATGTCCAATATGAAGTTGCGCTGTTACATTAGGAGGTGGGATAACAATCGTAAAAGGCTTTTTCGCAGGATCGATAATACCGCGAAAACATCCCTTGTCCATCCACATCTGATAAATTTCCCCTTCTACTTGCTTGGGGTCATATACTTTTGGCAATTCTTTCATTAACGTTCTCCACTCCTAAACGGTAATCTTTCCTCTTATTCCGTTGCAAAGTTTGTGAAATATCCTTGAATTAACACAACAGGTGTGCCACGATCTCCACTTCCTGTAGTCAGATCGCAAAGGCTTCCTACTAAGTCAGTAATACGACGAGGTGTTGTCCCTTGAGACTGCATATTACCTACTAAATTACCGTCTTTTTCACGGATTTTCTGACGCATTGCTTCCGCTAATTGAGCTCCTGACAAGTGTGAAAAGTCATTATCTGCAAAATATTTCATTTTCAATTCGTTTGGCGTGCCATCCAATCCTTTGGTATACGCCGGAGAAACAACCGGGTCAGCTAGCTCCCAAATACCTCCTACCGGATCTTTGAAACCGCCATCTCCATAAACCAACACTTCAACATGCTTTCCTGTCCGTTTTTTCATTTCTGTTTGTAAACCATCTACAAAAATCTGTGTATCGCGCGGGAAAAGTTTAACACGATTATCGCTGGCTTTATTAGAGCCCAAAAGGCCATAATCCGGATTGTATCCACTACCTTCAACAGATGATGTCAAAATTTCATCCAATGAATGTACAATATCTGCTCCCGCTTTTTTTAAAATAGATTTTGTTCTCTTTCTTGTATGGATATCACAATTTAATACATGAGAAGTATAGTTTAAAATATATTTGGGATCATTTGAAAATACAATTTCTATGTTATCCCCTAAACTTTCGTAAAACTTAATATAATCTACACCGGTAAAACGATGCACAGTGTCTTCGCCAAATACCTCTCGAAATTCACCTAGGGTAAAATGGTCAATGTAAGGATCCACGCCTTTTTCATCTACCATATCCCATGTAATGATTCCATTTCCCACTTCGTCGTCTGGATATGCCAACTGAATACATAGTTTATCTGCTCCCATAGCAATTCCTTGGAGTAAGACAGAAAAACGATTTCGGCTCAAGATAGGAAATACCAACCCCAATGTGCCACCACCAAATTTTTGACGGATATCTGCTGCTATTTGTTCGCAAGTAGCATAATTTCCCTGTGTGCGTGCAACAACCGCTTCTGTCACACCGATAATATCTCCGTCCTGGATAGAAAACCCTTCTTTTTCTGCTGCCGTGCAAACGCTTTCGCCAATAGCGCTAACCAAATCATCGCCAGCTTGAAAAATAGGAGTGATAATCCCTCTTGATGTCACACCTGTATACCGCATCGTATCATGTCCTTTCCTTATACAATTACAATGTCTTCCCTTTTTTCTTATGTGTTGTGAGAAGTTATTTACCTTCTATCTTTATTTTCTCCTGTGTCTCTTGTTTTAACTTCTGACGTAAAAGAACCAAAAAAGGAAATGGAGCTACCGCTTGTTCTCCATATGTTTGATTGAGCATATATTCTAAAGGCAACCAAGTATCAAGATTGCTTTCGTTGTGTTGTATCACTGCCTCTAATTGATCCAAAGCACGCCACATCTTCGCTTCCTTGGTTTCTCCTTTTAACATTTCTCCAAATAAACCTTGTAAGTTTTGCCTTACCTTTTCGGGAAGGTTGGATAAAAGCATATCAATTGCGCTTTCTTCCCTTTGCTCATTGATCTTTGTCTTTTGAAAAGATGGAATATCGCCAGTTACCGCTTCTCCAAAATCATGAATGAGACACATACGCAAAATTCGGTTAAAATCCAATTCTGGGAACTCATCTTCCAAAAGCATTGCAAAGACTGCCAGCCGCCACGAATGGGCGGCTACAGTTTCCGGTGTGCCCGCCCTTGTAAAACAGTGCCGCGTCTCGCTTTTAAGTGGTTCAATTCGATCCATAAATCGCAGCAACTCTTCTGGCGTCATACCCATTCTCCTCTTTGTCAGTAAATATCATTTTTCACTGGCATTTTTATATCATACCAATATTTTTTCATTCTGTAAAGCCTACAATCCATTTCCTTTTGGATTTCTTTCTGAGAAGACCATTTCTTTTATTTTTGTTGCAACACAACGGCAAATAGGGGTTCCCTGCTTCCAAAATTTTTCTTCGTAATCTGTCATACAGCCGTTAGGACCATTACTATGTAAATCATACGTTATTTCAGAGATCGCATAGCCAAACCGTTCCAATTCCTCTAAAGAAAATGTAAATAATGGCTGGTTATCCGTTTTAAAATGAATCTGCCCACCTACAGGAAGAAGCGGATCATATCGGCACAGAAACCGTTCACTTGTTAATCTCCGTTTGGCATGTTTTTTCCCTGGCCATGGATCACAAAAATTGATATAAATGCGTTCAATTTCATGGGGTTCAAAAAAATTTTGAATCTGATCCACATCTTCTGAAATAAAGCGTACATTGGAGAGCCCTAATTCCATAACGCGCTCCATAGCAATCACCATAGCTTCTGGAACACGTTCTATTGCAACAAATAGAACGTTTGGATTCTGTTGCGCTAAATCAGCCGTAAACCGTCCTTTTCCACATCCTAATTCAACATGAAGAGGGGCTTGCATGATCTGTTCACGCCATAGTCCTTTGAACTGTTCTGGTTCTTGCACCCATATAGATTTACATCGTTCCATACGAGGAATTAAATTTGGTTTTTTCCGCATTCGCAAAGACAATTCTCCCCCTTCTGTTTACCAGCAGTCATTATATAAGAAACCGATCCATTGGACAAGTACTTTTTTTAAAACATGTCAAAAAAAGACTTGAATTTTTCTCTTGGATGTTGTATACTATGTCTTGCAGTTTTAATTTAAATATAAATCGAATAACGGGTAACGGGGCGTGGCGCAGCTTGGTAGCGCACCTGCTTTGGGAGCAGGGGGTCGCAGGTTCGAATCCTGTCACCCCGACCACTTTTGAAAAACCGTCTTTCTAGACGGTTTTTCTACTTGAAAAGTTAATTTTATATCTTAATTTTGTAGAAAACGGGCACGATTCATATAAGGTAACAGGATATTTTCCTGCTACCTTTTTATAAATTTCAAACCCTTTTCTAACGGCAATCTTCTTCAAACTTCAGCTTATACTATATAATAATGCTAATGGGCAAAATCAATCGCCTGCGTGAAACGGTGACAGAGCAATTCCAAGTAGAAATTCCAGTTCTTGTTGAAATGTGGATAGTCAACCAGAGCGACTATGCTACTTGGCACTATCGAATCTATAGCCCAATTCGTGCACACCACCGATTTTGACCTGCTGAGCCAGTGGGCCATTTCCGCCATGTAGTGGGTCTGCGGCACCGGGATCATCGGTGGCACCGACACAGCTACCCTCTCAGTCCCAGCATCAGCACCACCCCCGCTCAGGCGGCAGTGATGCTGATGCAGTATTGTGAGCATATTGAAACAGCGGAGTAAGTAGAGATAAAATCTTCATTAAAACCTTTAACAGCTTAACGACTGCACTCTTACATCACATTGCCACTCGAGGAATACTCCAGGAGCGACAATGTGATATTTTTTGCAAAAAAACACTCCACTACTGTCAATCTAAAGATACCAGAAATCAGTCAAACCAAGTGAAAAAGGATGTCAACTTTTTGCTTTCTATCCCGGAACTGTGTCATCTCTTTTCCTCACTAAAATAAGGTCAGATTTTCCTGCAAGAGCTCCAGAAACAGCTCTGCCCCTTTGGAAAAAATCTGAGATTTTTTCCAAACCAGGTACATCCCAAGCTCTAGCCGGGGCTTCAATGGCCGGAAACAGAGATTACTGCCCATGGTGTTGACTAACTTATCCAAGGTGAAAGCATAACCCATTCCTTCATCCACCATCAGAGAAGCATTGTAAATCAAGTTATAGGTTGCAACAGTGTGGAGCTCTAATGGCTCTTTTTTGAGCCAGCGGTACAGACCACTTTTGTTGTCTATCTGCCGAGAAAGGATCAGCGGCTTGTCCCATAAGTCTTGAGGAGAAATGGTGTCCTGTTCTGCCAAAGGTTCGCTGCGCCTCATCAAAACTCCCCAGGTGTCTTTCATAGGCAATTCCATGTAGTTGTATTTCGTTTTATCGATGTCACCCAGAAGAATACCGAAATCCAGCAATCCCTTATCCAGGCGCTCACATACGTCGACAGCATCTCCACTGACAATATGAAAATGGATACCCGGATACCCCTTTTGAAGCTTATTTGCGGTTCGGGCAATCTGGCGAACCCCGTCAGTCTCACCAGTGCCAATGTAAATATCTCCTGTAACAGTGTTATCAGACTGCATAACTTCTTTTTCTGTTCGGTTGACCAGCTCCAGGATTTCTTCCGCACGCTTGCGCAGCAACATCCCCTCCTCAGTGAGGATGATCTTCCGATTGCCACGGATCATCAACTGCTTGCCCAACTCCTTCTCCAACTCCTTGAGTTGCCTAGAAAGGGTGGGCTGTGTAAGGTGAAGGGATTGGGCTGCTGCAGAGATATTCTGTTCTCTTGCCACCGCAAGAAAGTATTGAAGCACTCTCAACTCCATAGAACACACCTCCGGGTATTCTGATTATAATTTGAAGCAAATATAGTTTTCAAGCATAGTAAAGTATTCTATATAGGTATTTGTTATTAAATCTGACAAGTGATAAAATGAAATCGAAAATTACATATGTCAGGAGCGCAAAATGAACTTAGAAATGTTTTTGGATCACCTCAATAGTCGAAAAGCGGTACAGGGGGGCAGCGAAGCCCATCTGTTTATGCACAATGTTAGTCAAGAGGCCCTGAAAATCACAGCAGAAATCAACGGTAGCTACCATGAACCTATGGAGCTACGGTCGCTCTTCTCTAAGCTAATTGGCAAACCTGTAGATGAAACCTTTGTATTGTTTCCTCCCTTTTATACCGATTGCGGGAAGAACATTACCATAGGGAAAAATGTATTTATCAACATGGGCTGCAAATTTCAGGATCAGGGCGGCATTTTCATTGATGACAATGCTCTGATCGGCCACAATGTGGTGATGGCTACACTCAACCATGCCATTTCCCCTAAAGATCGCAGCACTATGCTCCCCTCACCTATCCACATTGGAAAGAATGTCTGGATCGGCTCTAACGCCACCATTCTGTCCGGCGTGACTATCGGTGACGGTGCCATTGTGGCAGCTGGTGCCGTGGTAACAAAAAATGTCCCGGAAAACACCATTGTGGGCGGTGTACCTGCAAAGATCATACGAACAATCAGCAAGGAGAAGGAATGATGAGTAAGAATGTTTTAGTGATCTCCACCAGCTTGCGTCAGAATAGCAATTCCGACTTATTGGCTCAAATGTTTGCCAAGGGCGCCCGAGAGGCGGGCCACCAGGTGGAGATCCTTTCCCTGCGTGGAAAGGATCTTCGCTTTTGCAAAGGCTGTATGACTTGCTTAAAATCTCTCCGGTGTGTAATGCAAGATGACGCCAACTCGATTATAGAGAAGATGGGGACAAAGGAGGTCATCTGCTTCGCCACTCCAGTCTACTACTACGAGATGTCCGGCCAGATGAAAACCTTGCTGGACCGTGCTAATCCCCTCTATTCCTCCGACTACGCCTTTCGGGATATCTACCTGCTCACTGCCTCCGCTGAGGACGATGACAGCGCCTCGACTGGTCCTGTCAATGGTCTGAATGGCTGGATTGCCTGCTTTGAAAAGGCACGGCTAGCCGGTGTGATTCGGGGCAGCGGTGCCAACGCCCCTGGCGCAATGGCGCATATGACTGAAAAGCTGGCAGAAGCTTATGAAATGGGTAAAAAAATTTAGGGAGGATAGATAACATGAATTCCAAATACAATGGATATTCCTTTCAAATGCGGGATACCATCATAAGGGAAAAAGTGCGTTTCCACAATCGCTATGGTATCGAGTTGGCAGGCGACCTATACCTGCCCAAAGGAGCTGCCGGAAAGCTGGCCGCTGTGGCAGTGGCCGGACCCTTCGGCGCTGTAAAAGAACAAGCTGCCGGACTTTACGCCGAGGAACTGGCCAGCCGCGGCTTTGCCGCCCTGGCCTTTGATCCCTCCTTCATTGGAGAAAGCGGCGGCCAGGTACGAAATGTGGCTTCTCCCGACATCAACACCGAAGACTTTTCCGCTGCAGTGGACTTTCTCTCCACTCGAAACTTTGTTGACCCTGATAAGATTGGCATTCTTGGCATCTGTGGCTTTGGAGGTATGGCCCTCAATGCTGCCGCCATGGACACCCGTATCAAAGCCACCATTACCTCCACCATGTATGATATGACCCGGGTAAACGCCAAGGGATACTTTGATGTTGCCGACAGTGCCGATGCCCGGTATGAGACAAAAAAAGCCCTCAACACCCAGCGGACAGAGGACTACAAAAGCGGAACCTATGCTAGAGCAGGCGGCGTGGTGGATCCGCTGCCCGAGGATGCCTCTTTCTTTGTGAAAGACTATTACGATTACTACAAGACGGAACGTGGTTACACTGAGCGCTCTCTTAACTCCAATGATGGCTGGAACGTAACCTCGTCCCTATCCTTCATCAACATGCCAATTTTACATTATAGCAACGAGATCCGCAGTGCTGTTCTGATAATCCATGGGGAAAAGGCCCACTCCTGCTATTTCAGTCGAGATGCCTTTGCAGACATGATAAAAAACAATCCTTATGCCTACAACAAGGAGCTTTTTATCATTCCCGGTGCAGTTCACACCGATCTTTATGATCGAAAGGATATCATCCCTTTCGACAAAGTAGAGCATTTTTTTAACAAGTACTTGAAATAAGAAAATGGCGAGAGGAGAAATTCCTATGGCAAGACTATTCTGTACACTCCTTGCCATCCTCGGTCTCTCCGCCTGCGAGATTTTTGAGGTTCCGGCAGATACTAATACAACTCAGAAGGTAATCGAGGAGCAGGAAACCTCTGTTCAGCAATCTGCGGAAGTCGAGTCCAGTCAAGAAGAACCTCATTTGAAGATCACATTCGGTGAATATGAGCTGCTAGCTACCTTTGAGGATAATAGCTCTGTTTCGGAATTCAAGGAGCTATTATCTCATGGTCCGGTGACCATTGAGATGGAAGACTACGGTGGCTTTGAGAAGGTGGGACCCCTAGGCACAACGCTGACGCGTAATGACAAGCAAGTCACAACGGAACCAGGAGATGTAATCCTCTACCAGGGCAATCAAATCACTATTTACTATGGCACTAACTCCTGGAGTTTTACCAGACTTGCCAAAATCGACGATCCCACCGATTTGAAGACAAAATTAGGAGATGGGACGGTCCGAGTAACTTTTTCTCTTGAATAGGAGGTAATGAAACATGACAGTAAAACAGACTGCAGGCAGAGATACTTTGGGTGAATTTGCACCCAAATTTGCCCAGCTTAATGACGATATATTATTTGGTGAGATCTGGAGCCGAGAGGATAAGCTCTCTCTACGCGACCGTTCTCTGATTACGGTAGTGGCACTGATGGCTCAGGGCCTGGTAGATAGCTCTTTCCAGTACCATCTGGTCACGGCCAAGAAAAACGGAATCAACCGGCAGGAGATCGCAGAGATCCTAACCCACGCAGCCTTTTACGTGGGCTGGTCCAAAGCCTGGGCAGCTTTCCGTATGGCCAAGGAAGTCTGGAAGGAGGACGCTTTAGAGGATAATGACAAAGCACGACATCAAAAGGAGATGGTCTTTCCAATCGGTGCACCTAACGACAGTTTTGCCCAGTACTTCACAGGACAGAGCTACTTGCATCCCCTCTCCATAAACCAGGTGGGGGTGTACAATGTAACCTTTGAACCAGGTTGCCGCAATTATTGGCACGTCCACCATGCTGACAAAGGTGGCGGGCAGATACTGATCTGTGTAGCCGGTCGAGGCTACTATCAGGAGTGGGGCAAAGAGGCCCAGAAGCTGCGCTCGGGAGATGTAGTCAATATTCCCACTGGAGTGAAGCACTGGCACGGCGCCGCCCCGGACAGCTGGTTCTCCCATCTAGCCCTTGAGGTGCCGGGAGAAAACTGCTCCAACGAGTGGATGGAAGCCGTCTCCAAAGCAGAATATAGCAAGTTGGACTAAACCAGACAGCGTATATTTGTCTACTTAACCAACTATAAGAGCCTGGGCACCGTTTGTATCCGGGCTCTCTTCATATTTTACTTTATATATCGTGCATCTTTAACAGTACGAGGGGATTTTTCTAAAGTTGCAAAAATATGGTCTAAATGGCATTGTTATTTATCAAAGTCAATACCACAAATGAAGATAGCAAAAACACGGAAGTCTGAACATATTCAACTCCTTTTGTCTTTCATTGCGCCAAAAGATGAAGTGTCTCACCGGTAATCCGGTACACAGTCCAATCTTTCATCGGTTCCGCTCCTAGAGAAAGATAAAACGCAATGCTCGACTGATTCCAATCTAGACACCACCATTCCAATCGGCCACATCCTCGTTCTACGGCAATGCGGGCAAGTTCTTTCAATATTGCTTTTCCATATCCACACCCACGATAGTTGGGTTTTACATATAGGTCTTCCAGATAAATTCCTGAACGACCAAGAAACGTTGAAAAATTATGAAAGAATAAGGCAAATCCAATTTCTTTGCCATCTTTGACTGCAAAAAGAACCTCCGCTTTCTTCTTGTCAAAAATCCACTCCTTCAATAACGCTTCGGTAGCGATGACTTCATCCAGCATTTTCTCATAGGAAGCAAGCTCTTTAATAAAAAATAAAATAGTCGGTATATCCTCTACCGTTGCAAATCGAAATGACAACTTTTTCATGTGTCTTACCTCTTTCAATCCATTTTACTATGATTTTAACATTTGATTGGTCATCTCATCAAAGGAAGTATAGAGCTTTTCATTAAAATGATATCTCATTGCAATGTTTTTACAAACTGGATCAATGGATCTAACGAAGATCGGTCTAAAAAATCAACTACCTGCCCATATGTTCGAATCAATTCTTCATCCTCTTCTGTTCGCACATCTTTGGATTTGTGACATACGTGCCGGTACATCATAGCCATCATAGCTTTATGTATCCTATTTAAACGCGTATAGTCTATTCCACCCCGCAGGTGAAATTGACGGATCGTTGCCAATATCTCTGGTTTCATCTTTTTCGACAATGCCGCTTCAATGCTGGCTACATTTTGGGGCTTTGTGGGATCTGCAAGTCCACAAGTAAAGAGAATCAGGTGTTTATCTTTTATCATGGAAGCATGTTTTGTTAGAAAGCCAATACCACTTATGCCACCTGCATATAGCCCGCCTCCATAAAGAATAATGTCGTACCCCATCACTTTGGAGATATTTGCCTTTTTTCTCTCGACCATAGCGCAACCTAACTCCTCAGAAAGCCATTGGGCATACTGCTTGGTATGACCATATTTGGATTCATATACAATGATCGTGCGCATATTCTGCCTCCTGTACTCGTTTTGAAAGCTCATTATGGATAATCTAAGTATACTACATATCAGCATTTGCTGTAAATTGTCTATTATTTTCTTTTTGTAAAATGTAAGATTGTCATTTGTCTGTTACGTATCATACCATTCCTTTATTTTGTCCAAAGATGCATTTCTATCTTTGATAAGTAAAGGAAACTGGCCCTACTGTAAATAGATAGTAGGACCAGTTTTTTGTCTTTCTAAAAACTCGATTACTTATAACTGTTTATCAATACGAACAATGGTAGGATGTTTCGCCCAATCAAGCAAACTACACTTTTTTATATTCCATTTTGTGGTGTTATTGTCCATTTACTATGCCAATCTAGTCCATCACGCGATTTGAACCACACATATGTTCATTTTGACTGTTTTGGTTGATATCGGTCAGCAAAACAAAGCCGAGAAAGGTCCATAAGTGCTGCTGCACCTGCTAATGTAGTCCCATAAAAAACTACTTTTTCTTCTAAAGGAAGAAAGTTTACAATTGTACCATTACAGACCGTACTTCCTGTACAAAGAACCAGATCAGCCCATTGGCAAATGTCTTCCCGTACAGAATCATTGCCCCCATCTTCTACCAATACACTATACCTGGTTTGGCCAATGTTATCCGCGTTCAAGTCTGCTACACGCAAAGAAAATTCCTTGGATAGACGCTCCAGAAGTGAAGGTTGATATCCTATCAGCCCAATTTTGGGGTTGCCATGCACCTTTTTTACCCAATCAGCTGCATCCACTGCACACTGCTCCGGTCCATCATTTCGACAATGGACCGTACATTCTGACAATCCCAGATGTTTCATTACCGCATTGAGAGCGGCAATAAAGATTCCCCTATTGTGAGAACTGTTCACAATATTAAGATCACAGACTTCTTTCAGTGTCCCCTGAAAGACAGCCGGTGCATCTGTAAAAGCCTGTCCCAAAGAGCCCCCACATTCAGCCTGCACCATAATATCTTTTCCGGTTATAATGGGGAAATCTTTCCTTTTGGTTGTTCCAATTGCTTCCTGTGAGGTCAACGCCCTAGTAGATAAGTGAACTGTTTCTAAAAGCAATCCCTTTTCTTCCAAAAGTTTGAAAAAGCGATTTTTTAATTCTCCATAAAACTCCTCTGGAGAAATCAAAGGTTTCTGATTCATACTTTCCTCCCTAAAAATAGCTCTACTTTATCACAATAACGATCCTGCATAAGATCGGTTCCCTTTGTCACGACCAAAAGCTCTCCATCCAACAAAATTCCCACACGGTCTGCTAAAAGCTGCGCTTCTGTAAAATCGTGAGTTACAAAAACAATGGTACAGGGAAACCGGTCATGGATATCCTGAATTTCTTGGTACAGTATCCGCTTTGTAGATGGGTCCAATGCAGAAAACGGTTCATCCAAAAGAAGAACTTCCGGTTCCAATGCTAGCGCCCTTGCCAAAGCTGTCCGTTGACATTCACCGCCACTTAATGTACCTGGATACTGATTTCTTATGTGGGAAATGGATAATAGCTCCAGAAGTTCTTCTACTCGTTTTTTTCTTCTCTCCTTAGGGTATTTATGCATTTTCAGGCCATAAGCAATGTTTTCAATTACCTTCATATGGGGGAAAAGTCCACGATCCTGATAGACAAATCCAAGACTCCGTTCACTAGGAGCCAGCTCCATTACATCCACACCATTATATAAAATCTGACCGCTGTCACCTGGAAACATACCTCCCATTGCTTCAAGCAATACCGTTTTACCAGAACCTGTGCGCCCCAATATAGCAAAAATCTCTCCTTTTTCTATGGTTAATGACAATGGTTTTAGTATAAAACTGCCTCGTTTCACAGAAAAATGACAGACTTTAATTTCTTTCAATTTCCTTTCACCTGTCTTCCATATTCCTTTTTCCTCTTTCCTATGAGTTGAGATAAAAACAAGGCTGTTCCCGAAATCAATAGCATTAACATTGCAGTAGCCATTGCAGATTCGTTATTTCCTGTGGAAATGCTTAGGTAAATATTCCCTGGCAAGGTTTCCGTTTTCATTCTTGTAATGCCCACCAGCATAAGAGTTGCCCCAAATTCTCCCATAGCCCTGGACCACGTGAGGATGAAGGTGCTTATAAGGCTTGTACGGCAAAGAGGGATTAAAACGGTGAGGAAACACTGGAAAGGAGATGCTCCTAACGTCTCTGCAATAAATTCCAACCTTTCATCTGTTCCTTCAAAAGCTGTTTTGATCAGTCGGATGGCATAAGGTAAGTTAACCAAAAGATGTGCCATCACAATACCAGCCGGAGAAAACACCACACTAAACCCATGAAATTTTAGCCACTTCCCTGCCGGAGAAGAAAAAAGAATTAGTAGACTGAGTCCTAAAAGCAGGTACGGCAATGATAACGTAAGTTCGATCAGTAAGCTTGAAATGCGTTTTAGTGGCATAGATGTGCGAGTCAATGCATAAGCAGTAGGTAAAGCTAGAATCATCACCACAACACTGGAAATGGTAGAGGTAAAAATACTAAGTCGAAGTGCAAAAAGGACTTCCTGCGAATGCAAATTTTCCCAAAACCCAGGTGCACCACCTGCTATAATCGCAAAAATTGCACTGCCGATGAAGAAAATCACCAGCAGTGCAATCAGAATGGTAATAAACGAAAATACATTGCTCCGTTTGAAAAAAGGTCTTCGTTTATCCCGCAATTTCATATCCATACTTCATCCAGATTTCCTTCGCAGCGTCTGTATCTAAATATTGATTGAATGCTTCCAGTGCTTCACTATCAGCAGAACAGCTTAATGATGCAGCAGGTATGGTTTTAACATATGGGGCCATATCCTCTGTCTCTACAATCTCTACGCCTTCTATATTGCTGTTTTCTTTCCAGACAATAGCGGCATCTGCCTCTCCAGCTGCAATGGCTGTCGAAATCTGTGGTGCCGTTGTAGTAGAGGCAACAATTGTCACTTGATCTATAATACCGGCATCAGTAAATGCCTTTTGTGCAATCTTACCGATGGGTGTGGACTCAACATCTCCCATGATAACACGAATTCCTTCTTCTGTAAGAGATGCAAGCCCTGTAATCTTTTTGGGGTTACCCGCCTGTACCACTAAAACAGGGATATGTTTCACAAGGTTTTTTTGATCTGTTACATAGGATTCTACTGGCTTTAATTCATCTGCAGATCCAGCGATAAACATATCTCCTTCTTTAGAGGCGGTAATCTGAGATTGAATCTGCCCGGCGTTGGCGTATGTAACATTCATTTCACATCCCGTTTCTTTTTGAAATGCATCTGCTATTTCTTGAAAGGGATTTGTCATGCCCGCACCACAGTAAATCATCAATGTGTGACCGTTGAGATCAGGTAGAGAATCCTCTGTTGCAGAACTTGTCAATGGTGCCGCAGACCCGCTTATCTCTTGGGATACATCTGGGGATGTATCTGCTTCTGTTCCTCCACAGGAAGATAGCAGAGGAATCACCATAACCGCCGCAAGCAAGAGGACAAACAATTGTTTTTTCATTTGAATCCTCCTTATAATATGATCATGTTCATCATATAACTTGTGTTCGTTATTGTCAAGAAAAAATAATGCTTCACTTTAAAAACAGGATAAGTCCATACAAAAACATCTTTCTTCCAGTGGCCATCAAAACCTTTGTTGCCCATTCCTTAAAAGATGGAACCCACCATCTTCTTGTCTTTTTCTCAGAGCCATGCTATTCTTGTGCCATGGAAATGAATGGATAAGGGGCGCTCAAAATGAACCACAAAAAAATGTTGTTCTGGATTGTTCGAAATCATATTCGAATTGGGACTGTCATTGGTATAATCAACAACGAATATCCAGAAATCATTATCTTTGACGAAAATGCTCCTATCCTGCCAGGTGATCTTTTTGAACCGATCAAAGAGTTAGGACCTGCCCAACTAAAATGAGATACATGTTTTCAATAACATGGATTGTTAAAAAAACATAAAATATTATCATTTTCCCTTTCATGGAAGAGATAGGGTTTCTTTGTTTCCTGCACAATCTATATCATGCGGCAGCAAAAACCATATTTGCCATCCCATAGTTCACGAACCTGCGAAAAAATAATTTTACATTGACAAATTAAATAGCCTCTGTTACAATGCAGGAAATTGGATATTTCCCACTTGAGGGAGTAGTTTGCACAGGAATGTGTGGCAAGTCAACAAACTGACCGCAAGGTCTGGCTTGTCTTAATGAACGAGACTCATGTATGGTACCGTGTCGCACTATACATAAGTCTCATTTTTTGACCCGTGTATGGTTCGATCTACCATATGCGGGTCTTTTTTGTTATAAAAGATAACAGGAGGATCATATGAAAGAGTACATGGAACACGCATCTACACTGGTGCAGGCCTTCGGATCGGACAGCATAAATGGGCTTTCAACCTCACAAGCAGAGAAAAATCGCATCCGGTATGGCGAAAACACACTTACGCGAAAAAAAGCAGATTCCCTTTTCAAACGGATTTGGGAAGCAGCCACTGAACCCATGCTTTTGATGCTGATCGGTGCAGGAATCATCGCGTTGGGAGTCAATTTGTTCCGCTTTATCACTGGCGGCAAAGCCGATTTTTTAGAGTGTATCGGAATCTTTATCGCTATTTCCTTATCCGTTATCATCAGTGTTATCATGGAAGGTAGAAGTGCAAAAGCCTTTGATGCTTTGTCAAAGATCAGTGAAAACACGGTTGTCAAAGCCATCCGAGCTGGTGGACCATTGATGATCAGCCAACATGAAATCGTCGTGGGAGACATTCTTTTACTATCAACAGGTGATAAAGTTCCGGCAGATGGTAGGCTTTTAGAAAGTTTTGGCCTATCTGCAGACGAATCCACTCTAACTGGTGAGAGCATACCAGCTCAAAAAGATGCAAGTTTGTGCATTACAGACGAAAAAACTCCTCTGGCAGAACGTAAAAACATGTTATACAGCGGTACTTATATAACAAGTGGAAATGGCAAAATGATTGTAACATCTGTAGGTGATACGACAGAAGTGGGGAAAATTGCAGGTGAATTGACAGGAACTCAAAAAACAGCCACTCCCTTGCAGGAAAAATTGGCAAAGTTAGGAAAGAACATTACCATATTGGGTGTCCTTGCCGCTGCAATTGTATTCATTGCACAGCTCATTTCTTTCGCAATACAGGGAGGCTTGATCTTAGAAGAGGTCATGGAAGCTTTTGTTACAAGTATTGTTCTAAT
>CAWVKD010000053.1:0-6461 GCA_963929765.1 Clostridia bacterium | reverse complement strand
GTGGGCGGTAGGCAGCAGCCTGTTACAAGGCTATGCCGGAAATTTGAATCCCACAGGAACGGCAACGAGAGCAGAAGTTGCACAGATTTTGATGAACTTCTGTGAGAATGTTGGAAAATAAATAAAATACAAAGTGACGAAAAGAGGACACTCCTTTTGGAGTGTCCTCTTTGTTATATCCAAGTTTATTTTTTGGAATGCTGCCAAATTATATCGTAAGTGTGGTAGCAGCAATGCCGATATTTGTGATAGCCTCAGTTTCCGTTGGTGCAGCTATAAATATCACCTCGATGTACCGCCATTGTAGCTGTATCTGGCAAAGAAATCAGAATCGTTGTATTCTTCGTGCTAGTTGCTTGTTCCGTTTACAGAATATTGAACCAGAACAGGAGAGTTGGATGCAGTCCATTCTATGGTTCCGCTGATGGTCACATTGCCATTTTTGCTGTTTGACAGCTATCATACGGTGAGTAGCCCATATCAGAGCCGACAGCAAAAAGACCAAGAGAAGAAAAATGTCATATTTGCCACAAGACAGTCCATACTATGGTTACACGGATTGGAAAGGATGTGTCAATATGAACGACCAAACGGAATACCAACTGAATCAAACAACCTTTCAGGTCGAACGGGTATTTACCCAGGATCAATCAGTAAAAGATATTATTCTGAACCGGGTTGTTGAAACCTTTCCGACATTTGACGGAGAGCATGACAATCATGTATAATAGACCCTGTTAATGAGTGGTTCCAAGGAGGTTGTAGTTTGAGAACCAACATTAAAATCGCAGATATTTACTTGCGGTTGTCAAATGAAGAAGCAAAAAAAGGGGAGTCGTCCAGTATCACAAACCAGCGTGAGATCATACGATCTTATTGTTCGAAAAACCAGATTATGGTTGCCAAGGAGTTTGTGGATGATGGATATTCTGGTTCTAATTTCAACAGACCTGGATTTCACGCGATGCTGAACCATCTGAAAGACGGAACAGTCAATATGGTGATTACCAAAGACCTGTCCAGACTGGGAAGAGATATGGCGGAATCCAGTATGTATGCGGAACGGTATTTCCCAGAGCGGGGAATCCAATACATTGCCATCAGTGACAATTTCGATTCCAGCCTAGATAATTTAATGGCTCCCTTCCAATTTGCCATGAACGATGTGTATTTGCGGGACACTTCCCGAAAAATCAAGCAGGTATTGTCCCATAAAAAAAGCGAAGGAAAGTACGCATCCTGCCCGCCTTTTGGGTACAAAAAGCATAGCCGTTCCAATCACCTGTTGGTACCAGATGAAAATACGGCACCTATCGTAAAGCATATTTTTGCTCTTGCCATAGAAGGAATGTCAACCAACCAGATTGTAAAAAAATTAAATGAGGAAAATGCCATTCCGCCTCTAAAGTACCGGGTATTCTATCGGGATGATTTTTCCGGCGCAGGGGCAGCTCACGCTTCTGATGAATGGAACAGGGTAACAGTCAAACGGATTTTACAGAACAAAGTCTACCTGGGTCATACCATTCTAGGCAAAACCAAAAAGGCAAGCTTAAAGTCCAAAGTCAAATTACCTGTTCCAAAGGAAGAATGGTACGTTACAGAAAACACCCATGAGCCGCTGGTGACTCAGGAGGTATTTGATTTGGCCCAAGCCTATTTGAAACTGCGAACAAAAGAAAATGTCAATGACCATTTTAGAAACAGCATTTTTAGCGGACTTGTTTTCTGTGCAAACTGTGGAGGCGCCATGTGTTCCGCAGGCTCCGTCTATCGGGGCGAGCGGAAGAAATACTGGTATCTCTCCTGTGTCAATATCCCCAAAAGAAGTAAACACCATTGCGATAACGGCGCCAGAATCCGATATGAAGATCTGATGGAACTGGTTCGAAAGGAACTGAACACATTGATTGCCATGGACCAGCAGACCATGGACCAAATGGTTCAGCATGCCATTCGGGATTTACAGGCAAGAGAACAATATAAAAAAGCATCCGCAGAAGAGATAGGGGAAATCGAAGCCCGTATCCAACAGATTGACCAGACGATTGCAAAACTGTATCTGGACAATGCAAAGGGAAAAATCAGCGACAGCCGGTTGGAACGAATGGTATCCTTATTAGAAGAAGAGACAAATTCCCTTCAAGATTTGTATCAGACCTGTACCATGTCAGAATCAAAGGAAGAGACCTTGCGAGATTCTTATTCGATGCTGTTTGCAATCGTCAAACAATATGCCCCCATCCAGCAGTTAACACGGGAGATTTTGATTGATCTGATCGATAAGATTGAGATTGGGAAAAAAGAAAGGGTGCAAGGGACTGACGGCAGGGAATTCTACCAGCAAAAAGTCCGGATTTTTTATCGATTTGTCGGTCCGTTCCAAGAAGATCCCATGGTAACAGTCGCTCCAAGAAGACGAGCTGTTTGAAGAAAAAAGATTTGATGAAAAAAAACACCAAGAGAAGTGGGCGTTACTTTGAACAAGGGTTACAATGGTCACCTGACCTCTCAGCAGGCTGGCTCCATTGGCGGTCAGATGGTCAAAAAGATGATCGCAGCATATGAAAACGGCCTGAAATAAGCCAAAACCAAATTGCCCCCTGCCAGGTCAAAAGGCCTCTGCAGGGGGCTTTTTGATATTTTGATATATCAAGCGTGGCCTATAAAAAAACGATAGGAATGCCCTGGGTTTCTGCATATCGGACGGTATAGGCAGTTCCGCCTCTTTTTTTCCGCAAGAAGCAGATACACTGCCCGCTGCTGTCTACCAGACGCTGATTTCGGCGTAGCATACAGTAGCGGTCATATTCCTCCGATACATAAATCACTTGATCAGCATCCTGCTTGATGGATTCATAAATGGCAATATTTTTCTTGTTCCATTTATTTGCCTGTCCACGATAGGGAAGCAGAAGTGTCAAAGTGAGAGCGGGAAGCTCTTGTCGCAATGCCAAAACCGTGCGGGCAGCCAATGTGTCGAAACCCAAAGCGCCGCCGGCGCAAAAATGAATCACGCCCTGGTCTGCCATTTCACGAATGGCCAGCTCCAACCGGGGAGGTAGCGTAGGGTCTTTGGGCAATACGCGATGACCGGTGAAGCAGCAAGTTGTTTGAGGGTTGAGCAGATGGGCAAAGCCCGCTTCCCATTGATCTCTATTCTCCATAGTACCAATCCATTTCTGCTGATGATTTATATCCATTTCCCTTCCACGAGAATGGTGCAATTTTACCACGTTTTCCCAATAGATGCAAGGGCAAAGCGTAGCTCTCTCTTTTTCCAAGAGTGACCTTTCAGGGTGCGCCCTTGGCAAAAGGGGAAAGATATGGTATACTGTCGGAATGAAGCAGAAAGAGGAAAACCCATTTTTTTATAGTGATGACAACAAGCGGTATCACACCCTTTCTTATGCAAACCGCCACCGTTTTGGCGGGAAAGTGTACAAGGCTGCGTTAGACGGCGGCTTTTCCTGTCCCAACCGGGATGGGACAAAAGGGTGGAGAGGCTGTTTGTTTTGCAGCGGTGGCAGTCGGTACTTTACAAAAGGCAGACTACCGATTTGGATGCAGCTGGAGCAGGAAATCGAGCGCATCCGGCGGAAAGAGCCATCTGCCCAGGTGATTGCCTATTTTCAGGCAGGCACCAATACATACGATACGGTAGAAAAGCTGCAAGCCCGGTTCGAGCCAGTGCTTTTGCACCCGGCGGTCTGTGGGCTTTCCATTGCCACAAGGCCCGATGCATTGCCAGAGCCGGTGCTTTCCTATCTGTCAAACCTAAACAGCCGATGTGCCCTTACCGTGGAGCTGGGCCTTCAAACTATTCACGACGAAACAGCCCGCCAGATCCGAAGGGGGTATGATTTTGCCGCTTTTTTATCGGGGTACCAGGCATTGAAAGAACGGGGAATCCGGGTTTGTGTCCATTTGATCTGCGGCCTGCCAGGAGAGGATATAGGACAGATGGTAGAAAGCGCACGGGTCCTTGGCGCCCTGCGGCCTGACGGTGTCAAGCTTCATCTGCTTCATGTGATAAAAGGAACAGACCTTGCCCTGCTCTATCAAAAAGGTGCCTATGTTCCCATGAGCCGGGCATCTTATGTAGATGTTGTTGTGAAACAATTGGAGCAGTTTCCAGAAGAGACAGTGATTGAGCGTCTCACAGGAGACGGCGAAAAAGGCACCCTCTTGGCCCCTCTATGGAGCCGGGACAAGCGCCGTGTTTTAGGTGAGATTGACCAGACCCTCTACCTGCGAGGGACGTATCAGGGCCGGCTGTTCCCAGGTAAGGGAAAGGAAAGAACGTAAGAAAGGAAAACAAAAGCATCGTTTGACAAGTCTGGTACAGTCAGGGAATCGAATTTTTCCTGCCGGATGTGTCAACGGAATGAAATGGAGAACAAAATGAAATCATTGCGGTATCTAAGAACTGGTTTGATGGTCGGTCTGATGGCAATCCTTTTGACCCTGTTTGCATGGGCCCGAGAAGACGAGGTTCGAAACACCTGGGTAGAGGCTTCCCCAGGGCGGCAAGAGCAAATTCAAGCTGTGGTTAAAGACTTTTTGGAAGACCGGGCCCGTATGGAGTGGATGTATGACGATGTAGATCTCACCTCGTATTTGGTAGACGGGGGAACAACGTCGGAACATCTCCAATTTTTCCTGGACCGTACCAAACTGTTTGCAACCTTCCGTGAGGAAAACGGCATTCGTCGGGAAGGATTTACAGCCCAATATACCTTTGGTAAAATTTCATATCAGGGTATCGACGATACGTACTATGTAGATGTAACAGAAGAAGTGACCTATCGCATTTTGGATGGCATCGACATGGATACCTACATCAGCACCGAGTTCCAGGTAACATTGAAAGAAACAGAAGAAGGATTCCGCATTTTGGATGTATACGATCCAGAGGACTGGTTCACAGCGGAATATGAAGATACGGGTTTTGACTATGAAGAGACCCTTGCAGATTATACAGGGGACCATCCTGTGGAAGCAGATATTCTTTCGGAGCCGGATGACACGGTAAATCCGGGGGAGAGCACAATCTCTGAGACCATCCACAACCCCACCTTTTTTGCTTCCAATAGCGGAACCAATGGGGCGTCGAAGAAATATGTGGTGAATACATACCGTCCCTATCGGCCTTTGGATGCCATTTGTTATGCCAATACCTATTCCGCCAATGACGGCAATAAAAACGCATATTACAACCCACTTTTCTATTATCATTACCAAACAGACTGTATCAATTTCGGTTCTCAATGTATCTGGGCAGGGTTTCAAGGCAGTAACGATGAAGACTCCATCAAGAACCATGCCGTTCCCATGGACGCAGGAGGGACATGGCAATGGTATGGGCGAGAAGTGGATGATAAAGATGTGAGTTATATTACATGGCGGAGCAACAAATATTTCAACCGGTATATGGAGGGCATGAACGCCTCAGGCGCCAGTGAAGCAGGGATTTTAAGCCGAATCATTGAATTGCCTCAGGTTTCCGGTTCCGGTAATGGGGAATTGGAAGTAGAACCCTTTGGCCTGCTGGGTTCTGTCATGCAGGTAAAAGGCGGTTCCACCGACTATGCCCATGCCATTTTTGTGGTAGGTATCAACCCAACAAAAGCCCGGTTTACAAGAAACGAAGTGTATTTTTGCTCCCATACCAACAATCGGCGCAACGCCTGTCTGGGCGATTGGTTCCCTACTTGCAAAATCCGAATTTTCGAACCTTATTGGTACCGGGAGGTCTCTTATTGCACCCAGCCGAGCCATACATACAGCCGTATGACCGCAGGCACAGGCAGTGACGCCACCTGCAACAACTGTGGCTATGTGCGCATGATCATCGATCCATACATGATCAAGCCGGTCACCAAGGGATCTCGGGCCACCATAGGCGGCACTGCCAATATCCTGTGCGACACCATGAAGATTGTGGTCAAAACGCCCAGCGGGGCAGAGCGGGTAATGGGTATTACCAGGAACCAGAGAATCTTCCATCTCTACTACACCTTCCAGGAAAAGGGACTGTACGAAATCACCGTTTACGCAACCGACAAAAACAGCAATGTATATGCAGACAGTGTTACCCGCTCTGTCACCTACACAGTACGGGTGAACTAGACTCAAAGGATGTCTAAAATCTGCAAACGCCTCAACCAAAGCTCCGGTCATGGTGGAACGCCTGGCCGGGGCTTTTCTATTCCTTTCCGATACAACAGAGAGAATACCATTGGCTGCAAACATGGGAAGGCCGCCTTTTTCACCCAGGGGCAGCTCTTTCTTTTCTTTGCCAGTTTCTTTTCTTTCTCCTCCCCGCCTTCTGCTTCTACCGTTTCTCTGTTCTGTATCGTTTCCCTTTCCCTCCCGGTTGTTCAAGGGGGAAAAGAAAGGGAAGCAAGTACCATGTGTATCCAGCATCCAAGCAAACAGGGGAGGATCTTCCCTCAGGC
>CAWVKD010000052.1:0-4715 GCA_963929765.1 Clostridia bacterium | reverse complement strand
TTCCTTCATCCCCCACATACCATTCTTATAGGGGAGGATAATGCGGGGTGTATATGCCGCTGGATTCATTAGGACATCTTTGGCAGGCGGCAGCTGCTCGTATCCCCAAATGTTGTAGCATTCCTTGTCCTGTTCTTTCCAATCAATCTGTTTTGAGGCATGATCGTACGCAATCCGGACTTGGCAGTATTTGTTCTCTCCAATCTTTATGTGTGCATTGATACTCTCTTTCAAAACTGGTGCATGGTCTTTGATAAACGCATCCGGTACCCAACGGCGGATACTCATTTGACATAAAAGCAGCGCTTTTCTTTTGGGGGGAGTAGTCTGTACAGAAAAGTCGAACACAAAAGAGTATTGATGGTGAGTGTTTGGATCGGACAAGGGGCGGCTGATCAACTGACTTTTCGTTGAATAACAAAACTGGAGCGGTTGACCGCACAATACAACTTCTTTGCCTAACAAATGATTGATTGCCAAAAGAGGAAGAGCTTGATAAGCCTCGTCGCATACTGTTCCGTTGTCGAGTGTAAGGCAGACTGTGGAACTGCTTTGAAGCGCCGAAAACTCGTCAATCTTTATCTCTTTACAAAAATCAGTGGCCAGTTTTTTTACCAAGGGAGATACCCGGGACGATGTCACATAGGTCCCCTTCACCCAAACCTTGATCAGCTCACAAAGAGCTTGAATATCGTCCTCTGAATAGGGATAACAGGAAGTGAGCCAGTGTTCATCTCTACTACCTTTTTTCAGTGGAGCTAAGGCAATGACGCCTTCCATCCAACTTTCGACCAGTTTTTTCAGTGCATTTGTAGGAAGGCCATATTCATCCTTGAAACGCGGATTGTTTTTGCGTGCAATATCTAGTAGAGTTTCTTTCCAGGTTTCAGGAAATCCCAGATAATAGAGGGTACAGCTCTGTCCAGGCGAGAGTGTATATGCCAGCGGATAGATTTTACTGCTCATAATGAATGTCCTTTCTGTAAGCTCTGTAGAAGGGGGCATAGAGTGTTTCTGCTATTTCTGCACTTTCTTTCTGCGTCATCAGTTTTTCCAAATACTTACTCAGTTCAGAAAGACAGTCGAAATCCTCCGGCTTTTCAGGGCGACGGCGAAATGCACCGTCAATAAAGTAGACATGCGGGGCAGGTTTGGTCACATCTGTAACACGGGCTAAGCGGCCAAAAATCTGCAAAATCAGCACGAAAAGGGTAGCCACTACGTCTTTTCTCTCGTCTTCACTCAGTTCCGCAAGACCAAATGATTTGGTTTTGCTCATTTTAGCCCACTGCTGTGCGGAAAACTGGCGAATCCGCGTATTGTATGCGAACAAGGATTCTTGAGGCACTCGTTTGCAATGAGATTCTACCAGCCCATTGAGTTTGCTGCCCTTCTGCTGAATATCATCCGGAACGGCCATGGGACGAACCATAAAAAACACGGCAGAAAGCGCAGAGTGGCCGTATTCATCTACGATATTATGGCCGCGCTCGATTGCCATTGCAGGTGCAATTAAGATCTCTGCACTCATCTGTGCAAAACGACTTACCTCTCCGCGCCGTACAGTATCTTCACCGTTGGGGGTATTGATAGCGTCGGAGATCATGCGACAAACACGTGCCGAACAGTTCCCTTTGCGCAATGCGGGTTCAAGTGTCTGTTGTACTTCCAGCGCCTGAGCATAACTATTAACAACCAGCAAAATTTTTCCGGCTTTGCGCTCATATTCACGAATGATCAAGTCAACCGATTTTTGCGTAGCAGCACGCAGTTGCGCCATACGTTGTTGGTCATCTCCAGCACCGGAAATGCGCTCAAGAAATCCAGACTCAAAGAAGCGTGTTTTTTCCAAAAACGCTCTCTTTTCAGCATCCGATTCCAAGATGTAGTTTACCGGACGGTTGATGTGGTACTCATAGGAGCCTTCTGCCCAACTGGAACCCGACAATAGGATCGCATGAGGACCGGCAGGATTTCCTTGCATATCGGTTCTCAAGTATGGTAAGTCCTTCATTAAACTTCTTCCGAAGGCAAATTGTCGAAATAGAATGATGTCGTCATCATCTGTTTTTTTCAGGCCAAACAAATTACCGCACAAAGCGGAGGGGAGGAAATGCTGTTGCTGACGGAAACGGGTTTGCAAAAAACCAAATAGCTCATTCTGCCCATAAGAAGTTTCATGACTGGCTTCATATGCATCACTAAGTCCACGAATGAAATGGTCAAAGTAAATCAGTTTTAAGATCAATTTGATGCGAGCGTCTTGGATATCCCTTACCTTATTTTTCTCTGGGCGTGGAAATGCGGTACCAAGCTCTTTTAGCCAGATATGGTACAGTTGGTCGAAGAAAAAGTCATCCATATTTTTGCAGGAACTTTCAAGCACGGCCCACAAGGTACTCTGCCGGATTCGGTCCCCGTCCTGCATGTCAATCAGATTGTAAATCTCTTTATAGACTGCATACGGAATCTTGTATTCCGTATCCTCTTGATACAGATTATCCAGCAGCGTCAGTGCAGAGAATGAGTCTCCATGAGAAATTTTTCTCCAGGCGCCGAGTTCATGACGCAGCGCCTTTATGATACAGCTCAATACTGTCACGCTCTGGCGCTGCATCTCGTCATATTTCTGCGCGGCCAGGTTTTCTTCTCTGCGCTTACTGCTTTGCTTCATAAACATGCCGCAGTCGTCAGCAGATTCGTGAATATAGTCGTCAAAACTTGTTTCCGGCATAAAAAAGTGATCCAATGTTTTCTGAACCCGGTCACTTTCATCAAATACAACCAAGTCAAAATCGCGCATCACCAATTCCAAAAAAGTTTCCCGTACGGGCCCCACGCGGGATGCTGCGAAGCCTGCAACTGTTGTGACCACGACAGAAGCGGTATAGCAGTCTCGGAGCATTTTTGTGCCGAAACATTGGTCGAAATAAGGGCAAAGGTAATTTTTGTTGCCTTTTTTTAGCGAATAACATGGTTCTTTCCCAAAAGCAATTGCTGCATCGTGTTGTTCATCCATTCCATCAATGAGGCAGGTAGGCGTTAGATATTGGGAGTATGTTGCAGGCAAGCAAATTTCATTGGGCTGCGAAACTTGATTGATATATTTCATTCTCTCGCCGCGGCCAATCAGCGGACTTGCCGCGACTCCGAGAGAAGACAAATATTGTTGCAAACTTAATGTCTCGGCGACCGTGTCGACAACCACGGCTATGCGCAGACCATTTTGATGGCACCAGAAGGACAAAACTTTGATCAGCGTTGACTTGCCGGAACCCACCATACCGACAATGTTGACTACTTCATGGATTGCTAGTTCCGAACAAAGTTGAACAGTATGTCCCACGATTTCTTTTAAAATATTTGTCTTAAGAATTGTGTAGCAAGGGTCCCCAGGACATATTTCAGCCATCTTTTCCGCAGTGGCCAAAAGTTCTTTGATGGAAATTGTAATGGGCGCCCGACATCCCTTTTCAGAGGGTGTCGGCCAGATAGTACCTGTACCCTCCCGATTCAGTTTGATATGAACGATTTCGGAATCCCCGCCTTCCCCGTTGGGATACATATAGCGATAGGTTCCGGTCTCCGCATAAGAAGGAGTCTTTGAGCGTTCAACTTTCTCCGGCCAAAAGTGCGCCCATTCCTTTTCCCGCTCTTCATACGGATAGGGATATGATCCTGTTGTTTTCAAAAAAGACCGTTTTCCATCCACTTCTTGAATGGAAAAAGCTCGAATGGCATCATAGCGATGCTTCCGATATTCCCGCAAGTCATCCTGCCAATACTTTTGAGAACGATAATAGCCCAACCCGAGTCGAGCCTGTTGCAGCGTATGCTCCATGGAAGAGCATTGAGTTGTACCAATCAATTGATATTGCGCAAATAAAAGGTATGCTTTTTCTGGATCAGCGTCCGGTGCGGTTAAACTCAATAAATGCAGAACCGCCTCGATAGCCGCAAAGCGAGATAGGGGCATAGGGTCTTCAATCATCTGAAACTGGGCCGAAAGAGGCATATACCAAGTCTTCTGGTCACGCTTTGTCATCGCAAGTGGCCTCCTTCTTTGTAATTTCAGTTTTTAATTTTCGCAATGTCACACACATTACATTTTCCTGCTTTTTTAATGCACGATTGATAATTGCAGTGTAGTTTTGCTGGTTTACGGTATACTCATTGGGAATTATATAATACCCTCTCGTATATTTTCCCTCGGGAAAACCGTTGTCGTTTTGGATTTTTGTGCGCAGTGTAAAAGGATTTCGATACGCTTTTGCGTCAATTTCCCAAACTTCTCCGTCGGAGAACTGGATTTCCACATCATATTTATCCATCTGTGGCCACAACGCCCAACGAATTTTTTTCTTTTCGCAAAATGCAATAATATCAAGTTCCAGCTTGCCGGGAGCAGCAAAATAACGCATAATGCCTTTTTTTAAACGATAGAGCCCTCCACCAGAAACATCCAGTTTCATATCATCTGTGAGATTGGGGATCGTATCCGTACAGTGAGACGAATGGCAGTTATATCCATACTTTCCGCGTGTCATAGTCCACCCGCAGCAAGGGCACCGGTAGCTGTCCTCCAAAATTTCTTCATATGCAAACTGGAAAGCGTCTTTGGCATCCGGGTTATCTGCCAATTCCAGCGACATAGATCGCCTTTCTTCGATAGAAATGATTGGGTGCTCAATGATGTATCTTCTGATCCGGCAGTA
>CAWVKD010000051.1:0-15830 GCA_963929765.1 Clostridia bacterium | reverse complement strand
GGATGGAGAGAGTCGATTATGGTATTCAGTAGTTTACAATTTTTATTTTTGTTTTTACCTTTGGTCATAATGGTGTATTTTTTTATGCCCAATCCAGGGAAAAACGCAGTATTATTTCTGTTTAGCCTCATTTTTTATGCATGGGGCGAACCTGTCTATGTTTTTCTGATGTTATGCTCTACAGGGATCAATTATATGTTTGGTCGCCTTATTGCAGTGCGGCAAAACGACCGTGGAGCAAAACAGATTTTAGTGGTATCCGTCATTGTAAACTTACTGCTTTTGGGTGTGTTCAAGTATGGCGATTTTGTGGTAGCCAATATCAATAGCCTTTTTCACCTGTCTATCCCCCAGCCAAATTTACCTCTTCCTATTGGTATTTCTTTTTATACGTTCCAGATTATGTCTTATGTGATTGACGTCTACTGTTCTCGTGTTCGAGCTCAGAAAAATTTTATCAGTTTTGGAGCATATGTTGCATTATTCCCCCAATTGATTGCAGGCCCAATTGTGCGGTATGCTACTATTGCAGAAGAGTTGGAATCCCGTTCCCATTCTATGGATCAGTTTGCAGAAGGCGTACGTCGTTTTATGGTGGGGCTTGGAAAAAAAGTTTTATTAGCCAATAACATTGGCATTCTTTGGGATTCCATGTCGAATTTGGATGGCTCACAAATGAGTGTTGTAGCAGCTTGGCTGGGGATGATTGCTTATACCTTCCAGATTTATTTTGACTTTTCTGGCTATTCTGATATGGCTATTGGTTTAGGAAAAATGTTCGGGTTCCATTTTCTTGAAAATTTTGAATATCCGTATATTTCAAAAAGCATAACAGAATTTTGGCGACGTTGGCATATTTCTCTGGGCACCTGGTTCCGCGAGTATGTATACATTCCTCTGGGTGGAAATCGAAAGGGGATAAAAAGACAACTGTTTAACTTGGCAGTGGTTTGGGCATTAACAGGAATTTGGCATGGAGCCAGCTGGAATTTCCTTGCCTGGGGTATATATTATTGCATTTTACTTATTTTAGAAAAGCTATTTTTACTTCGCTGGCTGGAGAAGGCGCCTGCTGTGGTAGGGCATATTTATACCCTTTTTTTTGTGATGATAGGCTGGATACTCTTTGCATTTGATCAACTTCCTTTGGGATTTGCATATATTGGCGCTCTTTTCGGCGCAGATGGAATTCCATTGATCAATGATACAGCAATGTATGCACTCCAAAGCAACTTGCCAATGATTCTTCTTTTGTGTATTGCATCTACACCGTTGATGAAAAAAATATACGATAAAGTTGCATCAAAGTGGCGTCTAGGTATTCTTACAACAGCAGAATGTGTAGGAATTGCAGCCATCTTTATTTTGTGTGTAGCATATCTGGTAGATAGCAGTTATAACCCATTTCTCTATTTTCGATTTTAGGAGGGAATCAGATGAGAGGAAAGATCATCAGCATACTTTTTATTGTCCTCATTTTTGGCCTTGCTATATTCAATCTTCTCGAACCTGATCAAGTGTTCTCGGAAAATGAAAATCGATATTTGGCTCAGCGTCCCTCTTTTTCTCTTTCTGCATTGGCAGACGGTAGTTATATTGAAGAAGTGGGCGAATATATGACGGATCAGTTTCCTCTCCGCAATGAGTGGGTTGGCCTTAAGACGCTGGTGGAATTAGCCATTGGAAAAAAGGATTCTGGAGGGGTTTACTTTGGGAAAGATGGCTATTTAATTGAAATGTTTTCTGAAGTTGATGAAGAACGATATGAAAAAAACTGGAAAGATGTAAAGATGTTTTGCGATTATGCACAAAAGTCATTGGGGATCCAAGTGCAGGTGATGTTGGTTCCAGTGGCTTCTGGGATATTAGAGGAAAAATTGCCAGCTTATGCACCAGAGGTGGATCAAAGTGCATTACTGGAACAAGCTCAAGCAGGCGGAGTACCATTGGTTGATGTAACAGAAGCTTTACAGGAACATGATACAGAGTATATTTATTACAAGACAGATCATCACTGGACCAGCTTAGGGGCGTATTATGCATATCAAGCGTGGCAGAAGAGCCTCGGAAATGAAACAAAACCATTAGAAGCTTATACAGAGGAAGTGCTAAGTGATCAATTTTTTGGAACAACATATTCCAAGGCAAATTTATACACAGCAGAGCCAGATACCATTACAGCGTATTATACAGAAGATAAGGCAGAAGTATCTTACAACTTAGGAGCAGAAACAGCAGATAGCTTTTATACGAGAAGCTATCTTCAAGTCAAAGATAAGTATTCGGTTTTCCTAAACGGGAATCAATCTGAGA
This sequence comes from Clostridia bacterium, assembly GCA_963929765.1. Lineage (GTDB taxonomy): Bacteria > Bacillota > Clostridia > Oscillospirales > Oscillospiraceae > RGIG529. The sequence goes on along the minus strand of CAWVKD010000051.1, from coordinate 13,517 downwards.
CAGAGATCAAGGGAAGAAATCCCCAAGGGGGAAAACTGCTTCTGATCAAAGATTCTTATGCCAATACCTTTGCTCAATTTGCGTTGGAAGACTATGCAGAAGTACATTTAATTGATTTACGATACTATAAATCATCTGTCATTGATTATATCAAAGAGCAAGGGATTACAGATGTGCTGATATTGTACAATTTGAAAAACTTTGCAGCAGATCAGGACATCTATACTTTGACTGCTGATCTCCAATAAAAAGACGGGACATTGTTAAGATGTCCCGCTTTTGGTTGACCCGGACAGGAAAAAAGATTACCATAAAGTTCATTTATAAAGAATAGGGGATTTATGAACTATGTTGACAGAAAAAGAAAGCCAGCGTTTTCGAAAAGCTCGCCGAGTGATCATCGAACAGGCCTATCCTAATTTAAATCCAGACCAGCGCAAGGCGGTTCTGGCAACCGAGGGGCCACTTCTGCTTTTAGCTGGAGCAGGGAGTGGTAAAACAACGGTTTTGATTCATCGTGTGGCCCATTTGTTACGATATGGAAGGGGAGCAGACACAGAAGAAATTCCGGATTTTGCAACTCCGGAAGATGTTGCGTTTTTGGAAAAATATGCTAAAGAACCAGTTCCAGAAGAAGCGCAGAAAGCCCAATCGCTTTGTGCTTGGGATGTGCCAGCGCCCTGGAATATTTTGACCATTACCTTTACCAATAAAGCGGCAAGAGAATTAAAAGATCGCCTAGAGCAAATGCTGGGACGTGTGGCATTGGATATTTGGGCGTCCACATTCCATTCTCTGTGTGTTAATATTTTGCGCCGCCATATTGACCGAATTGGATTTTCCACTCAGTTTACCATTTATGACACAGATGACAGCATTCGTGTGTTAAAAGATATTTTGGAAGACCTTCATTTGGATACTGAGTTGTTTGACCCTAGAAAGATTTTAGGTCGTATTGGCCGTGCAAAAGATCAGATGAAACGCCCAGATGATTTGTTAGACGAGGCACAATTACGGGGAGATCTTTATCAAAAGACCGTTGCACAGATTTATGAAGAATATCAAATGCGTTTAAAACAAGCAAATGCTCTTGATTTTGATGATCTCATTTTCCATACTGTGGTTCTATTACAACGGTTTGAAGATGTACGACTTTTTTATCAGAACAAGTTCCGGTATGTTATGGTAGATGAATATCAAGATACCAATCACAATCAGTATTTGTTGACCTCCCTTCTGGCAGGTGGATATGAAAATATCTGTGTGGTGGGAGATGACGACCAAAGTATCTATAAGTTCCGGGGTGCGAATATTGAAAATATTTTAAGTTTTGAAAAACAATATCAAGGAGCCCGAGTCATTCGACTGGAGCAGAACTATCGTTCAACACAGACGATATTGGCTGCTGCTAATCAGGTGATTGCCAATAACATAGAGCGCAAAGGGAAAAATTTGTGGACTGAATTAGGGCAAGGTGAGAAGATTACTCTTTACTTGGCTATGACAGAAGAGGAAGAGGCGCAATATATTGCAGGAAAATTGTTGGAAGAATACCGCAAAAGAAAAACTTGGAAAGACTGTGCTATTTTGTATCGCATGAATGTTCAGTCCAGAACTTTGGAAAACGCCTGTAGGCGAAACGGGATTCCCTATCGAGTTTATGGTGGATTACGGTTTTACGACCGAGCGGAAGTAAAAGACATGACAGCTTATCTTTGTGTAATTAACAATCCGTCGGATCAGTTGCGCCTGCGACGCATACTCAATCGGCCCGCTCGAGGAATTGGAGAAAAAACCATAGAGGCAATGGAACGAATTGCGGCCGAGGAACATTGTACCCTTTGGGATGTGTTGATTCGGATCGATGAGTACCCCAGCCTGAAAAAAAGTGCTTCTAAATTGCATGCATTTGTGGATATGATCCAGACATTCATTTCTTTTTCTCAGACCATGCCACTGGCAGATTTTTATGAAGAGCTGATGATCCAAAGCGGATATATTGCCATGTTGCAAAGTAAAAACACTCCTGAGAATCGAGTGAGAGAGCAGAACGTGCGAGAGTTAAAATCCAACTTCTTAGTTTATCAACATCAGATGGAAGAAGCAGGGATGAAGCCTACATTGGCAGATTTTTTAAACGAAATTTCGCTTCTAACAGATTTGGATGATCTAGGACAAGAGCAAGACCAAGATCACGTTGCCATGATGACCATGCATAGTGCGAAAGGACTGGAATTTCCCGTTGTTTTTCTATCTGGTATGGAAGAAGGAATTTTCCCAGGGATACAGGCGCTAGGCAATATGGAGGAAATGGAAGAAGCAAGACGGTTATGTTATGTTGCTATTACCAGAGCCAAAGAAAAATTGATACTGACCTATGCCAGGCAGCGGACGATATTCGGACACACTTCAAGCCACAAAATATCTCGGTTTGTAGAAGAAATTCCGGCACAATGCCTTCAACGATTGGAAAGTGCAAGACAAGACTATTTGGATCAAAAAATGTGGAATTCTGCTTCTTCCTCAAGAGCATTGGATGATGGAATTCCATCAAAAAAGAAGCCTAATTATGGGACAATATTCGGTGGTGTCAAGCCAAAGTCTCAGCACAAAACCATTGCTCTGTCTGTAGGAGATGCAGTCCTGCACAAAGCATTTGGGAAGGGAACCATTTGTTCTGTACAACCAATGGGAGGAGACGCGCTTTTGGAAATTGAATTTGAAACATCTGGGAGAAAGCGGCTGATGGCTAGAGCAGCTTTACAACAGATGAAACTGCTGTAGTATTTACTACAGCAGCTTCAAAAATAAGGTAAACTCTAAATAATCTGTCAAAGGAAAAGGCTTTGTGTACTACATGATATCACAGGAAATACCGCCATGGGAAAGTGGCGGCTTCTTCTGCATAATCAATGCCGATTCGGGTTCCTGTGTGAATGGTACGTGGGAGTTGGTCTTCTGGCGCATCTGGCAGATTGAGATCAGAAAGGGTATCACAGACAAATAACGTATCTTTTGTCATATCCAGGCCATTTTCGGCCTTTGTTAACTGTAGAGCATTACACAGTTTTCCAGGTCCGTTCAAAAGATTTTTTCTTTGGTAGGGGCTGAGATCAGAAAAAGACACGCCAAATCGATTGCGGGCAAGGAAATCAACGTTCCCCCGTGGAGCGCCACCACGGAGAAGCACAGCACAAGGAGTGCCTTCTGCTTCTGTAACAATGTTGAGACAGAAATACATACCATAGATCATATAGATATAGGCGTATCCCGGCGGACCAAACATAATTTGAGTGCGTGGGGTGCATCGGCCTCCAAATGCATGACATGCTTTATCAATTGGCCCGATATAGGCTTCTGTTTCTGTAATGCAACAGACAAGAGAGATATCACCAACGCGGCGCACCAAATATTTGCCAAGAAGATCAGATGCGACCAAACGCGTCTCTCGATTGTAAAAACCCCGTCCTAATTTTGCCATAGATGCCTCCTTATTATCTGTTCATTTCTGTTTGCATCATATCATTGAGAGACGTGGCTTGACAAGAATTTTGAGTGAGAAAGGAGTCTTTTCTTTGCAACATGAAATCTTTTTTCAAAAAACAGCCCGATTTTGCATCGTATTGGCAACTCTCATTTGGGGCAGCGCGTTTGTGGTAATGAAAAATGCTATTGATGCTTTTCCGATTTTTTATTTACTGGCCTTTCGATTTCTTGCGGCAGCCGTCCTTCTGGGCTGTTTCCTGCTTCCCCGATGGAAAAAAGTGACTAAGGATTACTTGTGGCGTGGTGCAGTGATAGGGCTATTTCTTTTCCTTGCTTACGCCACACAGACTTTTGGCTTACAGGATACAACACCCTCTGTCAATGCGTTTTTGACCACTATTTACTGTGTTGTTGTTCCTTTTTTCAACTGGATGGTGGCGAAAACGAAACCAGATCGGTATCATCTATTGGCAGCAATTCTCTCCATAGCTGGAGTAGGCTTTATTTCATTGAATGGCTCTCAAATCGTATTTGGGAGCGGCACCCTTTTAACTTTGCTCAGCGGTTGTTTTTTTGCAGCCCATATTGTGACATTGGATAGAAGTGCAAAAGAAAGAGATGTTTTCATCCTTACAGCTATCCAATTTGCAACAGCAGGTGGAATAGCAGTTATCTGTGGCGTATGTTTTGAATCGTTTCCTACTGTATGGACAAACGATACGGTGCTTTGCCTCGGTTATTTAACATTATTCTGTACGGTGGCAACACTTTCATTGCAAGCAATAGGTCAAAAATATACGGAACCTGCGACGACGTCTGTACTTTTATCTTTGGAGTCAGTTTTTGCTGTCGTGTTCTCCATGTTATTTTATGGAGAGCGGCCAAGTGTTTTGTTGTTTTGTGGATTTGGGTTGATCTTCTGCGCAGTCATCTGTGCTGAAACCAAATTCCAGTTTTTACGTAAAAAGTTCTCTAAAACCAGCGGCGGCGTTCTCGCATTTGGTGAGGAGGAGAAGAAAAAGGGACATCCTGCTCCACTAAAATGATATCATCGCCAAAACGTTTGATACATTCCCATGGAAAAATCCGATCCTCCCCTCGTCCAAACAGGCCAAAAAAGCGGGCGGGCCCGGGGACGATCAGCGCACAGATTTTCCCATCTACAAGATCCAACTCCACGTCACCGACGTAACCAAATCGCGCACCAGTAGCTATATTAATGACTTCCTTACATCGCAGGTCTGAAACTCTGCATCGCATGGCCTGTGTCCTCCTTTGCATTTTTTCTATATGTATGTAGGAGAGAGGTTGACCTATGACAAACCCCACAAGGAAAGGTATACACCTTTTCTTGTGGGGCTTTATTACATTTGCTTTTTAATAGAGGCGAGAGCACTTTTTTCCAACCGGGATACTTGTGCCTGGGAGATTCCAACCTCGGCGGAAACCTCCATTTGTGTTTTCCCTTCATAGAAACGAAGGGAAAGAATATGGCGTTCCCGTTCGCTTAATTGAGAAATAGCCTCTTTCAAAGCAATTTGTTCTAGCCAGTGTTCGTCTGTATTTTTACGATCACGTACTTGATCCATAACGTATAGAGCATCCCCTCCATCGGAATAAACAGGTTCATAAAGGGAAACAGGATCTAAAATAGCGTCTAGGGCAAAAATAACGTCTTCCCGTGGAAGGTCTAATTCTTTTGCCAACTCTTCAATGGTTGGCTCTTTTTGGTTTTGGGCAATAAGCCGCTCTTTTGCTTGCAATACTTTGTATGCTGTATCGCGCATAGAACGACTGACACGTATGGTGCTATTATCTCGCAAGTAACGACGAATTTCTCCGATGATCATAGGGACGAGATATGTGCTGGGTAAAACATTTAAGTTTACATCGAAATTATCAATCCCTTTGATCAGACCAATACAACCGACTTGAAACAAATCATCAATGTTTTCATTGCGGTTTTCAAATTTTTTTATGACACTGAGTACCAATCTCAGATTACCTTGAATGAGTTTTTGCCGGGCGTTTTCATCGCCTTCCTTGGCTTTGAGAAAAAGCTCTCGGGCTTCTTCCTTTTTGAGTACTGTAAGATGTGCTGTATTGACACCACTAATTTCTACTTTTCCATTATATCCCATATTACCACTCCCATCAACTGGTATGTAGCCTTTGATTCCAGCTGAATGAGAACGGGTTGGTTGAGATACGAGTATTATACCCTTTGGATTTCGTTTCTACACATGGTATTTCCTGCAAAAAGAAAATCAGACATCGACTGCAAAGTCAATGTCTGATTGATCAATTCAATGGGTACGTCGGGCCGTGGAATGCTTTTTATTCTTATGGTATTTTGTATTTCCTTTGGACTTCGAACGGGTTTTGTTTTTTCCCTTTTCTTGCGTGTTGTTTGATTTTTTTATATTAGGGCGAATGAGACAATGCTTCCCAAAGCCAATGAGATCTGTACGACCAGTTCTGTGAAGGGCCTCTATGACCAGACGTCGAAACTCTGGCCGCCTCCATTGCAGTAACGCTCGTTGAAGCGCTTTTTCGTGAGGGGAGCGGGGAACATAAACTGGTTCCATGGTGCGAGGGTCGATACCGGTATAATACATACAGGTTGAAAGAGTGCCAGGTGTGGGATAAAAATCTTGAACCTGTTCTGGTCTGTAACCTGACCTGTTTAAATATTCTGCCAAAGAAACAGCATCTTCCAAAGTGCATCCAGGGTGAGAAGACATGAGATAAGGAACCAAATATTGATCTTTGCCATAACGCTGGTTCAGACGCTTGTATTTGGCACAGAAAGCCTCATAAATGTGGTGATGAGGCTTACCCATATAATCCAGAACAGAATTCACTATGTGTTCTGGTGCCACTTTTAGTTGGCCACTGATATGGTATCGTACCAATTCTGCAAAGAATTCTCCTTTTTGATCGCAGAGCATGTAGTCAAACCGGATACCAGAGCGAATGAAGATTTTCTTGATGCCAGGAATTTCACGAAGACGACGCAATAAGTTCAGGTAATCAGAATGATCAGCATCTAAATTGGGACAGGGGGTGGGTGCAAGACAAGCTCTGTCTCTGCAAAGCCCTTGTTTTAATTGTTTTTTACAAGAGGGATGGCGAAAGTTGGCTGTTGGACCTCCCACATCATGGACATATCCTTTAAACAAGGGATGTTTTGTAAATGCGGTAACTTCCCGGATGACAGATTCATGACTGCGAGAAGTTACCATTCTGCCTTGATGAAATGCCAACGAGCAAAAATGGCATGCCCCAAAACATCCACGGTTGTGGATAACAGAAAAGCGGACTTCCTCAATAGCAGCAACACCTCCCATGGACGCATACATGGGATGAGGTTCTCTTTCATATGGCAATTCTGCCACAAAGTCCAATTCTTCCGTGGTAAGTGGCATGGCAGGAGGGTTGACAATCAAAAGGGACATACCGTGCCGTTGCATAATAGCACGCCCTCGCACAGGGTCGTGTTCTTGGTATTGAATGCGATTGGCAACGGCATATTCTCGTTTGTTTTGTGCTACAAGTTCAAATGCACCGCATTCTATAATGGGAAAAGGACAGCCCGATGTATCTTGGGCTGCATAACAAGTGCCACGGATATCGGTCAGCGTGGAAACAGGCTCTTTTTTGGCGAGACGACGCGCAATCTCTCGATTGGCAGATTCTCCCATGCCATACACCAAAAGATCTGCTTGAGAATCAAAGAGTATGCTACGGCGTACTTTATCTTCCCAATAGTCGTAATGGGCAAAACGTCGTAAGGATGCTTCTAATCCACCGATGATAATGGGAAGTCCGGGGAATGCTTCTCTTGCACGGTTGGCGTAGACGATGGTTGCCCGATCGGGCCGAAGCCCGGCCCTGCCACCCGGACTATAAGGGTCTGTACTTCTCTTTTTTTTGGCAGCCGTGTAATGGGCTACCATAGAGTCTAAATTACCAGCACCGATCATAACTCCATACCGTGGGCGACCCATAGCAAGGAAATCCCGAGGGCTTTTCCAATCTGGCTGTGCTAGAACGGCTACTCGAAATCCTTCCGCTTCCAAAACTCGACCGATGACAGCGGTGCCAAATGCCGGATGATCTACATATGCATCCCCAGTGACCAAGAGAAAGTCATAATAATACCAACCCTGTGCTTCCATTTCTTCTTTGGAAACAGGTAAAAACCTACCATTCATAGTAACCTCTTAATATCCAATGTATTTTTCCATTATTTTGAGAGGCGCGGAAACGCCAGGTTCTTCACCAATGATTTGGAATCCATATTTTTGGTAAAAATGCTGGGCATGGGCATTTTCAGAAGAAACTCGTAAGCGTAAACGAGATCGTCCAACGGCGCGGCATACACTGACAGCTTGTCCCAAAAGTTGAACTCCCATATTCTGATTTCGGAAAGATGGCATGATATAGTAAAAAGGGATCCAAAGAGCATCGTCTAATATACCATCACGGAATTCTAATTGTAATAGGCCTGCTACAGAGTCGTCCAACATCCCAACAAATAGAGAACGAGGATCCAATTGTACCGCCTCTTTAGCCTCTTCCAGGAATCCTTGGCCATCGAACCCATCTAAATTGTGATGAATGGAAAGCCAAGCTTCTCTCCGCGCCTCCACATAAAGCTCACTTTCCGTTTCAAAATCAATGGTGCGGAACCATAGACAAGGGTCGATTTCCGGCTGATGCTTTTTCCACCAAGATTGACGTGCCAGTGTACTGATTTCGGGTGACAGGTGAGAGTTATCGTTTTCGTAGACAATGTGGATATTCTCACCTTCGATTTCTAAAAGGGACACACCGGTGTTATCGCTGTGGCGGATCTGATTCAACTCTGTTAAAGGGAGACCGTGTGCCCGACATAAGAAAGTGCGGATCACAGATCCGTGGGCAAAAATGGCAATGGTCTGACCATCATGTTCGGCAGCATGTTCCAATATTGCTTGTGCAAATCGATCAGCTGCTTTTTGATATCCTTCTGAGCCGTTGACTTTCCACTCCAAATGACGTTTGCTGAAATTGCGAGATTGTTCACGGTCTGTACGGGCAACTTCTGCCCACGGACGATCTTCCCAGTCTCCCATGCTCACTTCGCGGAGACGCGGATCCAGCTGTACAGTCAAATGTTTGGGAGCGCAAACAGCTTCTGCGGTCTTGCGTGCCCGATACAAATCGCTGGAATAAGCGGCATCCAAATGAATCGATGCAAACCGCTTTTGAAGTGCCTTCAATTGTAAAAGTCCGTTTTCTGTAATGGTACTATTATAGTGGCCATGTATCCGACGATACAGATTCCCTTCTGCTTCTCCATGACGCACAAGAAATACTGTAGTCATAGAATGTTCCTCCTTGTACTATTCCCAAATTTGAACGCCATTTGTCAAATCGGTTACTTTTGATATGTGGTGTTGTTTCAAATAGGCAGAAATGCCATCTCGCACTTCGATAGGAGCATATGGGTTTTGAAAGCTGGCACTGCCAACAGCTACCGCATTTGCGCCGGCTAAAAGAAATTCTACCGCATCATCCCCTGTAGTGATACCACCCATTCCTAAAATGGGAAGAGAGACAGCTTGACGTACTTGATAAACCATTCGAATGGCGACAGGTAAAACAGCAGGGCCGGATAATCCGCCCATATTATTGTGCAATATGGGGCGGCGGGTATGGATATCGATTCTCATACCTAGAAGGGTGTTGATCATGGAAATCGCATCGGCTCCTGCATCTTCTACCGCTTTGGCTATTGAGACAATATCTGTTACATTAGGAGAGAGTTTGACCATAACAGGCACATGGCCAGCGTGACGTTTGGCTTCAGCTGTAACGGCAGCAGCAGCTTCTGGCGATGTACCAAAGGCCAGACCTCCTTCCTTCACATTGGGACAAGAGATATTCAGTTCCAGCATATCCACAGAAACAGCAGCTAATTTTTTGCATAAAATCCCATATTCTTCTACCGTATTACCAGAAACATTGGCGATAATTTTAACATTGTGACGGCGCAATTCTAGAAGTTCACGTGAAATAAAGCCATCAACTCCTGGATTTTGCAGGCCAACGGAATTGAGCATACCACTGGGTGTTTCCGCAATGCGTGGAGGGGGATTGCCTGCCCGTTCTGTTAAAGTAAGGCCTTTAATGCAAATGCCGCCAAGTTCACTTAAATCATAAAATGTACCATATTCTCGTCCAAAGCCAAATGTACCAGAAGCGACAATAACAGGGTTTTTGAAGGATATGCCAGCAAAAGAAACGCGTAGGTCAGGCATCAAAATCCACCTCCGTTGCAGAAAATACAGGGCCATCATGGCAAACACGGCGGTAATTGCCGTCTTTCATCTTGCAGGCGCAGCCGAGACAAGCGCCTACACCACAGCCCATTCGTTCCTCCATTGAAATTTGACAGGGAACACCAAATTCTTCTGCTATTTCTGCTACTGCACGAAGCATAGGACGAGGTCCACAAGCTAAAATTCTTGTGTAATTGTTTTGAGATAAACGCCGTCGCAAAGGCAAATCTACATATCCCTTTTCACCTAGGGAGCCGTCTTCTGTAGTAAAATCAACCTGAGGACACAGGGAACGGAATGCGTCTGTTAGCATGGAGACATTGGCAGAGCGAAACCCTAATATGGCATGTACAGTTCCGGGACAACGGCGTGCGGCGAAAAAAAGCGGAGCAGCGCCAACACCGCCTCCGACCACCAAAATACGTTCCCCATGAATGGAGAAACCGTGTCCCAAGGGGCCCAGAATGTTGATGGTTTCTGTGGCACGCATTTTTGAAAGCAGTTCTGTTCCTTTTCCTTTTACTTCAAATACGATGCGAATACGGCCTGCACCTGCATCGCAAATACTAATGGGGCGGCGTAAAAAAAGACCATCGCATTGTACTTCGATAAATTGGCCCGGTTGGGCAGCGTCTGCCAATTCTCCAGCTTCTAACACCAAAGAGTGGCCATAGGGAATGAGACGATCAGAGCGCAAGATGGTGCAATCTTTCTGTTTGGGCATTTTATTCTCTCCTACTGTCGAATTCAAAGATACGGTCGAAGGGTCCAATGATGCCCTTCGACCGTAAAGTATTATACAATTGTAATAAAGCGACGTAAATCTTCTCTCATTTGAAGAGCAGCGTCACGGGCGGCATCTTGATAGTCAATGCCATTTTTCCCTGTTTTTTGCCAAGCACATAAAATCCCTCGGGATGAGTTGATAATGGCGCCGTGGCCAAATTGATTAAAAGCATGGCGGACATCTTCGGCGTTTCCACCTTGCGTGCCATAACCAGGTACCAAGAAGAAAACATTTTCAAGACGCCGGCGTAAAGAACGGAGATCCATCGGGTAAGTAGCTCCAACAACGGCTCCAATTGCCGTGAAGCCATATCGGCCTTCTGTGCCTTGCCCAAGACGTTGAATGAGATCTCCAACCACTCGATAGACAAATCGATCACCAGCAACCAAATCTTGCAGTTCTCCAGAAGAAGGATTAGAGGTTTTAACTAAGGCAAAGAAGCACTTGTTCCTTGCTTTGCATGTTTCTAAAAAGGGAATCAAACCATCAGAACCTAGATAAGTATTGACAGTGACAGCATCGCAAGGAAACGGTTCAAAGGATTTACCGCCAATAGAAACACAGTCCAGATAGGCTTGACTGTAAGCGGCCGCAGTAGAGCCGATATCGCCACGTTTGATATCAGCGATAACAAATAAACCCTTGCTTTTTGCATATTGGATGGTACGTTCCAAAGCCTCGATACCACAGGAACCGAGCACCTCATAATAGGCAGACTGTGGCTTTACTGCAGGGACAATATCATGAAGAGCGTCGATTAACCCGCAGTTAAACTCACAAACAGCTTCTGCTGCAGCGCGTAATGTTTTCCCGTGCTGCGCTATCTGCCGTTCCAGAATATGAGGTGGGATATAATCTAACTTTGGGTCGAGTCCTGCCACGGTGGGATTTTTCATCGTACGGATTTGATCTTGCAATACGTCAAATGACATGAATAAACTCCTTTTTGCCGGTTAATTTTGTAATGTTGTGTCTTGATAGACCACAGATCCACCCAAAATGGTGTATTTGACTCGTCCCATGAGTGTTTGATTTTGAAAAGGTGTATTTTTACCCATAGATACAAAATCGTTAGCATTGACAGTCCATCGTTCTGATGGGTGGAACAATGTCAGATCGCCAGGTGCGCCAATGGCAAGGCGCCCTTTTGGGATGCCCAGAATTACAGATGGATTGATGGTCATTTTTCGCAAAATGTGAGATAAGCTGAGTTTTCCGGTGTGGTAGAGAGCAGTTAATGTGACACCCAATGCTGTCTCCAAACCACTGATGCCGCTGGGGGCTTTTTCAAGGGGAAGGGCTTTCTCTTCGGCAGCGTGTGGTGCATGATCTGTTGCAATGACATCGATGGTGTCGTCCTGTAGACCTTCTACAATAGCCTCCACATCGCCGGGAGTGCGTAAAGGTGGGTTAACCTTGGCGAGGGCACCTTGGGTGAGAATTTCCTCTTCGGTCAGAGTGAAATATTGAGGACACGTTTCGCATGTAACAGGGATGCCACGTTTTTTAGCTGAACGAATGATTTCAACAGAGCCGCGGGTACTCACATGGCAGATATGGATGGGGCTGCCAGTTTCAGCAGCCAGCATAATGTCTCTCATAACCATAAGTTCCTCGGCGATAGCAGGGCGGCCTGGTATACCAAGACGTCGGGAAATACGTCCTTCGTTTACAGCACGGCCTTCTACCATAGAAGCGTCTTCACAATGAGATAAAATAGGAAGACTAGCAGCTTTGGCTCTCATTAATGCGTCTCGCATCAGATTAGCACTGGATACAGGCATTCCATCATCAGAAAGTGCCACGGCACCTGCTTGCCGCAAATCCTCCGCTTGGGTCATTTCCAAACCTAGTTGACCATAGCTAACAGAAGCAATGGGATAGATTTGAGCAGTTTTTATTTGAGCAATTCTATTTTTTAGTTCCAAGACACGTTCCGGAGAATCGATGGTTGGACGTGTATTGGGCATACAGGCGATAGATGTAAATCCTCCTTTGGCCGCAGCATTTGCTCCACTGATAAGAGTTTCTTTATGGGTAAAGCCAGGGTCACGTAAATGGACATGCATGTCGACAAGCCCTGCACACACCATAAGGCCAGAAGCATCTAATGTTTCTGCATCTGGCTCTCGTATTTCACTGGCGATCAGAGACAGAATACCATCTTCAATAAGAACATCCATCTGTCCTCCAATGCCAGTCACAGGATCAATAATCCTTCCTTTTTGAATTAAAAGTTTCATGAATCACCTTTTTGTTTTGGCCGTTTCTTTGTTGCTAAAGTAAATTTCAAAGAAAGGCTTATCAATATATAACAACTTTATTATATCCTATGGTAAAATTTTTCGCAATTGATTTTAAAGAAAATTCAACTGCTTTTCCGATTTTAGGGCACACTAGAGTTAGAAAGGGGCGATGGCATTTTGAACATTCGTTCGATGCTGCGCTGCTTCTCCCCAAAATACAAACGAGAAGGAGGCGATAACATTGAAATATGGAGATTTTTTGCGCGGAATGAGTGCTGGTTTGATTGCTGGTACTGCCATTGGTTTTGCAATGATGCCCAAGAAAAAACCTGCAAAAGCAAAAGGCCCTGTTAGCCGGATGATAAAATCAGTAGGCGATGCGATGAATGATATTTCTAACGCGATGGGTTTTTAAATAAAATATGATAAAAAGCAAAAGAGGCAGTTTGTATGAAATGACAAACTGCCTCTTTTTAAATCACAAAGGGTTGAAACAGTGGAGAAAAGGACTGCAATGCATGATAAGCTGCTTGTAGCAAAAAAATATTCCAATGTATTCCACTTAGATTATAACTTATTTAAGAAATGTTCGAAAGGATTTGAGGATGTTCTAATGGAAGAACGGGGTGAATATTATGATTGAAAAATGAGCTGTTCTGTGGTATTATA
>CAWVKD010000050.1:0-25434 GCA_963929765.1 Clostridia bacterium | reverse complement strand
AAAGAGGGGAAGAGGCTGTTTTATTTCTCGCAGAAAGAATGCACCATTAAAGGAAGAAAAAATGGAAGGAAAAGGGTTAGAAACTCTGATAGAGGGTATCCTATTTGCAGCGGGTGAGCCTGTTTCTACGGAGCGACTCTCCAGTGCACTGGGTCAAAGTCACGATGATATAGAACAGGCATTGGAGCATCTGTCCCATTATTATCAGTCGGAGCAACGAGGAATCCGACTATTGCGTCTTGGAACGAAGGCACAGCTTTGTTCTGCTTCGGAATATGCATCTCAGATACGGACAGTGCTTGGCACATCAAAACCACGTGATCTCTCTCGTGCCGCTTTGGAGGTTTGCTCCATTGTAGCTTATTTCCAGCCGGTTACCAGAGCTTTTGTGGAACAGATTCGGGGTGTTGACAGTGCCTATACCATCGGATTATTATTGGAACGAGGGTTGATTGCAGAGGCAGGTCGATTGTCTGTGCCAGGTCGTCCCCTTCTCTATCGGACAACAGACACGTTTTTACGGGTTTTTGGCCTGGAGAAATTAGAGGAACTTCCCGCTTTGAAAAAAGGGTTGTGGGCAAAGGAAGAAGGGAAAGTACCACCAATGCCCACAGATGGACAAGATGGAGAAAAGGAGGAGAATTCCGGGAGATGATCGCGCTTTCAATTGTGGGTGGATTGGTATTGTTGGTTCTCCTCCTTTTGATGCTTCGGGTAGGTGCTCTTATAGAATATGGCGGAAAAGAATCCCTTTTGTTTCTCCGTGTAGGCTGGTTTCACTTCCAACTTGCACCCAAGGAAGAGCGGAAAAAAGAGGAACGATTTTCAACAAAAAAAGCAGAAAAAAAACCTGGCCCATCTAAAAAGCGGACAATAGGCGGCTCGATTCAAACATTAAAGACACTTTTCCCTCTTTTTTTGGAAGGTTTTGGGCGACTACGAAGAAAATTACAAGTTGATTTACTGCATCTGGAATATGTATCTGGAGGAGAAGATCCTGCAAAGGTTGCCATTGGATTTGGAAGGGCATCTGCTGTGTTTGGTATTTTTTTGCCGGTTTTGGAGAACACTTTTCATATTAAAAAAAGAATGCTTCGCACAGGTCTGAATTATGACCAAAAGGAATCCTCTATTTATCTTAAATTGTCCCTTTCGTTGCGCGTGTACCAAGGGATATCGTTGGCTCTTTGGTTTGGAAAAGCGTATTTGAAATGGAAAGAAGAGGAAGAAAAGAAAGAAAATCCCCATTTATCAAAAGAGGGAGATTCTCTTGCCAATTAATATTTTGCCTATCCGCAAGGCAACCAAAATGCGGGGCTGTCCTTGAATCATTGAAGGCAGTAGAAAGAGGTGTGTTATGGAACATCCTATTGGCAACTTGATGGCTACTACCATGCAAAAAATCAAAGAAATGGTGGATGTGAATACGATTGTAGGCGCACCCATTCGAACGGTGGAAGGTATTACCATTATTCCTGTTTCCAAGGTGAGTTTTGGTTTTGCAGCAGGTGGGTCTGATTTTACGGGGAAAAATCAGTTGCCTGACCAAGACAACGCATTTGGTGGTGGAAGTGGTGCAGGAATCAAAATCACGCCAGTGGCTTTTTTGATCGTTAACGGAGACTCGGTAAAGTTGTTGCCAGTGACACCTCCGCCCTCTGGTACCATGGAGCGAGTGGTGGAAGCTGTTCCGGAAATGTTGGAAAAGGTAACAGAATTTTTTAATAAAAAGAAGGAAGAAAAAGAGGATAAAGAAGAAGTATAACATTCATACTAGTGTCATCAATGGCCAAAACTTGGCTGAAAGCAAGGTGTGACACAAGATGAAATGGAGTATCATTCAGAGGATTGCTGCTGTTGCATGTATTCTTTTTCTTTGGGGGAGAAACGGGATAGAAGCGCGGGCACTTTCTGCGCCCGCGCTATCGGCACGTTGTGCTGTTTTAATGGATGGGAAAAGCGGACGTATCCTCTATGAAAAAGAGGGTGAAACTGCAAGACCCATGGCCAGTATCACTAAAATCATGACCGCGCTGGTAGCAATAGAACATGGCGATTTACAAGCAGATGTGGAAATTTTGCCGGATTATTTACAGACAGAAGGATCATCCATTTATTTAAAAGCAGGGGAACATGTGAAATTGGAGACACTGCTTTATGGGCTGATGCTGGAATCCGGAAATGATGCTGCTCTAGCCATTGCAGGGTATTGCGCAGGAGATACGGAGACCTTTGTCTCTTGGATGAATGAAAAAGCAGATCAACTGGGGCTTTTGAATACTCAATTTCAAAATCCAAGCGGTCTTCCAGCAGAAGGCCATTATGCGTCAGCAGCAGATATGGCGCGTATTACAAGAGCAGCGATGCAAAATGAAACGTTTGCTGCCATTTTTGGGACGAAGACCATCACATTGGAAGGACGGCAATTCCAAAATCACAACAAATTGTTATGGCAATATGAGGGTACCATTGGCGGAAAAACAGGATTTACCAAAGAAGCGGGGCGTACACTCGTCACATGCGCCAAGCAAAATGACCAATGGCTGATTGCAGTTACACTGGATGCACCAGACGATTGGAATGACCATAAGAATCTGTTTGACTATGGCTTTGAAACCTTTGCATGGCAAACATTGTGTCAAACAGATGAGGAAGTGACAGAGCTGGCAGTGCAAAATGGAGAGAGGGACGAAGTTTCTTTATTTCCCAAATATCAAGTGGAGTATCCATTGCAAGAGGGAGAACAGGTGGAAGAAAGGGTTTCTCTGCTTCCCGATTGCGAACAAGCGCCTGTTACCCGTGGAGAGACAGCTGGAGTACTCACTTACTTTTTAGATGGAGATCCTGTTGTACAGGTGGAGCTTATCTATGGCGAAACGATTGAGATCAAAAATCGATCTCTTTTAGAACGATTATTGCGTTTATTTGGTTAAATGTCCTCTGTGAAAGGAGGAAGCGAATTGGCTGAACGATTGCAAAAAATTTTGTCTGCATGCGGAGTAGCTTCCCGGCGGCAAGCAGAGCAAATGTTAAAAGAAGGCCGGGTCATGGTCAACGGCAAAATAGCATCCTTAGGAGATCAGGCAGAACTGGAAGAAGATCATATTCAGGTAGATGGTGTGGCATTGAAAGCGCCAAAAGACCACACTTACTTGATGCTTCATAAGCCGAGAGGCTATGTGACCACACTGTCAGATGAAAAAGGGCGCAAGACGGTAAACGATTTGATTCAAGGCTGTGGTAAACGGGTCTATCCTGTGGGACGTCTGGATCTGAATTCGGAAGGATTGCTTCTTTTAACAGATGATGGGGCTTTGGCCTATCACTTGATGCATCCTTCCCATGAAGTGGAGAAACAGTATCTGGTATGGGTACAGGGAGATATCAAAAAAGCATTGCCAATTCTAAGAGGGACTTTGTTCCTAGATGGAGTTCGACTCTCTCCTGCAAAGGTACAGGTGCAAAAAAAAGGAGAAACCACGTTGCTTGCCATTGGCATCCACCAGGGAAAGAATCGCCAAGTGCGGCGAATGTGTGCAATGGCAGGATTACATGTGACACGACTCAAGCGGATTGCAATTGGGAAATTACGGTTGGGGAAACTGGAAAAAGGGTCATGGCGAACACTGACTTCAGAGGAAATTACCTATTTGAAACAGTGTGGCAGAAAGAAAGAGAAGTTTTAAAATTCCTCTTGAAAAAAGGGAGAAAAGCAGATATACTGAACATAGAATTTCATTATTTTTTTGGAGGTCATATTATGGCTGTTATTACAAAAGATACCGTGATAGGCGATCTGCTTGTGATTGCCCCCGAAACAGCACCGGTTTTGTTTTCCATTGGGATGCATTGCCTGGGTTGCCCGGCTTCTCAAGGTGAAACAGTAGAAGAAGCATGCCTTGTACACGGTGTAGATGTGGACGATGTGGTTGCAAGACTGAATGCAAGCGTAAACCAAAAGTAAGCTGTAACAAGCAATGAAAAGCCCTCTGAACCAAGAGGGCTTTTTCTTTTATCAGTTGATACTTACCGTTTGGATGCAAGCGAGAAGGGAGGAACGACCTGTGAGAAAACGCATTTTATTGTCTCCTCGTCTTTCCTGTTTAAAGGATTGGGTGCCAAAGGGTGCACGGCTTGTGGATGTAGGAACCGATCATGGCTTTTTGCCAGTTTGTCTGCTGTTAGAAGAAATTTGTCCATTTGTGATTGCTTCTGATATTGGGGAAGGTCCATTGGAGAGGGCGAAAAAGACGGCAAAACGGTATGATGTGATAGATCAGATGGTGTTTGTGAGGTCAGATGGGTTAACAGATATTTCGCCCCAAGAAGTGGATACTATCGTTATGGCAGGAATGGGTGGCGAAACCATTGCACATATTTTAGAACATGCGCCTTGGGTTCATGATCCCAAGTATACCCTTTTGCTCCAGCCTATGTCTAAGGGAAAGGAACTTCGTCAGTTTCTGATGGAAAAAGGATATGAAGTGGAGCGGGAAAAGCTGGTGGAAGAACCTCCTTTTCTTTACCATGTTCTTTTGGCTCGGGGTGGAGGAAAGCCTCAAAGACAAGGCGATTTGGCACTGTATTATGGAAGCCAAGCCCTTTGGGCCAGTGGAGATCCCCTTCTGCAGCGATATTGGGAGAGAACCATAAAAAAGTTGAATCGTGCAATTGAAGGACTACAAAAGTCCAAGAGACCGGAATCTGCTATCCGTTGCAGTGAACTGGAAGAAGAACGGGCAGCTTTGGAACGGAAGAGAAGGGAGATTTGACATGCAGAACGTGAGAGAAGTGGCAATGTATTTGGAAGGGAAAGCACCTCTCCAGTGGCAGGAGTCTTATGACAATGCAGGATTTTTGGTGGGAGATCCAGATGACCCTGTAAAAGGAATCTTGGTGGCGTTGGATGTAACACTTCCTGTGATACAGGAGGCGATGGCCATAGGGGCGTCTTTGATCGTATCCCATCATCCAGTGATCTTTCAATCGATCCGTCAATTGACAGGACAGAATGGAACAGAAAAAGTAGTAAAAGAATTGTTACGGAACAAGATCGGTGCCATCTGCATGCATACCAATTTAGATGCTGCACCTGGCGGTGTCAATGACTTATTAGCAGAAGCTGTGGGGCTTTCCCAGATTGGCCCGTTGCTTCAAGCCGGAGTGCGAGAAGAAGATGGTGCTTTCTACGGAATTGGTCGAGTAGGTGTGCTAGAACGGCCCATGCCCTTTTCTTCTTTTGCAGAACGGGTGAAAAAGAGTTTACATGCGGGTGGATTGCGTTTCTATGATGCAGGAAAGCCTGTATTTCGCGTTGCAGTGGGCGGTGGGTCCTGTGGTAGCTTGTTGTCTGATGTCATCCGCTTGGGATGTGACACTTTTGTTACAGGTGATGTAAAATACGATGTCTTTTTGGAAGCGGCTGCTATGGGTGTTCATCTGATTGACGCAGGTCATTATCCAACGGAAAATCTGATTTGTAATCAAATGGCCAACTGGCTGAGAGAAGCATTTCCAACAGTTCCAACAGCGGTTTCCCGTTGCCATCAGGATGTGGTTCATTTTATGTAAAGAGGCTCTTGAACTAGGGTGTATTGTATGATAAAATACTATAATGGATGTAATTTTACGTTTTTTATAACGAAAAGAATTGATTGAAGATTGAAGCAAGGAGACGAGAATACCATGTCGGGACATTCCAAATGGGCAAATATTCAACATAAAAAAGGAAAAACAGACGCACAGCGGGCTAAATTATTTACCAAAATGTCAAAGGAAATCATCGTTGCAGTGAAATCGGGGGGCAGTGCCAATCCTTTGGAAAACTCTCGCCTAAAAGATGTGATTGCAAAAGCGAAAGCAGCCAATGTGCCAAATGACAATATTAAGCGGGCATTGGAAAAAGCGCAGGGTTCCGATGCCACCAACTATGAAACCATTGTATATGAAGGATATGGACCCTGTGGCGTTGCTGTTATTGTGGAAACCATGACGGATAACCGAAACCGTACGGCTTCCGAAATGCGTCATTATTTTGATAAATACGGTGGAAATTTAGGTGCAACAGGCTGTGTTTCCTGGTCGTTTGATCAAAAAGGTGTCATTGTCATCGAAAGTGAAGGCCTGGATGAAGATACAGTGATGATGGATGCACTGGAAGCAGGTGCTTCTGACTTTTCCAATGAAGGAGAAGTATTTGAAATTTATACAGAGCCGGATGCTTGTGGGGACGTGACTACTGCTCTGGAAGAAAAGGGATATGCTTTTTTGTCCGCAGAAGTAGAAATGGTGCCTCAGAACTATGTTACTGTCGAATCAGATGATGACAAGAAAAATTTGGAAAAACTCATTGAAATGCTAGAAGATAACGACGATGTCCAAAGTGTCTGGCACAACTGGGAAGAATAAAAGAAACCCCCTGTTTCACAATTCTTTGAAGCAGGGGGCTTTCTTATGTTTTTTTCTTCCAGTTGATAAAGGCGATATAACCGATTAACCAAAGTATGGCCAATCCTCCGGCAATCCAGGGTTGTAATGTTGCAACGTAAAAAATAATGCCGAGCAAGATTACCATTACAATTTTAAATTTTAAATTGGTCATTCCTATTTCCTCGCTTCCGCCGCAGCTTTCTTCTTCCTTTTTATCTTATCGAAAAAAGAGACAAGATGAAATTGTCGATCAAGACGAAATTGATCTATGCTTTTTGTGAAATATGCAAAAAGAGAGAAAAATGTAGAGCTTGAATTTGCAAAAAAGGGGATGTATACTAATTTCGTATATGTTGTTTTGTCATAGAGAGAAAAAGGAAGAAGAAGGGGGACGAAAAGGTTTGAAAGGAAAACGGATTGTTGCAGGCATTCTTGCTACAATGTTGCTTGGGACAACAGTGTGGGCTGCAGCGCCATATGACATTCAGCGCCATTGGTCTGGAGATGCTGTTAACACATTGATGGAGCATGATGTTGTACATGGTTATCCCAATGGAAGGTATTATCCTGATAAATCCATCACAAGAGAAGAAGCTGCCCAGCTTTTGGCTTTGCTGATTCAGGAAATAGAGAAGGAAACCCCTCCACCTTCGGAAGAGGTGACACCGTCACCGGCACCTTCGGAAGAGGTGACACCGTCACCGGCACCCACGGAAGAGGTGACACCGTCACCCATTGTTTTTCCAGATGTGGAAGAGGGCTGTTGGTCCAAAGATTCCATTGATTTTTTGGTGGAACGGGGCAGCATAACAGGATATCCTGATGGAACATTCCGTCCGGAAGCATCTGTTACAAAAGCAGAATATGCTGTGATGATCTATCGATATTTGGTGGGAGCAGAAGGAGAAGGAAAAGACTATAACCCCGTCTTCCCGGACGTGAAAGACGGATTTGCATATGAAGCTATCTATTACTTATATGAACACAACATTATCACAGGGTGTCCTGACGGTACATTTCGACCGAGTCAACCACTGACAAGAGGAGAAGCTGCTACCATGCTTCTGCGATTGACCAATTGGGAAACCATCCCTGTAGAGGTGGTCTTACCAAAGAGAACGGTTATTGATGTGCCATATATCAGTCAATTGTATCCTGTTTACGCAGTGGTTGGGTGCGAACCCACTTCGCTTCTGATGGGATTGAAGGGAAAAGGATATGCGCTCAATGTAGGATTGCGTCAATTCTTGGATGAGATGCCCAAGACCACCTCCAATCCAGCCAAGGGATTTGTAGGTTCCCCTTATGTAGCGGATAAGACCAAGAAGACAAGGACGACCATTTATCCTCCCATTTTAGCTCAATACGCCAGTCAGTATGGGGAAGTGGTCGACTTTTCGGGCAAAAGCCCAGAAGATATCCAATTTGAAGTATTAAATGGCAATCCTGTTGTGATTTATGCCACCATGCGCTGGGAAAAACCCTATTACAGATGGTACAATATTGAAGGGACGATGCAATATCTTTTGAGTAATAATCATGCTGTTTTGATCTGTGGCTACGACAGCGAACAGGACAGTTATTATATTGCAGATCCTTATAATATCAATAATACACGGAAAGAATATCGCTATTGGATTTCTGCTAGTAAACTGGAACCCATTTATAATGTACGGCGGCACGCTATTGTTGTTCGCTGAAAATAGAAAGGAGGCCCGGATCTCACAAAAGATCCGGGACTCCTCTTGGTGTTTGTTTACATTCCTTTGTATTTCCGGCGGGTGGCGATGCCGCCCCGGATATGACGTTCTGCTTTGTTTTCCTCTAAAATTTCCTTTACCTGCAAGTACAGAGGACGATTAAATGCAGGCAACCGTTCGGAGAGATCTTTATGTACCGTTGATTTTGAAATTCCAAACTGTTTGGCAGCCGCACGCACCGTCGCTTTCGTTTCGATAATGTAAAGAGCCAGATCGCAGGCGCGTTCTTCTATGTTTCCTTTCAAAAACAACACTCCCCGCAATGAATTTCCACTGATGGATGTATATGCACAGAAAAAGGAGCGTATGAATGGGAAATATTGAGATACTTCCCTAATGTTCTTTTTCTTAAAAAAAGAGGGGCCTACCCTTGTGCCGGGAATGCTCATTTGGTATAATAAACCATATTAATATGGAGTATGGGAGGAGAACACGATGGGGAAAAAAAGAATAGGTTCTTTACTGATTGTTGCAGTCATGTTATTGCAGATCATGATATCATCTGCTATGGCAGTTGGTTTTTCGTCCTTTCAAAGGATCAGGACATATCGTTCCGGTCAATTTCAGGACGTGCCTTCAAATGAATGGTATGCAGATGCTGTGAAAACGTCTTATGAATTGGGATTATTTGATGGGAAAAGCAGTATTGTGTTTGACCCCAGTGGAAACCTCACAATAGCGGAGGCCATTAAACTGGCGGCATGTTTACATAGCATTTATTACACTGGGAAGACAGAGTTCGATACAAAAGCTTCTCCATGGTATCGTCCCTATGTAGACTATGCAATGAAAGAAGGAATTATCAAAGGGGAATATGCCAATTATAATAAAACAGCGACGCGTGCAGAATTTGCTGTTATTTTTGCAGCTGCCTTCCCTGACGAGGGGCTGGCTACCATCAACCAAGTAGATGATGGCGGTATCCCTGACATCTCGATGCAAAGTACATACGCTTCTCAAGTCTATAAGCTCTATCGCGCCGGTATTTTAATCGGTAGCGACAGCAAAGGATCCTTCCGACCACAGACCAACATTACGAGAAGTGAAGTGGCTATGATTGTCACACGTATGGCAATGCCGGAAAAGCGGCAGACTGTGACATTAAGCAATCATGTTCTGTCGGGAGAGGAAATTTATTCCCAATGTTCACCTGCCGTGTTTTATATTGAAATTTATAATGCTTCGGGGAAGGCGATAGCCTCTGGGAGCGGGTTTTTTCTTTCTGCCAATGGACTTGCCGTTACCAATCATCATGTCATTGAAGACGCTGCATCTGCCAAAATTCGTACTACAAATGGCAAAACCTATTCTGTGAAAGGAATCTATGATGCAGATCCATCATTGGATCTTGCATTGCTGCAAATTGATGGGAGTGGTTTCCCTTATTTGACCAAAGGAGACTCTACTGGGCTAAAAGGCGGTTCCCATATTTATACCATTGGCAGCCCCCAAGGTTTGGAAAATAGCATTTCAGAAGGGATTATTGCCAATCCAGATCGGGTCATCAGCGGACAGCATTATATTCAAATTACAGCACCTATTTCTCATGGAAGCAGTGGCGGTGCATTGTTGGACGAGACGGGGAAAGTCATTGGTGTGACCTCAGCAGGAATCGAATCAGGGCAAAACCTTAATTTGGCTGTTCCCATCCACATGCTTAGTCAATTAAGCCAAGGTTCCTTAAAACCCATGGGCACATCTTTTTCAAACCTTCAACTGACTGTCTCCAAAGGCACTGTCTCTTTGAAAGTAGGACAAAGTGAAAGTATCACATTCACCCAAGTTGGAGATGGTGATGTAGATTCCATTGTATATCGTATTGGGGATCCATCTATTGTCTCGGCGCAATGGGGTGATTGGAGCAGCGATGGGACCAAAATTCCCTTGACTCTTACGGGGAAAAAAGCTGGCAGCACCACAATCAAAGCAGAATTGGTGGATGATGCTGACAAGGTATTGGCTTCTGTAAGCATTTCTGTTACTGTAACTGGCAGCAGCACGGGAGGTTATCGGTACTATGATGGGTATTACCCGGTGCTGGACTATGGTGCATTTGTAGGAGCTCCTTTGTTCTTTGAAACAACTACCTCGGAAGGCCAAGTGTATCTGTACCGCATTAAGGATCTGCCATCAGACACTTCCTTGACTGTTGACAAATATTTAAGTGCATTGGAGGCCAATGGGTTCCGTTATTTAACCGGTTTCCAAACAGAAGATGGAGATACGGTTCTGGTCTATGAACACAATGGACAACAGATACTGGTATACTTCGGAACCACAGTTGTGCAAGGAACTCCTTGTATTATGATTTTAATTACTCCCAAATAAGAAAGTGCCATTTGAAAGAAAGTGCCATTTGATAGGAAAGGATACAGGTCAAACGGTTTCCGCTTTGGGTAAGAGCACTACATTTGGATATGATAAACTGGCGCTTCCTATTTGGGAAGCGCCAGTTGCTGGTTGTTTACAAAGGCATCATCACACAAAGAGAAGATAGCGGTGAAAAACAAAACAATTTGACAAAGTGCAAAAAGCAGACGTATCATAACATCAAAAGAAAAAGGAGAGACAGATTGGAATGGAATGTTTGATCATTGGTGCAGGTGCCATTGGCATTGCCATTGGTGCTTCGCTGTTAGACAGCGGTTGCAACGTTTCTTATCTTGCCACAGGCGAAACCAAAAGAGCCATTGACGAAGGTGGCATTCATCGAACGGGACTATTTGGCGCTCTGGATTTCCCAGCAGGATCGGTTACTACCTATGAAACATATGAATCTCTTCCGGAGAATCGATTTGATTACATCATAGTCAGTGCAAAAACCATGGCCAATGATGAAATCAGCAAAGCGCTTTCGAAGCGGGCAGATGTATTTCGCCCTTTCGGTAAGCTGGTGATTATGCAAAATGGCTGGGGGAACGATGTGCCTTATTTACGTTATTTTTCAAAAGAACAGGTATATTCGGCCCGTATTATTACCGGTTTTCGGCGAATACAACGCAATGTGAGTGAAGTGACAGTGTATACTGCACCGATTTTATTGGGATCTTTGTATGGCTGTGAGGAAGCACCTATGAAGCCATTGGCGGAGGCTATCAACAAAGGCAATCCCCCGTGTGAAACGACCATGGAAGTGGGAAAGGCCCTTTGGGCAAAGATGCTCTACAATTGTACGTTGAATCCATTGGGTGCTATCTTGCAAATGACATATGGAAGGCTGACAGAGGCAAAAGAGACTGTTTGGATTATGAACGACTTGATTGATGAGATCTTTGCTGTGATGAAGGCCTCCGGGTATGAGACATTCTGGTCTACCCCGGAAGCGTACCAAGAGGTATTTTACAGCAAGTTGGTACCAGACACATACGATCATCGTTCCTCTACATTGCAGGATATCGAGCGCAAAAAGAAGACAGAAATTGATACACTGACCGGAACCATTTTGAAGTTAGGGAAAGAGCACGGAATCCCTGTTCCATGCAATACCATGATTTACCGAATGGTTAAAGCCATTGAGCAGACCTTTTAATTCGGTTCCAAGCCAATCGAAAAGAGAACCACGGATGATGGAGAAAAAGTCTTCCATGATCCGTGGTTCTCTTTTTGCATATCAATCAGATAAATACTGTTTTCCCAAAATGATGCGGCCGGTTTGAGAATTGTCATAATCTTTCATTTGGGCCACTTCCCGTCGAAAGTCATCTGATGAAATGTAGTTTAAAATAGCTTTCATAGAGGGAGTGGAGGCATGTTCTGCCAAAAAGACGAGATCATACCACTCCTGCTGCATGGGGAGAAACTCAATGCCGCTGATTTGGTTGGATGTGTGTTTTGTGCCAATGCCAACATCACCTGCACCTCTGGCAACACAACTTGCCACAGATAGGGCGGAAGGCTGTTCAAAGGAATAACCTTGTATGGAAGCTGTAGGGATACCTAAGGATTTTAATTTTCCATCTAACAAAACTCGAGATCCGCTTCCACGTTCCCGGTTAACCAGCGTAATATCGTTGCGTCGAAAATCCTCCCAGCCGGTAATCCCTTTGGGATTGCCAGCTTGTACATAAAAGCCCGTCATTCGGCCTAAGAGACGTACCATCACAACGGGAATGCCGGGAATCATGCGTTCTACAAAGGGTGTATTGTATTCACCTGTGCTTTCATCCCAGAGATGGACAGTGGCAAGATCAGCTGAACCTTGATATAATTTATAAAGTCCATTGTAACTGCCTGCTTGGGAACGTAAGATTCCTGGCATATTTGGCGTTCCATTCATATAATTGGCCAAAATATCCAGCAGAACATCCTGCCCACAAAGCACAAGACTTTTCCCTTTTGAAGGCAACGAAACAGATGGTTCTTCTGATGGAGCTAGTGGCGCTGCCACATTTGCACCTATCCCCAAAAGCCGCTCCATTTCCTGACGGGAGATGCGAAGCTGCTTTCCGATTTTGCGAGAGGCAAGATCACCACGTTTGATCATTTCATAGACCGTACTCTTTTTTACTTTGAGTATATCGGCCACTTCTTGGGCAGTGAGTAGATTGGTTTCGATTTGAGACACCTCCATCATACTAAACAGGCATTCACCACAGTGATATTTAAAGACAAGGTGAGACTGAAATGGTTATCTATTGGGCGTTTGCTGTTAGTTCGTTGAATTGTTCTTGGGTCAAATCACAATGATAGAACAATTGATAATACCGTGCGGTTTCTTCATACAAATCATAATTGAACTCATCCGGATACAAGAGATTAGCCAACCATACAAGCCCCATATATCGATTGACAGAAGGAGGATTGGCGATCCAGTTGTATGGGTTGCCGGGGACTTCGTAGACTTTGCCATTCTGTACAGCTTGCAGTTTTTGCCAGTTTTCATCGTCTTTTACCGTGGCATAAATACTGTCTGGAGCGAAAAGAATCACTTCCGGGTCCCACAGATAAAGTTGTTCCAAAGATACTTCATTTCCATCACCTTTGGATGATGGCTCATCCAGAACAGCCACGTTATTACTGAGCATATTCAGCACTTCTGACTGAAAAGATCCTTCTGCTAATACTCGAGTTCCCGTTTCTCCCAGACAATACGTGAGAGAAACACGATTTTCCTCGCCAATTTTTTCCATTGTATCTACTGTCTTGGTGTAAATTTCTTTACAATAGGCAGACAATGCATTGCCAGCTTCTTCTTCGCCCAATAATTCACCCAGGGTTTTGTAGCACTGATCCATGGTGGATAAGCTGGCTTCTACAAAAATAGTAGGAATACCCAGTTGCTCTTGAATCGAATCAAGGTCTTCCACAATGCCGTCTTTTTTCTCCCCAATATCAATGATGACCTGAGGTTTGGCAGAAGCAAGTGCTTCCATATTCAGATTGCTGGTACCATAAAATTGGCCAAATACAGGGAGTGCAGTATATTTTTCATCAAATAACGCGATGGAAGAAGAAGGCCATTCTGCTGCTAAGCCTACCAGCTTGTCGGGGGCAACAGCGAACAATACGATTTGTGCCATGGAACCTGTTGGAGCGATACGTTCAATATTTTTTGGAATTTCAACAACCCTTCCCGCAGAATCGGTAAATGATATCGTTTCACCAGAATCGGATGGGGAAGCTGACAATTCAGATGAAGTGTCAGAAGATGGGGTTGCCGTTTGATTGCCGCAGGCAGCCAAAAGGCCAAAGAGTAAGATCATTGCCATGCAGAGAGCCAATACGTTTTTTTTCATGTTTTCCTCCTCATACTTATAGATGAATACGTACTATGATAAATAATCCATATATGCCTGCTTTCAACGTTTTTAAGATACCAATGCACTGACAGGAACACACACACGGATTTTATCATCGTAAAGACTGTTTAATTTAACATCGATGCCATATAATTCTTGAATCATCCCTTCGCTGATCAGTTCTTTTGGCTTTCCATAAGCGTTTTTCCCATCTCGACGCAACGCCAATACTTCATCAGCATACAAAAATGCCTGATCGGGATTATGGGTGGACTGAATAATGGTATATCCTCTGCGCGTCAGCTGCTTTACAGACTCTAACACCCGAATTTGATTCCCATAGTCTAAGTTGGAGGTGGGTTCATCCATGATCAAAATTTTTGCTTTTTGAGCAATGGCCCTGGCAATGAGTACCAGCTGACGTTCCCCACCGCTCAAGTGAAGATATCCTCGATCAATTAAATGAGAAATGCCCATCATTTCAATAGCTTCTATCGCAGCTTTTTTTTGCTTTTTGCTGGGCGATGTGAAAAAAGCACCTTGTGCAGAAGTCCCCATTGTGACCATATCCAATACAGAATAGTTGAAAGAGGGAATGTGAGATTGGGGGATGTATGCGATGATAGTAGCCAATTCTTTGGGGCTTAATGTTTGGGAATCGATTCCGTTGAGCAAAATCGAGCCTGTGTATGTGGTTAGAAGGCGTAAAATGCATTTAAACATGGTGCTTTTTCCTACGCCATTTGGGCCAAGAACACATAGAAGAGTATTGTCTCCCACACAGAAGGAAACATCTTTTAAAACAGGATGGTCACCATAACCGCAGGTGAGTCCAGAAACGCTGATGCCAGTCATCATTAGGATTCCCTCCTTGTAATAAGATAGATGAAAAATGGTGCGCCTACAAAAGCGGTCAAGATGCCGATGGGCAACTCGGAAGTCCATAGATTTCGGGAAAAGTTATCAACGATTAACAGAAACAATGCACCAAATACCATAGATGTTGGAATTAAAGAAGCATAATTATTTCCCACAAGACGACGAGATAAATGGGGAATGACAAGACCCACCCAGCCAATCATTCCACTGACAGAAACACTTGCCGCTGTGATGAGAGTGGATGACAAAATCACAACCAGACGAACAAGGGAGACATTGACACCCATGGTTTTGGCTTCTTCATCTCCCATGGTTAAAACATTCATCCGCCAGCGCAGCAAGAAGAGTGGGACGAGACCTATGATCATAGGGAAAAAAGCAAAAACAACATCCGAGCGTTTGGAACCGGAGAAACTTCCCATGAGCCAATAGGTGATGGCAGGGAGTTGGTCATTGGGGTCGGCTACCAGCTTGAGGTAAGAAGTTGCTGCCTGGAAAAGGGAACTGATCATAATTCCCGCAAGGATCAGTCCTACAATTTTTCCGCCTTTTGCCTTTTGGCTGACAAAAATAACCAATAAGACCGTTAAAATGCTAAAACCAAACGCAAAAATGGTCACATATTGGCTGCCTAAATGGTTCATAATGGCTAGTGCCGCTCCAAATGCTGCACCCTGAGATGCACCTAGAATATCTGGAGAGGCCATAGGGTTTTTGAATGTGCCTTGGTACGCTGCACCTGCAGCGGAAAGACAACATCCAACCATACAAGCTAACAGAATTCGTGGCAGCCGCACATTGAAAAAAATCAGCTCTTTTTGTTCTTCCCATGTTGGTGTGATAGGAAAAATCTTGGAAAACAAAATCCGAAATACTTCTCCTGGTGAAATTGGATATTTCCCAATCATAAAGGAAATAAGAATAGCGAAAAACAGTAAAATAAGTAAAATCAAGAGTGTGATTTTTGTCCGATGCAATTTCCAAAATATATTTGTGCCAGAAGATAGACGCTTTGTTTCTTCCATGATCAATGGCTCCTCTTCTGATTTTTAGTATCATTCATTTTTATCATGTTTTAAACGTCGTCTAAAGAAAAAGATAACGATGAAAGACTACCCCTTTTGGATCGTATCTTAACATCCATTACATAGAATGTCATACGAAACTCCCCAAAAAACGGGAGGCAATCCATTTTTGGTTACTTCAGCCCAACACGGCAACCGATCCGGGCCAATGCACCACCAGTACCACCTGCTTGAATAATGTTTCTGCAGGAATCTGGTTCTTCAATGATCAATGTGTTCAGTTCATTGACGCCCCATTCCAAAAGAGCAAGGGAAAGAGGTGTGCTGGGTCCCACCACAACAGTGTACGCCTGTTTCGCCAGAGAAAGAAGGCGAGGTAACGTTTTATTGACAAGTGAGCTTCCTGTGATGAAAACGAAATCTTGTTCTGGAAGCAGGTACTCACATGCAGTATCAGGATAATCTCCTGTTCGTGGGTTTCGTTCTAAAATGGAGAGGGTAGCGATTTCTGAAAGGTATTCCAAACGGGGAAAATGACCGATAACAGCAATTTTTTTACCTTTCATTTGTTCCACATGAGCGGCAAATGCGTCTTCTTTTGAACGGAGTAATTTTTGTGGTGCTTGTTTTGCAATTTCATCTGCCTGATGGTGTTGGTTATAGTAGGCATTGATGGCTGCCATGCCTATGCTGGCCTCTAAAAAGTTCCAGGATTTGACACATTGAGCAGCCTCTTTTAAGGATACGCCTATAAAATCAGTTGGGTGTAAGGGCGCAATGGTTTCCACCCAGGTTGTCATAGCACAGCCCACTTGGGAACCTGTACATACCATGGTCCAATGTGGACCGGAAATAACTTCATCAATAAAAACGTCGTCCGGCACAGAGGCAATCAGACGATCGTAAAGCGTCCAAGACATAAAATATGAGACTCCCTTCTTGTTGGATGAATGGCTGATTGGATCAGAAAGTATTGCAAAATGGTGTTGCAAGGACAGACCAGACCAGTAAAAAAGGGATATATTTTTCATAAAATATCCTCTTAAAATTATATCAGAATTACATAGCTTGTCAAGAGGAAAAGGAAGGTGGAAGAAGCCTGCTGAAAGACTTCTGTACTTGGGGCTTGCTATTTGGATGAGAAGTAGGTACAATGTTGCTCATGAATTATCAACGAGTCATAAAGGGGCGTTTTCTAACAAGGCAAAACCGTTTTGTGGCCCAGGTAGAACTTTCGGGGAGGGTTGTGTGTTGCCATGTTAAAAACACAGGGCGTTGCAGAGAACTTTTGATACCAGGTGCTACGATCTATGTACAGGAAGCCCACAACCCGGCGCGGAAGACAAGGTTTGACTTAATTGCGGTCCAAAAGGGGGCGAGGCTGATCAATATGGACGCCAGTGCGCCAAACGGTGTTTTTGGGGAATGGGCAAAGGAAGGACATTTTTTGGCAGGCACCAGAGAGGTTTTACAAGAACAGACTTTTGAAGATTCTCGTCTGGATTTTTTGGTTCGTGCCAAGGAAGGAGACACATTGGTAGAGGTCAAAGGAGTGACATTGGAGGACAATGGTGTGGTTTCCTTTCCAGATGCTCCAACACAACGTGGCGTAAAGCATATTCAGGCCTTGTGCAGAGCCAAGGAAAAGGGAATCAATGCTTGTCTGTTTTTTGTTGTACAGATGGAGAATGTTCGTTACTTTACGCCCAATGATCAAATGCACCCGGCTTTTGGCCAAGCATTGCGTCATGCTGCATCTTCGGGGGTGCGTCTTATGGCATATGATTGCAAAGTAACGCCAGAGCGTATTGAGCTTCATGCGCCAGTGGAAATCCGTTTATAAGAGGTGAATCAAAAAGGAGAACCATCCATGGAAAGAAAAAGAGTAAAAGGGAACACATTTGTGATAGAAGCATCGGAACTGATTCCATGCTACCAAGTGGGGGAGCACGACATTATTTTGCTGGACAGTGGGTACGCGGTACCGGACAGGGAAGGGTTGCAAGCCCTGTTGGACCGAGAACAGCTGCAAGTGGTGGCTGTGATTGGCACTCACATCCATATGGATCACAGTGGCAATCACAGCTACTTTCAAAACCAAGGTGCGGAAATCATTTTACCATTTGTGGAAGCAGCAGTGGGACAATCTCCATTGACGGGAAAATCAGCGTTTTTTGTTTGTTCTCCCGGACAGGTGGAAGCGTGGTTTCATAGTATGCTTACAAGAGCGGACCGGGTGATTTTCCCTCATGAAACAGAAGTTACCGTATATGGCGCCAAATTTCGTATTGTGGAGTTGCCAGGTCACACAGCAGGCCACATTGGTATCATCACTCCCGATCATGTGTTTTATGTGGGAGATGCGCTAGTGAGCGAAGATGTTTTAGAGCATTCCAAAATGCCTACCAGCATGTCCTATCAGATAGACTTGGAAAGCAAGAAGAAGCTCTATGAATACCAATGTGATGCCTATATTGTAGCTCACAAAGGTGTGTATGATGATATCACAGATCTCATTCACCGCAACATAATAAGCAGAGAGGAAAAAGCCCAAGAAATAGGTTCATTTTTAACGGAGCCTATGACGATAGATGAATTGTCCCATGTTCTTTGGCAGGCATTTTCCATGCGGACCAAACGGCCGGATCGCATTGCAATGTACCTGCGCAATCTTCACTGTGTCTTGGACTATCTTTGTGACCGTGGAGATGTGGAGCAGAAGTTTGAAGAAGGCGTCACCCGATATCAATGGGTGAGAAAGTCAGAGGAGCCGGCGGTAGACTTGAGTTAGGTGACGCAGACGAGAAGCAACTTCTTGGTTGATTGCCTCTTCCCGCACTCTCCATGCCCAGTTGGAGCCGCCTACTGTGCCGGGAACATTCATACGAGCGTCACTTCCAAGAGAAAGAACGTCTTGAAGAGGACACATGACAAGGCGGGCAGGTGAAGCAAATGCACCGGCAATGGCACCCCATGTATATCCTTCCTCCTCCCGCAGGCGGAGGTAATCCATAGCAAAGGAACGGGTATCTTCGTTGGCAATTTCATTGAGAAATTGGAAAAATGTAGGGGTGTCATGGGTAGAGGTGTATAATGTAGTATTGGGTTTAATATTGTGAGGCAGGAAAGCATTGTCATAAGCGGGATCAAAGGCATCTGTCAAGACTGCCATAGTAGGTAGCCCGCTGTTTGCCACAAAGACATGAGCGGCAGGGGAAAGTTCCCCTAAATCTTCTGCCAGAAACTGGTCTTTTGTTCCCACAGAGAAGAAGATATCCAGGAGTTTTTGACCAGGGCCTGTTTTCCAGCGGCCTTCAGCTGCTGTTTCGGCTGTGGCCGGGATTTCCCAGAAACTGTGAATGGCGCGGAAATGATCGATACGCAGCAGGTCATATAGGGAGAGAGCCTGACGGATACGAAGCTTCCAGAAGGCAAACTGTTCCTTTTCGTGGTTTTGCCAGGCGTAAAGCGGGTTGCCCCAGTGCTGTCCGGTGGGGGAAAAACTATCGGCGGGGACGCCGGCAAAGTAGCGGGGGGCCCGTTTACCATCGATACGAAATAGAGTTGGATGGGCCCAGACATCTGCACTATCAGCAGAAACATAAAAGGGAAGGTCGCCAATGATAGAAATACCCCTTTCATTGGCGTAACATTTCAATTCCTGCCACTGGGTAAAAAAGAGGTATTGCAAAAAACAGTGGAATTGGATTTGATCAGCCAGAAGTTCTTGGTAGCGTTTCATAGCGGAGGGTGTGCGACGTACAATAGTGTGATCTGGCCATTGGGAAAGTTCAGTGCCATCAAAATGATCTCGAAGGGCCATAAACAGCGCATAGTCGGGGAGCCATTGGGTTTGCGTCTCTTTGAATGCTGTGACAGCCTCGTCCATTTCTGGTGTACGCCGGTCAAATGCGATTTGGAGCAGTGCCATACGGGTTTCATCTAAAAAAGCAAAGTCTACTTGGTCTTGTGCCTCTCTTTGGGCAGACTCCAGCTCTTCTTTTGTCAAGAGTCCATCGGCATGGAGCTTGTCCAAATCGATAAAGAATGGGTTTCCTGCGATGCTGGAATGAGATTGATAGGGAGAATGACCACCGCCAGGTGGTACCAGGGGAAGGACTTGCCAGTATCGCTGTCCTGCACTCTGTAGGAAATCAACAAAATGAAAAGCGGCTTTTCCCATGGTTCCGGTACCATAAGGGCCGGGAAGGGAAGAGAGATGGAGCAAAATGCCACTGGAACGAACGGGTATCATATGGATAAACCTCCTCTTGTGGTTTTGAAAGTTACGCCTGCATATGCAAGACGGATCATATCAGTAAACCATATTTACCATTTAGTGTATCGCATCTTTGTTAAAAAAGATAGCAAAAAAAGAAAGAAACCTATCATAGTAAGTGGAAATAGATGATTAAGATACTATTTTGTGTAGGAATGTACAAAGAAGGGAAGAATGAATATGAAGAAAATGACGGTACGTACCATTGCTGTTACAGCGGTGATGGCGGCACTGGTATATGCTGCCTCTTGGGTGCGGATTGTAATTCCGCTGTCTGTAGGAAATACGGCAATTCACTTGGGAAATGTAGTTTGCCTGCTTTCCGGCTTTTTGCTAGGTGCCCTGCGAGGTGGACTGGCTGCGGGGATTGGATCTTGTTTTTTTGATTTGACCAATCCTTTGTATGTTGCCTATGCTCCTATGACATTGCTTTTTAAATTTTGCTTAGGATTTATCCCAGGACTTGTATCTCATGGACGGGGAAGAGACGGCATGCGATTTGGTTTTAACCTTTTAGGTGGTATTTTAGGGTCTCTTGTCTATACCATTCTCTATCTTGGACAAACATTCGTCATTAACGTATGGGTAAAAAATCTGGCCCTTCCTGTAGCCGCGCTGATGACAGGGCAAAGTGCCATTGCATCGGTGGTTAACGGTGTTCTGGCTGTTGTTTGCGCAGTGCCGTTGGCAGCTGTCATCCATATGGCTGTTAAAAAAAGCGGCGTGGAGATATAGGTGGAAGAAAAGATGATGATCAAATTTTAGGAAGTGTCTGCAAAACCGCAAGAAAGAGACTTCATTTTTTCCAAAAAGATGGTATACTATGGATAATGAGAGTATGAGTTCTCATAAAATAAGAAAAGGCGCAAAGTGCGCATCCAAAAAGGAGGAATCACCTTGGGATCCGACCCTATAGGGCCGCAATTATTGTTGCAGTTGGTTTTGATTTTCGTCAATGCTTTTTTTGCTTCTGCGGAAATTGCAGTCCTCTCTCTGAACGAGAATCTGATCCGGAGAAAAGCGGAAGAGGGAGACAAAAAGGCGGCACAAATGATTCAGTTTGTGGAGACTCCCGCGAAGTTTTTGTCTACCATTCAGATTGGAATCACTATGGCAGGTTTTCTGGGCAGTGCCTTTGCTGCGGAAAACTTTGCAGACCGGTTGACTCGCTGGCTGGTTGATACCATGCATGTAACAGTTGTTTCTGAAAATGTATTACATGCCATTTCTGTGGTTGTTATCACGTTCATTCTGGCTTATTTCACCCTTGTTTTGGGTGAGCTGGTTCCAAAGCGATTGGCAATGAAGTATCCAGAGAAAGTAGCGCGCATGGCGTCTGGTGTGATCCGTGGTACGTCTGTCATATTCAAGCCCCTCATTTGGTTGCTTTCTGTCTCTACCAATGGGATTTTGCGTCTGCTACATATCGACCCAAACGAAGAGGAGTCGGATGTATCAGAAGATGAAATTCGCCTGATGGTGGACATTGGGGAAGAAAAAGGTACGATCGAATCCAGCGAAAAAGTCATGATCGAAAATGTGTTTGCTTTTAACAACATGACAGCAGAAGATGTTATGGTTCACCGAACCGACATGGAAGCTATCTGGGTTGAGGATACGCCAGAAGAGATCGTTAATACCATTGAACGAACGGGCCTTTCTCGTTTTCCGGTGTATGAAGAGGATGCAGATGATATCATCGGCATTTTAAGTACGCGACAATATCTGCTGAATGCCCATCGTGGCATGCCAAAATCTCTACGGGAGATTTTGCGTCCCGCTTATTTCGTGCCGGAATCTGTACGGACAGACGTATTGTTTCGGGACATGCAGACAAAGAAAGTGCACATGGCTATTGTAGTAGATGAGTATGGAGGAACCAGTGGCCTTGTGACGATGGAAGATCTATTAGAAGAAATTGTAGGCAATATTTATGATGAGTTCGATCCTCAAGATGAACAAGATATCATCAAAATAGAAGATAATTTATGGCGTATTGCAGGAAGTGCGGATTTAGAAGCCGTTGCAGAAGCACTGGATATTCTTTTACCTTTGGAGGAAGAATACGATACATTGGGCGGTTTGATTTTTGCGCAACTTTCTGTCATTCCAGAAGATGGTACACAGATTACAGTGGATGCCTGTGGCCTGCATATTCAGGTTAGGGCAATTGCTGAGCGCAGAGTGGAATGGGCACTGGTGTCCAAACTGCCAGAAGAATCTCCCAAGAAAGAAGGAACCAAATGAAAAAGGGGAGTACAATGCGAAAAACGAAGATCATTTGCACCCTTGGCCCCTCTGTTTCCAATGAAGAAAGCCTCCGCCAATTGATTTTAGGCGGAATGGATGCTGCACGGTTTAATTTTTCTCATGGGACCCATGCAGAACACCTGGAACGCCTCCAAATCTTTCGAAGAGTACGAGATGAGTTGGGGCTTCCAGTAGCAACGATTTTGGATACCAAAGGGCCAGAAGTACGGGTTAAAACATTTGCAACTGGCAAGGTGGAACTGAAAGAAGGTGCTACTTTTATCCTCACAACCGATGAAGTGACAGGGGATGAAACAAGGGTATCGGTTACCTATGAAAATTTACACCAAGAACTGTTCCCAGGATGCCGGATCTTATTGGACGATGGCTTGATCGAATTGACTGCATCTCAGGTGAAGGGACGAGATATTATCTGCACGGTGAAAACAGGGGGCGTTTTATCTAACAATAAGAGCATCAACGTTCCTGATGTGAGCATCAAGTTACCTTCTCTTACCCAGCGAGATGAGGCAGATATTGCCTTTGGCGTGGAACATGAATTTGATTTTATTGCAGCGTCTTTTGTTCGCAGCAAA
This sequence comes from Clostridia bacterium, assembly GCA_963929765.1. Classification (GTDB taxonomy): domain Bacteria; phylum Bacillota; class Clostridia; order Oscillospirales; family Oscillospiraceae; genus RGIG529. The sequence goes on along the minus strand of CAWVKD010000050.1, from coordinate 2,478 downwards.
CAGGATATCGAATCCATTCGTGCTGTTTTAAAACAGTATGGCGGAGAAGATATTCGAATCATTGCCAAAATTGAAAATCGGGAAGGTGTAGATAACCTAGATGAGATCATCGAGGCATCTGACGGTATCATGGTAGCCCGAGGAGATCTTGGTGTCGAAATTCCAGTCTATGAAGTTCCTGCACTTCAAAAACTTATGATTCGGAAAAGCGTGATTCAAGGGAAAACAGTGATCACCGCCACGCAAATGCTGGATTCTATGATTCGGAACCCGAGGCCAACAAGGGCAGAGGCATCAGATGTAGCCAATGCCGTGTTTGATGGTACCAGCTGTGTGATGCTGTCTGGAGAAACGGCATCGGGGAAATATCCTTTGGAAAGCCTGCACCAGATGGTAGACATTGTAACAGCTGCAGAAAATGCCATCGATTATTGGAAACGATTCCGCCATACGGATTTCTCCTTGGATGGTACCATTACCAACGCCATAAGTCACACAGGATGTCTTGCAGCGATGGATTTGAATGCCACAGCCATCACTGTTGCGACCAAGTCAGGGCATACAGCCAGGATGGTAGCCCGGTTCCAGCCAGCTTGTCCCATTGCGGCTATGACAATGACAGAACGGGTGCGACGCCAACTGAATTTATCTTGGGGCGTTTTACCTTTTCTATCTGGAGAAGTAGATTCTACCGATCGGATCTTCAGCCTTTGTACGGAGTGTGTCCGGAAGGAAGGTCTGGTAAAATCCGGGGATACGTTGATTATTGTAGCAGGTGTCCCCATTGGAAAAACAGGTTCGACCAATTTAATCAAAGCACAAGTGGTGTAGTAAACTGTCCGCCGCGGGCATTCCCGCGGCGGACGCTTATCCTATTGTAACGATAGAAAAAGGAGAAATGCATGAGCCGAGCGGATCATATTTTTATCGAAAACTGCAAAGAAATTTTAGAGCATGGTGTATGGGATACGGAATTCCCGGTGCGCCCCAAATGGGAAGATGGCACACCTGCCCACACGGTAAAACGTTTTGGCATTGTGAATCGGTATCAGCTGGATGAGGAATTTCCCATTTTAACATTACGTCGTACATATTGGAAAACCTCTGTGGATGAGTTACTCTGGATTTGGCAGAAAAAGTCAAACAATGTTCATCAATTACGAGGCCATATTTGGGATGCCTGGGCAGATGAATCTGGATCCATTGGAAAAGCATATGGGTATCAACTGGGTGTCAAACATCAATATCCAGAGGGAGAATTCGACCAGGTAGATCGAGTGCTGTTTGACTTGAAGCACAATCCCAACAGCCGGAGAATTATGACAAACCTCTATCATTTCGAGGATTTGCATGAAATGGCACTGTACCCCTGCGCCTACAGTATGACATTTAATGTCAGTGGTAAGACTCTTAATGCCATTTTGAACCAGCGTTCCCAAGATATGCTGACTGCAAACAATTGGAATGTGGTGCAATATGCCGTTTTGGTCCATATGATGGCCCAGGTAAGTGGCCTAAAAGCAGGGGAATTGGTACATGTGATTGCAGATGCTCATATTTATGACCGACATATTCCTATTGTAGAGCAATTGTTAAAAAGAGAGCCTCTTCCAGCGCCCCGATTTTCTATGGATGCTTCTGTGACAGATTTTTATGATTTCACAAGAGACAGTTTCCGGGTAGAAGGGTACCAATACCATCCGTTGGACGAGACCATTCCCGTTGCTGTATAAAGAAAGGAGCAGAGGGATGAACGGAATTGTTGCAGTCAATGAGAAGTGGGGGATCGGCAGAGAAGATGCTCTTTTGGTTCATCTTCCACCGGATTTAAAGCGGTTTCGCCAGTTGACAATGGGCGGAACGGTTATTGTAGGGAGAAGGACTTTAAAAACCTTTCCCGGAGGGAAGCCCTTAAAAGGGCGGGAGAATTTGGTTTTATCCCGGGAAGAGGGACTGGAGATCCCCGGTGCGGTTGTTTGTCGAAATGTGGAGGAAGTGTGTTCTGCCATTTCCTCAAAAGATCCTGAGTCGGTTTTTGTGATCGGGGGAGAGTCGATTTATCGATCCTTTTTGCCTTTTTGCCAGAAAGTTTATGTGACCCAGTTTTGTGGCGGTCGCCCTGCTGACCGCTTTTTCCCCTGTTTAGATGAAGATCCTTGCTGGGAGAAAACAGAAGTTGGGCAATGGCAGGAGTTTGAAGGGATTCCCTTTCGGTATGTACAATATGAACGGCGAAAAGCCTGATGCAATACGAATACAAACAGAAAAAGAGAGTGCCGAGCCTCGGCACTCTCTTTTTCTGTTTGCGCTATTTCCATGGGCCCATCCAATGGAAACGGTGGCTGTTGTAGTTTTATAAATAAGAAAGGGGATTTACAGCTTTTCCGCTTACGCGGATTTCAAAATGTAAATGATTTCCTGTTGCCCGACCTGTGGCGCCCATCCGGGCAATCTGCTGACCTTTGGATACTTTCGTTC
>CAWVKD010000049.1:0-20815 GCA_963929765.1 Clostridia bacterium | reverse complement strand
AGCACATTGGGGAAAATCTGAAGTGATGACTTCCAGAAGAGGATCTCCAATCAAAAGATGATATGATCCAGTCTCCAGCATCTCTATCAAATCAGCTTCACAGCATAGTTTACGATCTCGATTTTTGCAAAATGATTCATGCATTTCAAAAAAGCTGGCAACGTCGATATTTTGCACTCCGGCATGTTGCAGCACACGCCGCAATGTATTGGAAAAAATCTGTTCTCCCACAAGGAGAATAGACAAATGAGACGGCAAGGTAATGGGAGGCATATAGGTGTCCCATACTTTCAATTCATGGAGTCCTTTGTAAGGCAGATCTATGTCCCGGAGCATTTGTTCTGCCAGTGGAATGCCACTGACAGATACTACAATATTGATCATGGCTCGTCCCGCCTTTTCTAAGTTAGTAGGAGAGCTATCCATGCCCCACTCCGTTTGGATTCCATCGAATTTCTGTGCTACCATGTTACGAATGTTTTGCCGCAAGGAGTCAGAGGCATAGTCTAAGCTATTCAAGCCAAGAAGATTGATCCGGTTTAGTCTCTGGTTCTTCTGTTGCTTTTGGGGCAGGGTAAAATGTTTATACAGTGCGATCATAGTATCAGATATCCCGCTATCATAATATCGATTACCGGTAGTTGAGATGGCAAAGCATAGGATTCCTGTATCTTCTTCCAACATATCTGCCAGTCGATCTAGATCCAGACCTATCAATGAGGAAATAGGAGAGCCAAGGAGTACGATGAAGGAAGGCTTTTGGAAGAGACGCCCCAGCACTTCCTTGTAGGCTGTTAAAAAGTCAGAATCTATGCCCATAACATAGGAAAGTTCGTTAAGACGAAGCCCGCTGAAAGTGGATTTTTGTTCTTGGGAACGCTGTTCGGCAAATCACATCCACAACAAGAAGAAATATAGCGCCTATGAAAAAGGCACAGGGCATCAGACGACGGGTGTCGGGTCCAATGATCATCCGCGTGATCTGGGGAATAATGACACCAATCCAGCCAACCATACCACAGATACAGACTGAGACGGCTGTGATCAGTGTAGAACAAGTGACAGTAAGTGCTCGTGTTCGATTGATATTGACACCCAAAGCCTGAGCTTCAGAGTCGCCCAAGGCCAGAACATTGAGCTTCCATCGGATATGGAGCAGTATTCCGGCACACAGACCGATCACGGGGACCAAAAGCAACAGATCTGAACGAGCTATCTTTCCAAAAGATCCCATCAACCAGAATGTAATCTCTGGTAGAGCAGTATCAGTAGGAGCGATATATTTTATAACAGATAACCCGGCCGAAAAAATACTTGAAATAACACTTCCGGATAAAACAAGTAAAAGAGTTTGATTTCCTCGCAGCATTTTACTGCATGCATAAGTGAGAGCAACAGCAAAAATACCACCTACAAAAGCAAAAAGATTAGAAAATACTGCCCCTAAGGATAGTAAAATAGCAATGGATGCCCCAAAGCTGGCTCCAGAAGAAACTCCAAGAATCGATTCTGACACCAATGGATTACGAAATAAACATTGATAGCTGGCACCTGACACAGATAGGCCACCACCAATAAAAATAACAGCAATCATCCTAGGAATACGGACGGTCCAGACAACAATATCCACATTGGGTTCCCATATAACTACCATAGGATTGGCAATGGTATACTCTAAGCCAGGAATCAGTTTGGCTGGTAATTCAAGAATCCAACAAATTCCGTCCAAAATGCCATGAAAAAATGCTTGTAATACTTCAGTACGGGTACAGGTGTACCTCCCACTGAGCAAACAGAAAAAAATCATGACAATTAGGACACAGGTAATCATGAGTGACAAACGCAGAGTGTCTTTTTTTTCTCGTTGTTCGATCCAGTGTCCATTTTTGTTTGTTTGAAGTCCCATATCACTGGTAGATTGCAACAAAATAAACACCTCCATTAGAAAATGGTTTTTGTGAAAAAAGATTGTACATTGAGGAAGAATGAAACAGTAATGGAGGTCCCCTTTTTAAAAAACTGGTGTCGTTTTTCCGTTATTCTATTTTTAGTTTGTTTTTTTCAGTTTTGTTAGAAAAAGAAAGAAATTGAATGATAAATCGCTAATATAGCGCAAAAATCGTTCTTATTATATCTGTTCATATGGAGTATTTCAACTGATTTTTCTTAGTTATTCTAAATCTTATACAGGAATGTAATTTCCTCATTTTGCTCGTTACAGTGGCTGTAAAATTTGCAAAAGTAAAAAAGACTCCCATTGCAAGAAATGTCAAAACGATGCAATGTGAGCGAGACAATTTTTTACCGCAGATTGCTGGGATATAGATTGTTTCAGGGTAAGAAATAAGAAAATTAAAGACAAAATAGTAGCTATCAAAAAGGTGTAGTTAAGAGAGTTGAATTGATAAAACCTTTTTCATATTGATTTCAGCTATCAACTTTAATCTATTTGCCATTTTGAGTTACAGTTTTGGCCCTACAATTCTATACTATTCCATACTCTTATCTGCTGTGGCGAGCGCTATTGATATTCTTCAGTCGTACAAACAAAGACGGAAGTAACAAGATAGAACCTAAAGAATTAAATAGTTAGTGACAGAAGAGAGAGCCTTAAAATGTGATTGGTGATTGAATTTTCTATGAAAATCAGTACTATAATTATGAAATATACAAAATAAATTTTGGCAGCAATTATCATTGGTCGGTCTATTACAATATAATCTGGACAGCGGCATGGTTTTTAGAGCTAGGATCGCTCTACTGTTTCCACGAACAATGAAACTGGTTACTACTCTACCGCCAATGGAGAAAGTATTTTGAAGGGCCAGAGCCCAGCTACGAGAAACTATTAATGTCGTGGATGGCAGTGAAAATGGTGTTACCGCCTCTAACTTCAGAGCGAACACTGTGAACCATAACCTCAACAAAAAAGCAATTTTTGATGCTGCTACCTATGAAGCTGTCCCAATGCCGCTCAGCTAGATTACCTATATGCAGGATCTTACGGCTACCCATTGCACGGAGTAGTGAAGATGGTGCAATTGTGACCTTACGAGATAGAAGGGATAACAATAATTGCACAATCGTTATGATAAACGGCAATTGTTGAATGACACAAAACTTAAAGATTGCTGGAAAATCCAAGATTGGAATATTCTGTTGGGAACAAGAAAAGGCGTAGCATCAAGCTACGCTCCAGCACAGATCGCCATATAGATTTGGAAATAAAAATGCGGAGTATCATTAACAGACCCTTTTCAGATCCTTTGATGACACTCCGCATGGTGCGAGTGACGGGACTTGAACCCGTACGCCATAGACACACGCCCCTCAAACGTGCCTGTCTACCAGTTCCAGCACACTCGCAAAAAACATTGCTTGATTATTATAGCATAGAAATCGAGTTTGTCAACAGAAAAAGCAAGAAAGAAGAGTAGCTATTGCAAAAAAGTTAACGATTGCCAGAAGAAAGGAATCGTTGTATAATGAGCACATGTTGTAAAAAGTTCTGGGGACGGTAAGCAAAATCTGATTTATAATAATAGATCTACAAGGGGAATGAAAGGAAAAAGAAGGAGATAAAATTCGGAATGTTGACTGCAAAACGCCAAGAGTTGATGCAAGGTGTGCATCTGACCACAATTCGAACTCGTAAGTTTAAAACCAATACATTAAGCTTTAATTTATTGCTCCCACTACAAAAACAAACAGTATCTTTCCAGACGATTTTACCCAAAGTGCTACGGCGCGGTACAGCACGATATCCAAATATGGAATTGATCTCTGCTGCGTTGGACACACTTTATGGAGCATCAGCAACGGTTGCTATTCGAAAAAGAGGTGAAGTGCAGTGCATTGGTTTTCGAGGTATGTGCGTTGACGATATGTATATTCCGTCTGGGGAGCATCTTTTAGATGAATTAGCAATGCTAATGGGAGATCTGCTTTTACGTCCTGCTACGCGAAACGGACGTTTTTATACTGAATATGTGGATAGTGAAAAGGATCATTTGCTCCGGCAAATTGACGCAATGAAAAATGATAAGCGGGCATATGCGTTCTTACAGCTGGTACATCATATGTGTTCCAAAGAAGCGTTTGGTATCGATATTTTAGGAAATAAAGAAACTGCTTCCGCTATCACAGGAAAGAAATTGTTTTCTCGTTACAATCAAATTCTTGCTGAAGCGCCGATGGAAATTTTTTATTGCGGCAGCGCATCGGAAGAACAAGTGGCATCCACGATTCTAAAAGGGATCCAGGGACTTCCAAGAGCAAAAGAACCTATGGTGGCAGAAACGCTTTTAGTGCGAAATGCCCCTAAAGATGCACCTCACACTGTAGTAGATGAAATGGATGTTGCTCAGGGGCGAATCGTTATTGGATGTCGAACTGGAACTGCAGTTTGGGAAGATGATTATCCTGCATTGTTGTTACTGAACGCAGCATTGGGTGGTACTGTCACATCGAAGTTGTTTGTAAATGTGCGAGAAAAATTATCTCTTTGCTATGAAGTGGGTTCTATATTAGAAAAACAAAAAGGACTGCTCTTCATTTCTGCTGGTATAGCAACGGAACATTATGAAGCGGCAATACGCGAAATTTTGACACAATTAGACGAGGCTAAAAATGGAAATTTTACGGAATTGGAACTATCTTCTGCCCAGCATATGTTGATTAGCAGTCTAATGGGAATGTCAGATTCTCAAATTCGATTAGAGGACTTCTATATTGGTCAATTGTCAGCAGGGCTCACAACCGGTCCTGAAGAGTTAGCACAAAAAATAACTCAAGTAACAAAAGAACAAGTAAAAAAAGTGGCAAGCCGTATTCAAGTGGATACTATTTATTTTCTCAAAGGAAAAGAGGAACCAAATGACAACAAAGCATTTTAAAACAGTAGGAGAGACAGTATATGAAACACGACTTGCCAACGGGCTGCAAGTATATGTTGTTCCACGCCCAGGATTTGCCAAGCAGTTTGCTTTTTTTGCAACTCATTATGGAGGAAACGATTTAGCCTATCAGTGGAATGGGGAAACAAAAAAAATCCCTGCTGGAACTGCTCATTTTCTTGAGCACAAATTATTTGACACACCGAATGGGAGTGCCGATTTACAGTTAGCTGCTGGTGGTGCAATCTCAAATGCCTTTACCAGTCCTTCTATGACTGCATATTATTTCGAATGTACGGATCATTTTTACGAAAATCTTGACCTGTTGTTACGATTTGTTTCTGAGCCATACTTTACGCAAGAAAGCGTGCAAAAAGAACAAGGTATTATCCAACAAGAGATTGAGATGGGGACGGATGATCCCGATACCCAGGTATATTATCAATTAATGGAATGTCTATACGAAAAGCATCCTATTAAAGACCGTGTAATTGGAACCGTAGAAAGTATTGCACATTTAACACCAGAGTGCCTTTATACGTGTCATAAGGCATTTTACCATTTAGATAACATGGTTCTTTGTGTGGCCGGAGATATTTCACCGGAAAAAGTGGTGGGATATGCACAAAAACTTCAACAGGAAACGGGGACATTGCTCCATCAGGATCACTGGGAAGAACCATTGTCACCCAATCATACTCGTGCAGAAAGAGAGATGGAAGTGTCTGCTCCTCAATTTTTGTTGGGTTTTAAAGGAGAAGAAAAGACGGAAAACCCACTTTTAGAAGAAATTCAAGCAGAACTCTCCATGGCATTGTTATGCGGGAAATCGAGTCCCCTTTATGCTTCCCTTTATGAGCAGGGACTAATCGATAAACAGTTTGGATATGGTTTTGAGCGATATCCAGGATGCAGTTATTCTGTTTTAGGTGGGGAAAGTAAAAATCCAGATGCTGTGGTACATGCGATTTTTCAAAAGCGAGAAGATATTCTAAAAAACGGATTAGATGAATCTTTATTTGAACGCTTGAAAAAGGCATCATTTGGAAAACGGGTGCAAAATCTAGATTCGTTGGAACTGTTATGTATCTCCTTAGCAGAAGGATATTTTCGCCAAATGGAAGTGTTGCATTTTCCACAAGTATATGAAACCATAACAGCTGCCGATATAGAGCGATGGATACAATCTGCACTAGCGCCCGAAAAGTCTGCACTCTCCATTATTTATCCTATTGGATGGAAAGGGGAAAGAAAATGAATACGCCCATTACTTTTCCAGGACTTGGCATTGAATGCAATCCGAGCCGAGTGGCTTTTACCATTTTTGGAAAAGAAGTATACTGGTACGGTATCATCATTGCTTTTGGCTTTTTGTTAGCAGTTCTGTTTTGTTCCAAGCAAGCAAAAATGTATGGAATTACAGGAGACGACTTAATTGATGTTCTTATCTTTGCAGTTCCGCTCTCCATAATTGGTGCACGAATATATTATATTATCTTTTATTTTTCCCAATTTCAGACAGAGGTAAATGGAGTATTCAAACCAGATTTCGGGAAAATGATTGCCATTTGGGATGGTGGGCTTGCCATCTATGGTGGAATCATTGCTGCTTTGTGTACGACTTGGGTGGTCTGCAGAGTGAAAAAAATAGGATTTGGCGCTCTATGTGACCTGGGATGTTTTGGTTTGCTCATTGGACAAGCAGTTGGACGTTGGGGTAATTTCATTAATCGAGAAGCATTTGGTGGTGAAACGACTCTGCCATGGAGAATGGGAATATATGCCCCAGATTATATGGAAGTACATCCAACATTTCTTTATGAATCTCTGTGGAATATACTTGGTTTTCTATTGCTTTTCTGGTTTGTCAAAAAGATTGGTCGAAAATTCGATGGACAAATTTTTTTGATGTATGTTGTTTGGTATGGCATTGGTCGTGCCATCATTGAAGGGTTAAGAACAGATAGTCTTTATTTTTTTGGCCTGACATTTTTTGGTGCTCCCATTCGTACCTCTCAAATGTTAGCCATTGTGTCATGCTTTGTTGCACTGGGTATTCTGATATATCAATTAGCTTTCCGAAAACATACACCTAATGAACTGTATGTTAATCGAGTCAAAGTAAAATGAAAAGACAATAAATATAAAAAAGACTCACAAAACAAAGAAAGGAATCAAAAATATGGCAATCATTATGGATGGTCGTGTAGTGGCCAAAAATTTAAAAGCACGCATTGCTACAAAAGCAGCAACCATGAAACGTGCACCTGGCTTGGCGGTTGTTCTGGTTGGAGATGATCCTGCATCCCGACTGTACGTTACCAACAAGCGAAAAGACTGTACAGAATGTGGTATTCGAAGTGAGGAACACACCTTACCGGCCACCATCAAAGAAGAGGAACTGCTTTCTCTTTTGGAAGAATTGAACCAAAGAGAGTATATAGATGGTATTTTGGTTCAACTCCCATTACCTCCCGGAATTTCCGAAGAAAAAGTAATTGCCGCAATTGATCCTTCCAAAGATGTGGATGCATTTCACCCGTTTAACGTAGGGCAAATCACCACAGGTCATCCCACTTTTTTACCTTGTACACCTGCTGGCATTATTTCACTACTAGATAATTATTCCATTGATTTAGAAGGAAAGCATTGTGTTGTAGTTGGACGCTCGAATATTGTCGGAAAACCAATGGCGCTTTTGCTACTGCGTCGTAATGGTACAGTGACGATCTGTCATTCTCATACGCCAAACTTGGCAGAGATAACAAGAGAAGCGGACATTCTGGTGTCTGCTGTGGGACACCCCGGTCTGATTACCGGGGAAATGGTAAAAGAAGGCGCTGTGGTAGTGGATGTTGCTATGAATCGAGATGAAAATGGAAAGTTTTGTGGCGATGTGGTATTTTCTGAGGTAGAACCCAAAGCATCCTACATCACACCAGTACCAGGTGGTGTAGGTCCTATGACACGTGTTATGCTTTTGGAAAATACATTAACTGCAGCACGTTTACATTTGGAAAAATAAAAAGCAAAAAACAACCACGAAAGAATTTTCTTTCGTGGTTGTTTTTTGTTAGGTATGAATGATTAGCCTTGCTTAATAGCACCCATGGGGCAGACGCTAGCGCAAGATCCGCAGTCAACGCACTGATTAGCGTCGATGACATACTTGCCATCACCAGCAGAAATGCAACCTACAGGGCATTCGCTTTCACATGCGCCACAGCTGACACATTCATTTCCGATTACATGAGCCATTTGAGAACACCTCCATTATTTGATCAATTGTTATTCTACCACGAAATTTCAAAAATGCAATCCCATTTTTCTATTCTGTAGAACATATTTTTATGATTCTTTGCAAAATATAAAAAAGTCATCAGGAGGGATTAAAAATGAAACGAAAGAAACACAAACAAAATGAAACAACAGAAATCTTTGGAAGCCTTACACCAGACTTAGAGGGTGCACCTTCCTCTATGTTTCATCTTCATCGTTATGCAGGGCTAAAACGCGAAGAATGGACAGCATTGAAGGCAAAAGAAAACAAGCGGAAAAAAGAGAACAAGAAAGATTGGACGATTTAAACTTTGTCAGATTGCCTTAAAGGTCAGAGAAGGTAAAAAGAAGCCAATTAACATATTTGACCTTCTCTGACCTTTAAGGTATACTTATGTTAAAATAAAAAGATTATGGAGGGGCATATGAAAATCACAGATTTAATTGCCTGCTTTATTCGAGAGACACTTGAAAAAATGGATGGTGTTGCGGAGTTAAGCAGAAGTGAAATGGCAAAACAATTTCATTGTGCTCCCAGTCAGATCAATTATGTCATTGCGACCCGTTTTTCCCCAGAACGAGGTTATTTTGTAGAAAGCCGAAGAGGAGGGGGAGGATATATTCGCGTGATGCAAGTGTCTAACGATTGCAACACCATGGTAACACATGTATTAGGCAGTATTGGAAATTCTATTGATCCATTGTCGACTCGTGCCATTGTTGCCAATTTACAAGCGACTGGGGTCTTAACCATAGAACAGGCGCGTATGATAGAGGCAGCTACTTCGGAAGCAGCATTGCGACCATCTCACTCTGAAACAAAAGATATGTTACGTGCCAGTATTTTTAAGCAAATGCTATTACAAATTGTTTGCATGCCAAAGGAGGGCAAAGCGGAATGAAATGTCAACATTGCGGCAACAATGAAGCTGAATATCAATATACTATAACCATTGGAGATCATCAAATCGAACGATATCTTTGTGCTGCTTGCGCCAAACAATTGGGTTATGAAACAAAAGATACAGGACTATCTTTTGATCAACTATTTTCTGATTTTTTAAATACAACGGCCCAAAAAAAGGAGTTAGAAGCGGTCTGTCCACGATGTGGTAGTACATGGAGAGAAATCCAAGGCAGCGGAAAAGTAGGATGTGCAGAATGTTATCATACTTTTTCCGAGCGCTTATTGCCATATGTTCAAAAGATTCACGGTACAGTCGTTCATGTCGGACGCATCCCTCTAAAAGAAGCTGCAGCACAAGAAACAGAAGGGATCATTGCCCGCCTACAGGCACAATTAGACGCAGCAGTAGAAGAGCAAAACTATGAACAGGCCGCAGTTTATCGAGACGAAATCCGCGCATTGAAAGGAGGGGGTGGAAAATGAGTTTCTACGATCAATTAGGAATGCAAGGAGAAATTGTTGTTTCCAGCCGTGCCCGCTTAGCACGCAATTTTTTAGAATATCCTTTTCCGGGACATATGACAGAGCGGGAGGAGCAATCTGTATTTGATTTGGCAAAAAACGCCTTATATGACTATACTTGTCTCCCAGTGAATTCCATGTCTCCTATGAATGCCAGTGCTCTGGTAGAACGGCACTTGATTTCCAGAGAGCTTTTATCTGCAACTGGACCAAGGGGTGTGTTATTATCGGAAGATGAAAGCATCAGCATTATGGTAGGAGAAGAAGACCACATCCGTATCCAGGCATTGTGTGCAGGATTTGCTCCAAGGGTTGCATTAAAACATGCTTTGGAAGTAGATCGAGTATTGGAGCAAGTATCCCCATATGCCTTCGATAGGAAACTAGGTTATCTCACCAAATGCCCGACCAACTTAGGAACGGGTTTACGAGCTGGTGTTATGGTACATCTTCCCATGCTAACAGAGCAAGGAGCTATCCGAGATCTTATGGCAAGTCTCAATAAACTAGGCTTTATTATCCGTGGTCTATATGGAGAGGGAACAGCTGCACAAGGGGATTTGTATCAAATTTCTAATCAAGTAACACTAGGTATTACCGAGGAAGAAATTGTTTCGCGTTTGGAACAAGTTGTAGGTAGTATCTTGAACAAAGAGAAGGAACTACGGCAACAATATCAAAAATTATATCCTCATCGTTTGAAAGATCGTTGCCAAAGAGCAGCTGGTTTGCTTGCAACAGCACAAATTTTACCTCAACCAGAGGCAATGGAACTTTGCTCTCATGTGCGTCTGGGGCTTGCTTGCGGATGTTTGAAAGGTATCTCAATGGCCGAACTAAACCGTTTTCTTTTTGAAATGCAACCTGGATGTCTAGTATCTCGAGCAGAGAAGAAAAGAAATGATTTAAATGTAGATCAAATGCGTGCAGAAATGGCGCGTCAAATCGCCAAAAAAGCAGTATTACCTTTGATACAATAGTCAAAGGTAATACATGCGATTAACCATTTAGCTTGGAAAGCACATTGAACACGAAAGAAATCCAAAGAAGGTGATACTATGAATGAAAATCGTTTTACAGAACGGGCGCAAACAGCATTACGCTTTGCTCATGAGTGCGCATCAGAACTTGGACATGGATATGTAGGTAGCGAACATCTGCTTTATGGTCTGTGTCGAGAAGGAGAGGGAGTGGCATCTAAAGTGCTCCATCGTGCAGGATTGGGACCAGAAGCTATTGCACAGGCTATTGCAGGGATGGTAGGTATAGGAACAAAAGGGGGAACTCCTTCTCAAGGGTTAACCCCTCGCACCAAACGTGTCATTGAAATTGCCATGGCGGAAGCGGGACGTATGGGTCACCATTATGTTGGAACAGAGCATCTACTTTTAGGCATTTTGCGTGAGGGAGAAGGTGTTGCTGTACGAATTCTCCTTTCTGCTGGTGTAGATTTACGTCAAATGTATGGCGATGTGATCCACGCCATCGGTGCGGCTGGTAGTGGGAATGACGCCCCAGCTGTATCAAAGGGAGGAAAAGCCACAAAGGAACCATCGGTTGACCATAAGACATTGAATCAATTTACTAAGGATTTAACTAAAGAAGCTGCCGAAGGCGCTTTGGATCCAGTCATAGGGAGAGCGGAAGAGGTACAACGTGTTATCCAGATCCTATCTCGCCGTACAAAAAACAACCCAGTCCTTATTGGGGAACCTGGTGTTGGTAAAACTGCAATTGCAGAAGGATTGGCTCAAAAAATTGTTGCTGGAGATGTGCCAGATACGCTTTTAGACAAACGGATACTTTCTTTGGATTTGTCTGGTATGGTAGCAGGTACCAAATATCGAGGTGAATTTGAAGAACGGATCAAAGCAGCAATGGAAGAAATCAAAAAGGCTGGGAATATTATCTTGTTTATCGATGAGCTGCATACTATCATCGGCGCAGGTGCAGCGGAAGGCGCAGTAGATGCTGCCAACATTTTAAAACCTGCTTTGTCCCGCGGGGAGATTCAGGTAATTGGCGCCACAACATTAAATGAATATCGAAAATACATTGAAAAAGATGCAGCATTAGAGCGGAGGTTCCAGCCTGTTAATGTAGGAGAGCCTTCCCCTCAGGAATCTGTTGAAATTCTAAAGGGTCTTCGAGATCGATATGAGGCACATCATAAACTACGCATCACAGATGAAGCAATTAACGCAGCAGTTAATATGTCTCATCGGTATATAGGAGATCGATTCCTGCCGGATAAAGCCATCGATTTGATTGATGAGGCAGCGTCTCGTGTTAGAATGCGTCAACTAACCACACCTCCTGATTTGAAAGAGATGGAGGAAAAAATCAAACGTCTATCCCAAGAAAAAGAAGAAGCCGTTCGTGCCCAGGAATTTGAAAAAGCAGCAGCACTGCGCGACAAAGAAAAGGAATTGCGCAAAACAGTGGAAGCACAACGAGAACATTGGAAAAGCAGCCAAAGCGAAATGAAAAATGTTGTAACAGAACACGATGTAGCCGATGTAGTTGCTGGCTGGACTGGAATTCCTGTTACAACATTAACCGAAACGGAAGCACAGCGGTTGCTGCGCTTGGAAGATGTTCTGCATCAACGTTTGGTGGGGCAAGATGAAGCTGTTTCTGCTGTAGCACGCGCTATACGTCGCAGTCGGGTTGGGCTTAAAGATCCTAAACGTCCTATTGGATCCTTCTTGTTATTGGGTCCAACAGGAGTTGGAAAGACAGAATTATGCAAGGCATTGGCAGAGGCCATGTTTGGCGATGAAAATGCTATGATCCGCATCGATATGTCAGAATATATGGAACGTCATACTGTGTCACGCCTTATCGGTTCACCACCAGGATATGTAGGTTATGACGAAGGTGGACAACTTTCAGAGCGTGTGCGTCGCAAGCCGTATTCTGTTGTATTATTTGATGAAATTGAAAAAGCAAATGAAGACGTATTTAATTTGTTGCTTCAAATAATGGAAGATGGTGTTTTAACCGATGCGCAAGGTCACAAGGTGGATTTTAAAAACACAGTAATTGTTATGACATCCAATGTAGGAGCCCGGAATATCACGGAAAAAAGCCGAAAACTGGGATTTTCTGTTGCGTCAGAAAGTGAAGAAAAAGAGGACTATGAAGCCGTTCGTTCTGCTGTGATGGGGGATCTTAAAAAGACATTCCGACCTGAATTTTTAAACCGCATTGATGATGTTATTGTATTCCATCCGTTAAGCAAGGAAGACATCCGGGAAATCGCAAAACGGATGCTCCAAATTGTGGCAAAACGAATCGAAGATTTAGGGTATACTTTCCAAATGGAAGATGCAGCTTTAGACCTTATTGCTAATGCAGGTTTTGATAAAGTATATGGTGCAAGACCGTTAAGACGAGAGATACAGAAAACGGTGGAAGATGCACTAGCAGAAAAAATGTTGGATGGCACACTGAAAGAAGGGGGAACAGTTATTGCTACAGCGGAAAATGGAAAAGTAGTTTTAAAAATAAAGGAAAATAAAGACGAACTCAATGGATCTGAAGTAATTCAATCATAATGATTTTATAACGGTAGCTCCTTACTTGTCGTAAGGAGCTACCGTATACTTATGAGATTTTACACAATGACTTTATTGCATTGATATTATTTGGTGCGCTTTGTTACTATATTGTGGTTGTATCTATTAACACATGTGTTATGATGATACTGTATCACAACTCAAATCAAGGAGATCTTTTATGAGACCGTATTTTGCCATTGGCACGGCTGTTTGTATGCTGCTCTTTTGTTCTTCCTGCGGAACTTCTGCTCCAGTACCTAGCTCTTCTCCAATATCATCTACAGTGGAAACAGAATTTCCTTCTATCACCCCGTCAGAAGAATTAAATCTTCCGACAACTAACCAAACACTTGCACCGACTTCCACGCTAGACACAACACCGCCACCAGAAAAGATAAACTCTTCGTCTACACAACCAACCCCTATTTTAGACGAATCAATCTATGTCAATGATAAATTAGGTTTTCAAATGAAAATTCCCGAGTCGTGGAACGGACTTTATGAAATCATCGAGGGAGAGAATAGCATTTCATTTCATAACATCAAAAATTATGCAGCAGGTTATGGAGGGCGTTTATTCACTGTTTTTGTAACAGAGGAAGAGCGGAATGAAATACCTCATTACAAAGTACTTGGATATTCTGAAGGGAGATTTTTAGGCATTTCTTATCCGACAGATGTTCAATTTTCAAATGATAGTTCTCTGCAGCAGGAATATCAAACAATGGAAAATGATTGTCAGAAAATAGAGGAATCTCTCATCTTGCTACCGCGTTAAATGATCGCAAAATACAAAGTCCAGGTTAGTCAGATATTAGACACAGATAAAATGATGTGCATTGGACCTGATCAGGTCCAATGCACATTTTAATTTGAAGATTTGCAAGGTGCCTTTTGCATATAACTACACATGGGAGCAAGAGTACACTGATTGCATTTGGGGTTGCGTGCTGTACAGACTGCTCTTCCATGTAAAACAAGGCGATGGCAAAAATCAGATTGTTCCTCTGGTGGGATAATAGGAATCAGCTGCATTTCTACTTGGTAGGGATCTTTGCTTCCATCTGTCAAACCCAAACGACCAGAAAGGCGAATACAGTGTGTATCAGCAACAATTCCTGGCTTATGGTAAATATCACCCAAAATGAGATTCGCGGTTTTTCGACCTATACCAGGTAATTTTAGGAGATCATCCATACGATCTGGCACTTTCCCATTAAATTCAGAGACTAGCATTTGAGCTGCAAGTGAAATATCTCTGGATTTTGTACGAAAAAAGCCACAAGGTCGAATAATTTCTGCAATCTCTTCCACGTCCGCTTGTGCTAATGCTTCCAAAGTTGGAAAACGCTTGAACAAAATGGGCGCTATCTGATTTACTCGTGCATCGGTACACTGAGCAGCGAGGCGTGTAGCAAACAATAATTCATAATCTTTCTGGTATTGAAGAGAGCAAAGCCCATCTGGATAAGCTATTGTTAATTGATCCAAAATGAAGCGCACTTTTTTTGTTGTTTTCATAAAAGACTCCTTAGGTCATTAAAATTTGTAGCAATTATACCATAAAATCAGCATTTTTTCTATGGACTTTTTCCGGATTGGTGCGTTGTGCAGACGAGTCTTTTTCAGTATAATAAAATGAGTATAAAAGGCGTAAACCGTATTATAATGTGATAAGGGGTAATGAAAATGGTTCAGGAAATGATGCAATTTCTCGCCAAGCAAGACCCAGAAGTGGGCAAAGCAGTTTTAATGGAATATGATCGTCAATGCAGAAATATCGAATTGATCGCATCGGAAAATGTTGTCAGCGAAGCCGTTTTAGCTGCTGCTGGGACTGTTTTGACCAATAAATATGCTGAAGGATATCCGGGAAAACGATATTATGGCGGATGTGAATGCGTAGATATCGTTGAAAACCTAGCCATTGAACGGGCAAAACAGTTGTTTGGTGCAGAACATGTAAATGTACAGCCCCATAGTGGAGCACAGGCAAATTATGCTGTTTATGCAGCGCTATGCAAACCCGGCGATACTATTTTAGGAATGAATCTAGCACATGGTGGGCATTTAACACATGGTAGCCCTGTCAATTTTTCCGGTCTTAATTATAACATTGTTCCTTATGGTGTAGACGAAACAACTGGAAGAATTGACTATGACCAATTGCGAAAATTAGCGCTGGAACATAAGCCAAAAATGATTATTGCTGGTGCATCCGCTTATCCGCGGATTATTGACTTTGCAAAATTTGCAGAGATTGCCAAAGAATGTGGTGCATATTTATTTGTGGATATGGCGCACATTGCAGGCTTAGTTGCTGCAGGCCTTCATCCGAGCCCTGTTCCATACGCTGATGTAGTTACAACAACAACACATAAAACATTACGTGGTCCCAGAGGTGGCATGATCCTTTGTAAAGCAGAATTGGGCGCAAAGATCAATAAAGCAATCTTCCCAGGGTCTCAAGGTGGACCATTGATGCATGTTATTGCAGCAAAAGCAGTCGCTTTGGGTGAAGCTCTTAAACCAGAGTTCAAAACATATCAACAGCAGATTGTCAAAAATGCTGCTGTTCTAGCAGACAGCTTAATGGCAGAGGGATTTGATCTGGTTTCTGGTGGAACAGATAACCATTTAATGCTTTTAGATCTTCGAAAAATGGGACTAACCGGCAAAGAGCTAGAACATCGCTTGGACGAAGTGTATATTACGGTAAATAAGAATACAATTCCCAATGATCCTCAGACTCCTTTTGTTACCAGTGGTGTTCGGATTGGAACACCAGCTGTAACAAGCAGAGGTTTTATGGAAGATGATATGAAAGAAGTTGCCTCTTTGATCTATCTTGCTGCTACACAATTTGAAACCAAAGCGAATGAAATACGTGGAAGAGTAGAAGCTCTTTGCGGTAAATATCCACTCTATTAATCAATAAGGTTTGCTCAAAAGAACGTAAAGAAAAATAGCGCTAAATTGCTGATGGGAGGAGAAAAGGATCATGGAAAGACCATTGGCAGATGAAATACGCCCTTCTTCTTTGGAGGAAGTGGTAGGACAGGCGCATATTCTGGGAAAGAACGGTGTTTTACGTCGAGTAATTGAGAGCGGCGTGATTCCCAATATGGTATTTTATGGTCCATCAGGAACAGGAAAAACCACAGTTGCCAATATCATTGCCGCTCGTACACACCGTACCCTGCACCGACTCAATGCTACAACGGCATCCATCGCCGATATCAAAGGAATTATTGGCGAATTAGACACTCTTTTAGCTCCCAGTGGTGTGTTACTGTATTTAGATGAAATCCAATATTTTAATAAAAAACAGCAACAATCCCTTTTGGAGTATATGGAGAATGGGAAAATTACGTTGATTGCTTCAACGACAGAAAATCCCTATTTCTATGTTTACAATGCACTTCTCAGCCGAGCAACTGTATTCGAATTTTATCCTGTTGCTCCAGAAGAAGTTTCTGTTGCTCTTGGACGTGCGATTCAGCTGCTCCAAAAAAAATGGAAGAGAAACATTCAGTTAGAAGAAGGTGTTGCAGAGCATCTCTCTCTTGCTTGTGGAGGCGATGTGCGCAAAGCCATTACAGCATTGGAGCTGTTATATGCAGCAGCTCCTGTGGGAAACACCGATGTATTGTTAACACTTTCTGACACAATACTGGTAGCGCAACGTTCAGCCATGCGTTATGATAAAGATGGCGATGTACACTACGATATTTTATCAGCCTTTCAGAAATCCATCCGAGGCTCTGATCCAGATGCAGCACTCCATTATCTGGCACGACTTTTAGATGCAGGAGATTTGATTTCTTCCTGCCGCCGTCTTCTGGTGACGGCGGCAGAAGATATTGGACTTGCATATCCACAAGCCATTTCCATTGTAAAAGCTTGTGTAGATTCTGCAATGCAATTGGGCTTACCAGAGGCGAGAATTCCCTTGGCAGACGCTGTGATTTTACTTGCAACAGCCCCAAAATCTAATTCTGGTATTCGTGCAATAGATGCAGCATTATCTGATGTTCGAAATGGTAAAAGTGGCGATGTTCCAGCACATTTAAAAGATGCCCATTATACTGGTGCGCAAAAACTGGGAAGAGGATTAACCTATCGGTATGCCCATGATTTTCCTAATCACTATGTAGAACAGCAATATCTACCAGATCGCCTTGTGGGAACTAAGTACTATGTATTTGGTGACAATAAAACGGAGCAGGCAAGCCAAAGGTACTGGGCTCATATCAAAGATGAAAAAGAATAAGTCTAATTTCCTTCTGTTTTGATGAATGTTGTTTCAATGGCAGGACGACTTCCAATTGCTGGACGATAAACCCAGTGGGAAAGGAGGCCATCGTTAATAAAATAATGTAGTGGACGATGGCGTTCAAAAGGCGGTATATGGTCGATGATGAGCAATTTTATTTTATATTGTTCATACGAAATTGATTTAATATAAACCGAAACGTAATCACCGTCTGACACATGAAATGATGGTTCAGCAAGACCTGAGAGATTAGGCGTTAATTCAATAAAGCTACCATAATCACGGACGCCTTGTACAATACCAGATACAGTTTCACCCTGAGAAAAATGTGCAGCATTTTCAACCCATGTCCCTAGTAACTCGCGATGAGACAAAAATACTCTCCCATTTTCTGTATCCACACCAGTAACTACGACAAAAATAGAATCACCAGGGGAAAAACGCTCTCTCGGATGTGAAATTCGGGAAACTGAAATTTGTTCAATCCGTATCATAGAAATAATTCCATTACCGATATCCACAAAAGCACCAAAAGGTTCCGTATGGGTGACAGTAGCTGGAATCACCATACCAGGAACCAGTGTTCTCATCAAATGGGAAAAAGCAACTTCTTGGGCTTTTTTGCGAGATAGCAATGCAACAGGAGTATCACCACCTTGAATTGCCTCAATAAGAAATGACACAGGGCGACCAACACGTGATAGAATAGCAATTTCCCGTGTTGTCCCTTCTTCGATGCCAAGTGCAGTTTTTTCTCTTGGAATTTTTCCAGGAATCCCTCCCAAATCGACCCATAAATTATGCTCAGCATCACAGCGGATTACACGTGCCTCTAAAATTTGATCGCTCTCCATGGCCTCTTGCAAACCAGCTCGAGAGGCAAGGTACAGCTGATTTTGAGTACTTTGCAGACGCATTCCTTCAGGCAAACAGCGTTTCATAAACTTCCTCCTTACATTCTATCCAGCAGATAGTGAATGGGAAATCTCACTTCTGCATGAGACGTATTGTATTTTGGTATGGATAAAGGATCCTTATTTGACTAAAAAAACCTTGTTTTGAATATATGCACTTCGAATCAAGAAGTTGCGCACTGATGACAGAAAAGGCAAAGGAGAAAGGTGTTGGATGTGGATATTCAAGTTGGAGATATCCTTTGGATGCGAAAAAAGCATCCATGCGGAGAAACGCGATTTTCTGTCTTGCGTGTGGGCATTGATTTTAAACTAAAATGCCTTGGCTGTGGGCACGAAGTGATGGTTCCCCGCAGTACAATAGAAAAGCGAATTGCAAAAATAGAACACCAAGAAAAGAGAAGCTAACAAAGCATACACGGGATGGAAAGCAAATCAATCCCGGATGCGAAAGGAGCGATTCTTATCAAACAGTTTTGGAGTACCCGTATACAAAATTTGATTCCCTATGTACCTGGGGAACAGCCAAGAAAAAAATTGATAAAACTGAATACCAACGAAAATCCATATCCTCCTTCCCCCAAAGTGCTAGAAGCTATCCGTGAGGCAACCAATCAGGACCTTCGACTCTATCCGGATCCAGAAGGGGCCAATTTGTGTGATGCAATAGCAGGGTATTACGGACTTTCATCGGACCAAGTATTCTTAGGGAATGGATCAGATGAAATTCTGGCATTTTGTTTTCAAGCCTTTTTTAGCCCGGGAGAAACCATTGTATTTCCAGATATCACATATACGTTTTATCCTGTCTATTGTAAATTTTTTGATATCCCTTATCAAAACATCCCTTTGGATGAATATTTTTCTGTTCCAGTCCAAGCTTTTTGTGGCAATTTTAAGGGCGTAGTATTGGCTAATCCGAACGCACCTACAGGAAAAGCAATTCCTGTCTGTAAAATACGCATGATTTTAGAAGGTAATCCCAATGGTGTTGTTTTGGTAGATGAAGCATATGTAGATTTTGGCGGTGATTCCGCTGTTTCATTAATTGATGACTATCCAAATCTTATCGTTGTAAAAACAATGTCCAAATCTCGATCACTTGCTGGTTTACGTGTTGGATATGCATTGGGTCATCCAAATCTAATTGAAGCACTTAACTGCGTTAAAAATTCCTTTAATTCATATACCTTGGATCGATTAGCGTTGGCAGGTGGAGAGGCTGCTATTCGTGATGATGCTTATTATCGGGCAGTGGTGGCAAAAGTGTCTTTAACACGCAGTAGAACAGCTATACGCTTAAAAAAGATGGGATTTTGCGTGACTGAATCAACAGCCAACTTTTTATTCATAAGTCATGATAAAGCACCGGCAAGAGAGTTGTTTACTTTTTTGCGAGAACGTGGTATTCTAGTAAGGTATTTCGATAAGCCGCGGATTGACAACTATTTGCGTGTTACCGTTGGTACAGAAGAAGAGATGGATACATTTTGCACTGTTATGCAAGAAATTTTGGAGGAACAATATCATGCGATATGAAGGCGACATTTACAGACCGCCCGGAGAGTGGCGAAGCTATTTATTACAAGCAACCATTGGTTGTTCTCACAATGCATGTACATTTTGCGGTATGTACAAAGACAAAAAATACAGAGTTCGTCCGTTGGAGGAAATTTTAGAAGACATTGATATGGCAAAAGCCTATTATGGGGAACTTACAAGAGTATTTATTTGTGACGGAGATGCCATTGCAATGCCTACAGATGACCTCATAAAGATTTTACACAAACTGTATGAAAATTTTCCCATGATTCAACGTGTTACCATTTATGCAAGTCCCAATGGCACATTGGACAAAACGCCAGAAGAACTGAAGCAACTGTATGAAGCAGGCTTAGGTAGAGCTTATCTGGGAGTAGAAACCGGTGATGATGCTCTGCTAAAGGCTATCAATAAAGGTGTTAATGCAGAACAGATGTTAAAGGCTGGAAAAATGCTAGTTGAATCTGGAATGGATTTGTGGACTATTATTTTGTTAGGATTGGCAGGAGCTGGCGAAAGTAAAACAGAATGTATCCCTCATACCATTGAAATGCTCAACGAAATGAAACCACAACACATTTCTGCTATGACGTACAATCCGGTGCCAAACACAAAACTGTATCGCGATATTCAGGAAGGAAAATTCCATTTGATGTCTGCTGATGAAGCATTATTGGAAACTAAAATGTTGGTAGAAGGTATCGACGTACCTGGCGTTCATTTTACCAGCAACCATGCGTCTAATTATCTGCCTTTAAAAGGTACTCTTCCGGATGATAGAGAAAAGTTTTTAAACTTACTCGACGGAGCGCTACATGGAGATGTGCGGATTCGGACACAGAGAGGCAGAGGGATATAAAGTCCCTTTCTTAAAATGCAAAGACAAGATTTCACTATTAGTTGAAATCTTGTCTTTT
>CAWVKD010000048.1:0-3430 GCA_963929765.1 Clostridia bacterium | reverse complement strand
ATTTCAAAGGCAGAAGCTCATTTTAACTTGGACAATCTGTCCGCGCCGGAAAATACCACTCTTGCTCATCATATCAACCAGGCCATTCGTGCCCGTGGTCTGATGAAGCGCGATATCGATTATGTGGTAAAAGATGGTGAAGTCATCATCGTAGACGAGTTCACTGGTCGCCTAATGTATGGTCGGCGGTATTCAGAAGGACTCCATCAGGCCATCGAGGCTAAGGAAAAAGTAGAAGTCGCCAGAGAAAGCAAGACACTTGCCACTATCACATTTCAAAATTATTTCCGTTTGTATGGCAAACTCTCTGGTATGACCGGTACTGCATTGACAGAAGAAGCGGAATTTAACCATACTTATCAATTAGATGTCATTGAAATCCCCACCAACCGGCCAATGATTCGAAAAGATCATCCCGATCTGGTATATAAGAACGAAGCCGGAAAATATCGAGCCATTATTGAGCAAATTGCATCTTGCCACGAAAAGGGGCAGCCTGTTCTTGTGGGTACCGTTTCTATCGAGAAAAGTGAAGCCTTATCAAAAATGCTTTCCAAACGAGGTATTAAACACAATGTATTAAATGCCAAACACCATGAAAAGGAAGCAGAAATCGTAGCACAGGCCGGTAAAGTAGGAGCTGTCACCGTTGCAACCAATATGGCAGGTCGTGGTACTGACATCGTATTAGGTGGTAATGCAGAATATCTGGCAAAAGCCGAATTGCGAAAAGGTGGTATGTCGGAAGAATTATTGGCAGAAGCCACAGGTTTTGCAGAAACAGACAATCCGGACATTTTGGACGCTAGAGCCAAATTCGCAGAAGCAGAGGCTAAATATAAAAAGACCATTTCCAGTGAAGCAGACAAAGTACGCGAAGTAGGTGGCCTCTTTATTTTAGGTACAGAACGCCATGAGTCTCGACGGATTGATAACCAGCTCCGCGGTCGTGCCGGTCGTCAGGGCGATCCTGGTGAATCCCGTTTCTTCCTCTCTTTGGAAGATGACATTATGCGTCTTTTCGGATCTGAACGCATTATGGGTATGATGGATACGTTGGGAATTGATGAAGATACTCCCATCGAGCAGAAAATGCTTTCCAATGCCATTGAAAATGCCCAAAAGAAAGTGGAGTCCCGCAATTTCCAATCCAGAAAATCTGTTTTGGAATACGATGACGTCATGAACGTCCAGAGAAAGGTTATTTATGAGCAACGCCGAAAAGTCTTGGACGGCGAAGATCTCAAGTCTTCTATCGAATCGATGATTACCACCGTTCTTTCTCATGCTGTACACGCTGCTATGGGTGAACGGCATCATATGACTGTTGATGAATGGCATTCTGTCTGCGTTCCCTTTGAAGGCATGTTTTTGCAAAAAGGAGAGTTGTCTTTATCTGAGGACGAACTATCTCATAAAAACGCAGAAGAATTGATACAATTGCTTTCTGATCGCGCCTTTGACGTATACCATAAAAAAGAAGAAGAGCTGGGATCCCCTCTCATGCGAGAGTTGGAACGCGTTATGATGCTCCGAGTCGTTGATGAATATTGGATGGATCATATCGATGCAATGTCAGAATTGCGCAAAGGCATCGTCCTGCGAGCATATGGACAAAATGACCCTGTTGTAGAATATAAACGAGAGGGCTATGATATGTTCGAAGAAATGATCGCTGCTATTCAAAGCGAAACCATTCGTCGTGTTTTCTTAGCTAGAGTGCAAAATCAATCTGTCAAGCGAGAAAAAGTCGCCCGCGTTACAGGAGAAAATGCTGGCGGAGATGGGACGGTAAAAAAACAGCCTGTTAAAAAGGCACGCAAAATCGGTCCCAACGAACCTTGTCCCTGCGGCAGCGGGAAAAAATATAAAAAATGCTGCGGTATGAACCAATAAAATCGATACTATTTTGAGGATTATATTATGTGTATCACAACGCAAAAAAAAGGAAATCTTGTTTATCTCACCGCCGACAGTCTGACGACTGCCGGCGGTGTTATCCACGCTTTCTCTACGCGGAAAGGCGGTGTAAGCCAAGGGATTTACGCCTCCTTAAATTTAGGCGCAAATCGAGGGGATGACCCTAACGCTGTAAGGGAAAATTATCATATTCTCTGCACAGCTCTTGGAATGTCTGAAAAAAACCTTGTTTTTTCCAGACAAGTTCATAAAGATACCATACGATCTGTTACTATGAAAGATGCAGGCAAGGGTCTGTTTCATCCCATTGATTATGAGGCAGATGGACTGATTACCAATATCCCCAATTTACCTCTTGTTATTTTTACAGCAGATTGTATTCCTATTCTGCTATATGACCCGATCAAACGGGTCGTTGGTGCTGTCCATGCTGGCTGGCGTGGAACCGCATTAGGAATTGCTCGAAAAGCCGTATTACAAATGGAGGCAGAATTTGGCTGCCAGCCAAAGGACATTTTATCAGCCATCGGTCCTGGTCTCTCCCAATGTTGCTTTGAAACAGATCAGGATGTGCCAGATGCTATGTTTGATGCTCTGGGCGCTTCAGCAGTGCCATATATTGAGCGTCGCGGAGAAAAATATCATGTAGATTTAAAAGGAATCAACGCTCTTTGGCTGAGTCAAACAGGCATCATTCATATCTCCATTTCGAAAGACTGCACACGTTGTCAAAACACGCTATATTGGTCTCATCGCATCATGCAGCAAAACCGTGGCTCTCAAGCTGCGTTGATCCAACTCATCTCTTAAGCGTGGCTGCTCATCCTTCAATGATAAATCAGCGTTCTGGAGGATATAAATTTTGAAACACACAATTATTGGTGGATTTTTAGTTCTTGGTGGATGTATCATTTTTTCTTGCTGTACACTATATCTTGCATTTCAAGGTCGTATTCCTTCTGATGTACAAGGTGAAAAATTACTATCAATTATTCTAATGATTGCCGGAGTTGGCCTGATGGTTTATGGAGGATTAAATGGTAAACCAGACTAGTTACAAACACTTAATTCTATGGGATCAGGCCATTGTTTGGAGGAATAAAAGAAAGTAAAAAGCGCTAAAAAACACGTAAACTCCTTGTTTTTCAAGGAGTTTACGTGTTTCCCTTTTTATGGAATAATTATGGAGCTATTGCCGGGATTCGAACCCGGGACCTCATCCTTACCAAGGATGCGCTCTACCTACTGAGCTACAACAGCATATTTACTTTCTCGAAAGAAAGTAAATGGCGACCCAGAACGGGCTCGAACCGTCGACCTCCAGCGTGACAGGCTGGCGTTCTAACCAACTGAACTACTGGGCCGAATATGTAGAACAGACTTCTACAAAATTTGGCAGGGGCAGAAGGAATCGAACCCTCGGCACGCGGTTTTGGAGACCGCTGCTCTACCTGCTGAGCTATACCCCTATACCGAAACCGACCTTTGTAAGTTCACTGCCCATCTTCTC
>CAWVKD010000047.1:0-3508 GCA_963929765.1 Clostridia bacterium | reverse complement strand
AAAAAGAAATTTGGACGAAAACTGTATTCCCCAAGCAATTCATCAAATGGACTTTACAAATTATGAGGAGTTCCTTTCCCAGCGCAGGTATTTGATGGCTGCCAAAATTAAAGAATATTATGGTAACTTATAACATAAAAAACCGTACCCAGACCATTCTGCGTGCGGTTTTTGGGAAGTGTTGACAAAAAGATAGCCACTGAAAAACACGAGGAAAAAGGTTAAATAAAAAACCGAGCCCGGAACACAAATTGCGTCCAGGCTCAGCCAGGTGGTGAACCTGAAGAGAATCGACCTCCCGGATGCGAACCAAACGCTTTCCCAACTTAGTCGGTGAGCGGCACTATTAGACATCAGATGAAGTTGGTAGGGGGTACCTCAATTAGTGGGTGTTAACTGCTTCTAACAAAAATGTCTTGAAATACTGTAGTTTGTAACTATTCCAGTCAAACGCATGTGCTTTTGCAGCCTCTCCAATTTTCATTCCAACATATTTATCGGTAATGGAAAAATATGTGTGCAATTGATTTTTATGTTCACGTGGGAATGGTCGATGATGCTCGCTCTTTAGCCGCGCTATGAATGTTCGGATTTCTTCAATCGCAGCAGAGCTGTCTGCATCCTTAAGAACGGAAAGGCACAGGTCTTCCAGTGTTCCTTCGCTTGCACTGTTATTGCAGGCGGGGAATAATAAAAAACCAACTTTTATTTTTCCGGATTCCCATACACCAGGGTGCCTCGGAGCGGGTAATTGCAATCTCTCCAAACTTCTCACAATTTGTGAAACCGCTTGCTCTGCATTCCGTTCGGCATCTCGTATAATTAGAAGTGACTTTACCGAAGAAAATCCGGGAGATACGGTTAAAACCTCAAGCTTTTGAGGTAAATCCTCATTACCTCCAAAATTTATAACCTGTATGTCATTAGAAAAAAACGAGGAAGTTTCTTTCAGCTCTGCGCTGTTTAAAAAATGAACAAGAAACCAGAATTCATCAGCCCCTTCGCAAAAAATAAGATGGGGTTTTGAAATGGTTGAATGGGGTTTTGAAATGGTTGAGAAATCCATTGTTTCAATTCTTTCAGACATTAACGTACCTCCAAACGGGTATTAATAGCAGTGCGTAACAACTTGTCTGAATAGCGATATGCAGTAGTGCCTTCATTCGTTCGGTCAATACGAAAATAGCAAAAAGAATCAGATAAACTGGACTCTTCCAACCCTTTGACCGCGCCAACAATAAACTCATAACTATGAGTGGTTGCAATAATTTGGCACTTATATTTTTGAGCAGTCAGTGATATAGTTTTCCAGAAGTCCACATATGCCGAATAATGTATACCCGTTTCGATTTCATCAATTAAGATCAATGAATTTGGATGAGAAATAATTGAAATAATGATGAACATCAGTTTATTCAAGCCATCTCCAGCGAGCTTTATGGGGAGTAAATGGTTTTCTGTTTTGATATATACCTGCGCTGTATTACCTGATGTCATAATTGTAGTTATATCAGAAATAGAAGGCTCAATCAATTTTAAGATTTCAATTAACTCGCTCTTTTTCCCGCTGAGTTCTACATTCCCCAGCAAAGGAGTAATATCGCTGTTTGCTTGAATAATCACAGAATTTATAAATTGTGTATAGGGTAAAGACTGCATGCGATTCCCTTGTAAAGAGGTATCTACATGCCGAAGTAAGCCGGATGGACTCGTAATAAAATGTCCAAGTTCTTTATAGTTCCCACAAGTATACTGAAACTTCAATGTGTATGATGTTTGCGATGTGGAGATAAATTGGTTTAATATATTCTGTGGTACATCTGAGTCCTTAGGAACAATATAAGAATCATCTCGCTCATAATGAAGAGTAGCCTTGCTATCAGAAAGCATTAATGAAATTTGAATGGGTTTGTATGTGTCTAAATTGCGAAAAACAGGTTCCCAGAGATACTTGGGTTCTGTTAACGATTGGAATCCGCGAAAATTATTGAGTTTCACGAAAGACTCTGGAGCAATATGATCGAAGAAAAGGAAAAGCCCGTCCAAAACGGAACTTTTCCCTACGTTATTCATGCCAGAAATAAGTGTGATAGGCTTTATTTCTTTCATTTCTAGATGAGAAAAACCTCTGAAGTTTTCAAATTTTGCGTAACTAATCATAAAAGCGTCCTCCAGAATAAAGCGTAGAATGCTGTTTTTATTTCACCGTCAGTAAACTACAGCCCAGCAAAAAATCCAACTAAAAATTGAGAAAAAAGTCTGCACCCTATATGAAGAGCAGAGAGCTGAGGCCCCCGGCGCTCTTCCTGTTGTTACGATGCTTCTTTTGTGCTTTCTTATGTCTCTTGAGATAAAACCGTTTTCCGGATTTTCCGCCCAAAGGCCCGCAAACCCGCATGAATACTAAAAGAAAAAAGGGGTGACATCTTTTTGTCGTCCCTTCATGGGTTGTGTTGACAAAAAAATACCCTGCTCTAAAAATACCCTGCTCTTAAAAAAAGAAAATTCTACACCTGAGCATTTGGTATTTTCTAAAATAAAGCATAGCATAATGTTGCTCAAAAAGCAAGGAAAAAGCAGGCACAGAGAGACACCGGCAGCGCCCAAGCTGCCAGCATCTCTCTACGCCTGCTTCTTAGTTAAGGGGCTGGGTAATTTTAAACCCACCGACGAAGCAGATGTGGATCTCTTCTTTGGAGAGGACAGTTACTCGTTCAATCACCCGGTATACCAGGTGGAGTACTCCGTAAGGTCGAGATCTTCTGCGGAGACACTCCACTTATTCAATGGGATGAAGCTGTATTGGAAATCATTTTCACTCCAGAGGAACTCACAGCTATTGTCGATCGTCAAAAACGTATTCAGGAAATTCAAAAACAGGAGGTTTTACTTATGGATGACTGCATTAATTGTGGAATGTCCCTCAGCGGAGGAGACCTTACGCTGCCCTGGGAGGATGGTGACAATCCCAACGCCTACATCATCTGTCCTCATTGCCGGACTAAAAACACTGTCTATGGTTATGGCGAGGATGATGACTAATCCCTGCAGATTAGATAAACAGCAGCCCTCTGCTGTCATAGACTGACTCGCTGGTGTCGTTGCCGCATCTGATTGCCCGATCAAGGGCCATAACGGTGGCAACGGCGCCATCGATTTTTTCTGTGGATTTTTCCTTGTCCGGTTTTATGTTCCCTGCCGGGTCGATTCGAATGTAAATGTTGTCCATCATCCAGCGAAAGACAGGGACGCTATGGGACTAAATGCTCGCCACAATGGGAAACAAGATGATGACAGCATAATCCGCCAAGTTCCCGGAAAACAGAAAAAGCCAGGAAAGTCCATAATATTAGGCTTTCCGGGCCCAGATACAAAAACAGCCCTCCGATTTGGAAGGCTGTTTTTGTATGAAAGATAGTTTCTTATGGCGGAGATGAAGAGATTTGAACTCTTGCGCCGGTTTGAAGCCGACCTACCGCATTTCGAGTGCGGACCCTTCAACCACTTG
>CAWVKD010000046.1:0-7147 GCA_963929765.1 Clostridia bacterium | reverse complement strand
AAATCTTGTCTTTTTCATTGAAAAAGATGATGCTAAATGATGTAAACTATGCTATAATGTCCCAAGTATCTTAATATGATAAAATCTCTCATAACACTAATACTGCATTGCCTTAATATTGAAAAATATGAAAGGAATAGATCTATGTTTAATCTAGGGAAAGAAGAACATCAGTATTTTCAAAAATGCCTTGATGACCTACTTCGAAATACAGCATTCCATACCATGGATGATTATTTACAACATGGAACAACCTCTTGTTTATGGCACAGTGTTGCTGTTGCATATTACAGCTTCTGGCTGGTACAAACTTTAGAGATTAAATGTGATTACAAAAGCCTTATCTATGGGGCTCTTTTGCACGATTATTTTTTATATGATTGGCATATCCCGAATGAAATTAATCAGATGCATGGATTTCGCCATCCTGGTATTGCATTGAAAAATGCTAAACGGGATTGCACTTTAAACGAAATTGCATGCAATGTAATCGAACGTCATATGTTTCCTTTGACACCGAAACCGCCTCGTTTTCGTGAAGGGTTTGTAGTCTGCCTTGTAGATAAAATTTGTTCTCTGGCAGAAGTATTCAAACGTAATCCCTATTCTATGATCAAAAGAAAATTATTTTCGACTGTTGGTGTTTCTTTTAAAGGAGAATTACTCCATGACAGTTTGTAACTATTTCCTTTGGTTTTTGTTTTATAGTCTCTTTGGTTGGACATATGAATCAATTTACTGTTCTATTTTGGGAAGAAAATGGATAAATCGTGGATTTTTAAACGGCCCCATCTGCCCCATTTATGGCGCCGGTGCAACATTGTTTCTAGTAGCACTGCGATGGTTGCATAATCCCATTTTGATTTTCTTTGCGGGTATGATTTCTGCTAGTGCTTTAGAATATGCGACCTCTTGGGCATTGGAAAAAATGTTTCACACCAGATGGTGGGAGTATGATGATTTTTTCCTAAATATTCATGGGCGAGTGTGTCTTTTGGCTGGTTCCGTCTTTGGCGCTTTTGCTGTCATTTTAATCCAATGGGTTCATCCATGGGTAGAGCAAGTCACATACCAAATTCCAGAAACAACACGTTGGATGGCTGCCATATTTTTATTTGTCATTCTATTGGCTGATTGTATCATTACATTTTTGTATTTAACACAATTTACCAACAAGTTAGCAGAGATTCAAATGGCAATCAATGGCTTTTTAAAAGAATCCCGTACACAAGCAGGAACACTTTTCACATCTTTGTCAGAAAAATTTGAGAAGAGCCGATCTTATACAGAACGGATCCGCTCACTTTTGCAAAATAGAACTTTCCAAGAAAAACGAATTTTACGCGCCTTCCCCAAAATAAGTTCCCGTTCATTCAATGATGCATTACAACGAGTTAAGCAACGACTATGGAATGAACGAGATGTTCATAAAGATCATCCAAGCAAAGAAGAAGATATAGCTGAAAAGGTAGCTCCATTGAATGAAAAAGAAAAAGGCGCTTAGAATTCATCTAAGTGCCTTCTGCCTTTCTCATAAGCAAGTTCAGGTTGAGCTTTGCATAAAATTATGATATACTAGACTACTATTATGAGATTTAAATTTGCAAAGCAGAAAATAAAATATAGTTTCTGCTCAAAGAAAGGAACATTCCCTCATGAAGATTGTAGTATTGGCCGGTGGTTTTTCCGCAGAACGAAATGTGTCGTTTTCATCCAGTACGCTTGTCTGTAAAGCATTACGTGAAATGGGTCATCAAGCAGTCATGGTAGATGCCTACTTGGGCTTGGAAACAACAGAGCCTGGCGCATTGTTTGATAGGCTTCCGCCACTGACTATAGAGCAGATTAGTGAACAAGAGCCGGATTTATCAGCTATTCGTGCCAAGCGAGCAGATGGCGGAAAAAATTTTTTTGGCCCGCATGTATTGGAAATTTGCCAATGTGCTGATTTGGTTTTCATTGGCCTTCATGGCCAATGTGGAGAAGATGGAAAAATACAAGCAACCTTTGATTTGATGGGAATTCCATACACAGGATCAGGATTCTTGGGTTCTGCCTTAGCAATGGATAAACATATAGCAAAACAATTAGCGGCTGAAGCAGGTGTTCTCACACCTAACTGGAAATTGCTTTCATACACTCAAGATGAAATCCCTGCTTTGGTCGAAACACTTTCAGTTCCATGTGCTGTAAAGATCCACAATGGTGGATCAAGTATTGGTGTGTTTTTACCTAAAACAAAAAAAGAACTTATGTCAGCACTAAAAGATGTATTACAGTACGGCGATCAAATTATTTGGGAGCAATTTATCGAAGGAAGAGAATTCTCTGTGGGTGTACTAGAAGACACCAGCTTGCCTCCCATTGAAATTATTCCCAAAATAGGCTTTTATGACTATAAAAATAAATATCAACCCGGAGCTACTTTAGAAGTGTGTCCGGCGGCGATAACAGAAGAAGAAGATCATCAGTTGCGGGATGCTGCACTTTTAGTTCATCGTACACTTGGACTTTCGGTTTATTCTAGAGGTGAATTTATTTTAGATACCAATGGAAGAACCTGGTTTTTGGAAGTCAATACATTACCAGGAATGACACCAACCAGTTTGCTTCCACAAGAAGCGGCAGCTGTTGGCATTTCTTATCATGACCTTTGCAAAGTCATCATTGACGCATCGCTTCGGTTGCGTGGAATATGAGGGAAAGGAAAAAAGAAATGGAACCTGTTACAATACGTGAAATACTAGATGCCACTGGGGGACGTCTTTTAGGAAGTCAAACCGATACAACACAAGTGGTTGTGGGAATTGATACGGACAGTAGACAAATCCACAAAGGCACTCTATTTTTACCTCTTCTGGGTGAACGCTTTGATGGCCATGCTTTCATCGAAGATGCATTGGCAAGCGGAGCAGCAGGTACTTTTACCGTGCGGGAACGAGATCGATATTTGGAAGGGAAGTACTATATTCAAGTAAAAAACACCCAGAAAGCTTTGCGGGATTTAGCAAAGTATTACAAGCAGAAATTCCAAATTCCCTTTATTGCTGTTACCGGAAGTGTAGGGAAAACAACGACCAAAGATATGATTGCTGCTGTTTTAGGATCAAAATATAAAGTGCTGAAAACAGAAGGCAATTATAATAATGAATTAGGTTTGCCTTTGACACTATTGCGATTAAACTCCAGCTATCACTGCGCTGTTCTTGAGATGGGGATGAGCAGCTTTGGTGAAATCAAATATTTAAGTGAAATTGTGGAACCGGATATTGCAGTCATTACCAATATTGGCGATGCACATATAGAGTTTTTAGGTAGCAGAGAAAATATTCTAAAAGCCAAATGCGAGATTTTTGATTCTATGAGGCCAAAATCCACCGTCATATTAAATGGAGACGATCCTTTGCTGCGTACATTGGACGGGAAATATCCATTTCCGATTTTATGGTGTGGTAAAGGAAAAAACAATGATTTTATAGCGAGTGAAATTACCAACGACGGTGAAAAGAAAACCTTTTGTCATATTCAAACGCCGCAATTAGAATGGAATGCAGAAATTCCTGCATTGGGCGAATACATGATATATCCCGTTCTGATAGCAACAGCAGTTGCCCAAGTGTTTGGTCTCACAAAAGAAGAAATTATTCAAGGCATTGCCGATTTTTCGCCCACAAAAATGCGGATGAATATCTTACACCAAGCCAATGATATTACCATTTTAGACGATTCATACAACGCCAGTCCCCAGTCAATGCGTGCTGCAGTCGAAGTATTGGCACAAACACACGGCACCTATAAAATCGCCATATTAGGCGATATGTTTGAACTAGGTCCGTTGGCCCCAGTATTACATCGTGGCGTAGGGGAATATTTGGGAAAGAAAGGCATTGACTGCCTCGTTGCCATTGGAGAAATGGCAAAGGAGATCCACACAGCTGCATTGGCAGCGGGAATCTCCCAGTCTTTCTACTTCCAAACCAAGGAAGAGGCAATACCTCTTTTAAAAACCCTAGTCGGACCATGTTGTACAATATTGGTGAAAGCATCAAGAGGAATGGCGTTCGAAGATATTGTCCAAAAATTAAAAGAATTTACCACAGCTTAATGCTTTAATGCGGCAATATGTTGATCAAATGGTGGATATAGCACTCCTTGATCTGTAATGATACCAGTAAGAAGATGATGAGGTGTAACGTCAAAAGCAGGGTTGGATGTTAGGACACCATCAGGTACTGTTTTTACACCCGAGAAGTTTAGTACCTCATTACAGTCCCGTTCTTCAATAATAATTTGATCTCCATTTTTAATGGAAAAATCAATTGTTGATACAGGAAGTGCTGTATAAAATGGAATTCCATGATATTGTGCTAAGATAGCTAGGGAATAGGTCCCAATTTTATTAGCAAAATCTCCATTGGCCGCCATTCGATCACAGCCTAAAATAACCATTTGGATTTTTCCAGAAGCCATAAATGCTCCAGCCATATTATCAGTCAAAACTGTAACAGGAATATGATCTTTTTGTAATTCATATGCAGTAAGTCGGGCACCTTGTAACAAAGGACGTGTTTCATCAGCGTAAACCATAGAAACCAAACCGCGCTCATGCGCTGCGCGAATGACACCTAAGGCGGTACCGTATCCACCTGTGGCAAGAGCACCAGCATTACAATGTGTTAATATGCCAGCATGATGTGGCACAACATCTGCACCAAAAGCTCCCATCCGTTTGTTCATTTGAATGTCTTCTTCGTGAATAGAAATAGCTTCTTTCAGCAAAATATCAGGAACAGAAGCAGACAGTGGAATAGAAAGAAGAAGACACTTCATTCGTTCTAATGCCCAAGATAAATTGACAGCGGTAGGTCTTGCAGAATTCAAATCTTCTATAGCATCCATCATCTTGCTGAAAAAAATCTCTTTTGTGCTAGGAGAATCAGAAAAATATTGGTATGCTGCTAAAACGACTGCATAAGCAGCTGCTATACCAATAGCAGGTGCACCGCGTACAACCATTGTAGAAATCGCCTCTTTTACATCTTGATATTGAGTATATTCTCGCCAAACCTCCTTTTGTGGCAAAGCGGTTTGATCTAACAAGTGCAGAGTTCGATTGGAAAAGCGAATAGCTTCCATAGTTAAACCACTCCTTTGGTATTGATCATAAATGAGGACTTTTTGATATTACTCTGTTTTACAAAAAAAATCAATCATAGAGGAACAATTCATGATAGAAATTTCCGTTTCGGGGCTAGTAAAGTCCTTTGAACAAGAAAAAGCAATTTTGGACCATGTAAGTTTTCAAATCCATACTGGCGAACGAGTTGGTCTTTTGGGTGCAAATGGTGCAGGGAAGACCACTATTTTTCGTATATTAACAAACGAGATGGAACCCGACGAAGGAGACGTGATCATCTCAGAAAATCGACGTTTAGGGTTAATCTCTCAAATTCCAGTATATCCTCCTGGTTATACTGTTTTGGATGTGTTGAAAACAGCCTTTCAGAGAGTGGATGCACTGGCGCAAGAAATAGAAGCGCTGACAGAACAAATGGCGCAGGAGTCCTCTCCTGCGCTTTTAGACCGATATGATACTTTGTCAAATGCATTTGAGCGGGCAGGGGGCTATGAAACGGATGTAGCTTTACATAAGGTGGCTTCCGGTCTCCAGATTTCCGAATCCATGCAAACACAACTTTTTGATACTTTGTCTGGCGGTGAAAAAACAAGAGTCAATTTGGCACGTTTGATCTTAGAAAATACGGATATTTTGTTATTGGACGAGCCAACCAATCACTTAGATTTACATGCCATCCAATGGCTGGAAGAATACCTACATTCTTTTTCCGGAACTGTCTTGGTAATCTCGCACGATCGATATTTTTTGGATCGTGTTGTAAACCGTGTAATGGAACTAGAAAATGGATATCTTTCCTTTTACAGTGGAAACTATAGCTTCTATGTAGTAGAAAAGAAAAGACGTTTAGAAGAACAGTGGCGTCGTTATGAAAAAGAACAGGCAAAGATCAGTCAGTTAGCTCATACTGCAGAACGAATGCACGGGTGGGGAATTCAGAGTGAAAAATTGCAAAAGCGTGCTTTTGCTATGGAGAAGCGAATAGAACGAATTCAAAAAACAGAGCGTCCTAAAACGCCAAAAGCCATGAAAGCACGTTTTGAGGAACAGGCTTTTTATGGTGATGAAGTACTTTTAACCTATGACCTGTCTATGGAATTTGGCGAAAAAACACTATTTCAACATGTCAATTTAGAAGTCATTGGCGGTGAACGGATTGCTATTTTGGGAGATAATGGAACGGGAAAAACGACACTACTCAGGACAATCCTGGGAGAATACACCCCTACATCTGGAAAATTGAGAATAGGGCCTACGGTCAAAATAGGATACTTACCACAGGTAGTCCATTTTTCCCATCCGGAACGTAATTTGGTGGATACTATGATCTATGAGGAAAACTGCACCACTCAGGAAGCTAGGGATCGACTAGGTGCATTTTTGTTTCAGGGTGAGGATGTTTTTAAACCTGTATCTGCGCTTTCTGGTGGAGAACAATCTCGTTTAAGACTCTGCATGTTAATGGATGATAAAATCAATCTCCTCATTTTGGATGAGCCAACGAACCATTTGGATCTTCCTTCCCGAGAATGGATTGAAGAAGCATTGGAACAATACAGTGGCAACTTGCTTTTTGTATCCCATGACCGATATTTTGTAAATCGGTTTGCTACACGTGTTTGGTATTTGGAAAATGGAACACTGACGGATTTTCACGGAAACTACCATGCATTTCAAATAGCACAAGAGCGAGAGATACGGGTAGAACAAGTAGAAAAAGAAAAAAAACGAAAAAAATTGCCTAAAAAAGAAACAAAAAAAAGTACTGAAAAACAATTATCTATTTTAGAGCGGGACATTGCAAATATGGAAAAAACGATTGCAGCATTGGTTCTCTCTATGGAAGAAGCTGCTTGCGATTACGAAAAATTAGAGGAACTTTTTCAAGAAAAAGAAATGGCAGAGCGTCAATTGGAGGAAATGTATCAAAAATGGGAAATACTAGGAAGCGAACTGGAAAGGTAAGCAAACAAAAGATACGCCTAGTGGCAGCCATTTTGATATTTGTTC
>CAWVKD010000045.1:0-25305 GCA_963929765.1 Clostridia bacterium | reverse complement strand
ACCCTTTGGTGGAGATAAGCGGGATCGAACCGCTGACCTCTTGAATGCCATTCAAGCGCTCTCCCAGCTGAGCTATACCCCCATATCAATGATGATGCTGACACCAACAGCAACGAAAATTATTCTAGCACAGGACCATCTCATTGTCAACAGAAAATTTGCAAATTTTACAAATGGGTCGAATGATGAAGAAAGGGGAGGGTAAAATTCCAAAGGCGGGATGATTGAATACTGCAATACAGCCATAAGCCTGCCAGTTCAACTGGCAGGCTTATGGTTGGGATTATAATCGTCATTATTGTGAAGAGAAAAAGCAATAGAAAGCTGTTCCAAAGCATTTTTGCTTATAATACAATTTCCATGTTCATTGATATGAGCCATATAAGAATCCTCTTGGGAAATGGGCTCACCAAATTCAGATAAGATACTATGATAAGAAGGAATCGATGCAACGAAAGAGAGAAAATAGGCGTGGTTCCAATAGGAAAGAGAGGCATCTGGGAAGGGACGGGGTAAAGCCGTAATGGCAGAGAGAAGAGATTCTAGATTGGAGAAGCGAAACAGCATATGGCGCCGCTCATGCAGTTTGGCAAAGACCAATACGCCGCAGGCATCGGGGAACGCTTCAATTTCCAGGATCCCGGAAGGAGAAAATCCTAGTTTTCCACAGGCCATACGGGTGATATGGAAAGCCTGTTGGACTGTCAGATTGTCTGCAAGGCAGCCGTGGTCTGCCAGATCTTCTGGAGAGAGATAAACTGCGATACTGGCAGGGTTGATTTGCTGAATGGTCATATGTATTGTCCTCCTGACACAATTTGTGTATATTATAACCTGGAATCCGGGGAAAGGATAGTGGGAAAGGTTGGTTCTTCTGCCAAAGAACACAGAACAGAAAAAAGAATTCAGAGAAAAAGAGTAGCGGAAGAAATATGGTTGTGTTATAATAGCCCAAAAAGTAAAAGAGAGTGATTGGCTTTATTTTACGGTCAAAAGAAAGGGAGGCGTTTCATTTTGGATTTAACAGAGCGCAAGATAGATGGCAAAAAAGTTTACGATGGAGTCATTGTCACTGTAAGAGTGGATCAAGTGGAACTTCCCAATGGAAAAACAGCGCCAAGGGAGGTTGTAGATCACCCAGGCGCAGTGGCAGTGCTCCCATTGGATGAAGACAATAATGTGATCATGGTCACCCAGTATCGATATGCCTTTGAAGAGGAGTTACTGGAAATCCCAGCTGGAAAACTCAATCCAGGAGAAGACCCTTGGGTTTGTGCCCTGCGGGAACTGAAAGAGGAGACGGGATACGTTCCAGGTGAAATGTTGCCGCTAGGTGTCAGTTATTCTTCGCCGGGTTTCTGCACAGAAAAGATTCATCTGTTTTTGGCTCGCTATCTGGAAAAGGGAGAGGCAACACCCGATGAAGATGAATTTTTAAAAACAGAAAAAGTACCATTGGATGAATTGGTAGACCGCATATTGCAAGATGAGGTACGTGATAGCAAGACAATAGCAGCTGCATTAAAAGCGAAAATGATGTTGGAGAGATATTAAAGAAAGTCACAGCAGGGCATGTGGAGTACTGTATCCATGTGCCCTGGTTTGAAAGAATGGAGGCGGTTCCTGTTGAATAAGTGCATCCTGATTGTGGAAGACGAGAAAAATATTGTAGATATTCTTCGATTCAACTTACAGCGGGAGGGATATCAGACGTTGGAAGCACATGATGGAGAAGAAGGATTGCAGCTTGCACTGGAGCAGGATCCAAGTTTGATCTTGTTAGATGTTATGTTACCCAAAATGGATGGATTTGAGGTCTGCCGAACCATCCGTGACCATCAGAGAAAGACGCCAATCATTATGCTGACAGCAAGAGAAGAAGAGGCCGATAAAGTGATGGGTCTGGAGCTGGGAGCAGATGATTATATTACGAAGCCATTTTCCATGCGAGAGCTGCTGGCGCGGGTCAAGGCCAATATCCGTCGCACGGTAATGGAGGAAGAGCAACCATCAGCGGAGGGCAATCATATTATCTGTGGCCCATTGGAAATTGACGAGGCCGCCCGAATTGTGTATAAAAAAGGCGTTCTTTTAGAGTTGACAGCACGGGAATATGATCTTCTTAGCTTTTTAGCTCAACAGCCAGGAACCGTTTTCTCCCGAGAAGATCTGATGACAAAAGTCTGGAACTATGATTATGTGGGCGATGTGCGCACTGTGGATGTAGCGGTTCGGCGCCTGCGGGAGAAAATTGAAGACAATCCTGCGCAACCGTCTCTTTTGCTCACCCGAAGAGGAGCAGGCTATTTGATGGCAAAAGCAGAAGAGTCTAAAACCTGAATAAAAAGTAAGAGAGAAGGGAAGTCAATATGTTCCGAAGTCTGCATATGAAGCTGGTTATGATCATGCTGCTGATGATGATTTCACTTATGACAGTGGTAGGTGTATTTCTAACCAACAGTGTGGTTCATTTTTATCTCCGCTCCTTTTATCAGCAGATGCAGACGGTATTTTCCGATGAACAGTTTTACAATGATCTGAAAAGCAAAGCAGCATCTGAAAATGGTGTTGAAGAGATCAAAAATATGTTGGAAGGTAATGCAGGGGTTTTGGGTATCAACAGTGGTACGCGCAACTATTTTATATTGGATGGAAAGACGGGTGCTTTTTTAGCCGGGTCTGACGGAGAGCAGGGCCAGGCGCTGGAAATGACCCCCAACATTTTAACTGCTATGGCAGGGAAAGAAGGATATCACAGTGATGTGACTGCATCTTATATGGATGTGGCCATGCCCATCACCAGCGGTGATCATTCGTATATTATCTACATATTAGATAATCGAGAGACCATGCGAAATCTTAATAATGAGCTGTTTTTTACTATCATAGAGGCTTTGATTTTTGGCCTTGCCATTGCCGCCATGCTCAGTTTTCTCCTCTCCAAAACCATGACAACACCCATTGAAAGGTTAACAGATGCAGCAGAAAATGTAGCAAAAGGAAACTTTTCTCACAAAATACGAGTGGCATCCCGAGATGAAATAGGGGTACTTACAGGGACATTCAATCACATGGCAAGCGTTTTGCGGGAAACGCTAAATACAGTAGAAAACGAGCGAAATAAATTAAATACCTTGTTTTTGCATATGACAGACGGAGTGGTGGCCTTTTCCAGAGGAGGGCAAATTATCCACAAAAATCCGGCGGCAGTGAAGATGCTGGGAATGGAACTTGATGAAACAACCACTTATAGTGCATTGTTTGAATCAGTTGTTCCTCTGTCTCGCGTTTTGCAGCTTGCCCAGTCGGAGTATGAAAAAGGAGAATTAGAAATCGGAACACGCCATTTAGAACTCCTGATTGCGCCTTTTTTTGGCGAGGCGCAAGGTGGTGTTTTGGTGGTCATCTATGATGTGACAGTCCAGCGGCGCACGGAAGAACTGCGGCGGGAATTTGTGGCAAATGTATCTCACGAATTGCGTACACCTCTTACGAATGTCCGAAGCTATGCAGAAACACTGTTGGATACAGAGGATCTTCCCGATGAAATAAGAGAAAATTTTCTCTCTGTTATTTTGAGCGAAACAGATCGCATGACCCATATTGTGCAGGACTTATTAACCCTTTCTCGTATGGATTATGGAAAAAGTGAGCTTCAGTGTGAGTGGTTTTTGCTTTCCGATGCTATTGAAGGGGTTTATCAGGCCAACTATTTGGAAGCTAGCCGAC
This sequence comes from Clostridia bacterium, assembly GCA_963929765.1. Lineage (GTDB taxonomy): Bacteria > Bacillota > Clostridia > Oscillospirales > Oscillospiraceae > RGIG529. Next base: position 21,576 of record CAWVKD010000045.1, on the reverse strand, counting down.
ATAGCCACACATTGCAGCTGAATCTTCCAGATCAGCTACCAAAGATCTATGCAGACCGCAACCGTATCGAACAGGTAATGACCAATATTGTATCAAACTCTATTAAATACACACCAGATGGTGGAGAGATTTTGATATCGGCAGGTCAGCAAGGGGAAACTGTTTGGATAGAGGTATCGGATAATGGAATTGGCATTCCGGAGGCAGATAAAGATCGTATTTTTGAACGATTTTATCGGGTTGATAAAGCACGGTCCCGAGAATCTGGAGGAACTGGGTTAGGTCTTTCGATAGCAAAAGAGATTGTGTTGCAACACGGTGGCAGCATCCAGCTCTCTGACCGCAAACCACAAGGACTTTCTGTGCGGATTACACTTCCGATTGGAGGGAAAAGTGCTGGAGGCGAAAAGAATGAAACATAAGTGGCAGTTGATCGAATGGGGCAAGACATTGGGGATTGTCGTTTTAAGTATTACTGCACTGATATTGGCGGCAAAAGCATATTTTCTCCCAAGTCTGGTCAATGATGCTTCCTTTTCCTGGGGAGGAAATTGGTCTTCCTCTGGTGGAAACGGAAATAGCATGCAGTCGGGGATCCAAATGGCTTCTTCGCCTGTTCGTATTGTTGTGACTTCCTCTTCTGGTAGGCGGTGTGTTCAATATGGAACGGCAGAAACAGAGGGACTCTTTGGACAAATTGGAGGCTTTTTGGGAGAAGTGCTGAGTTCAGCAGGTATGCCAGAGAAGATTTCAGAAAAGGCATTTCAGGAGGCGCTGGAAAAAGAAGGGTGTTTTTTTGAGTGGATAGAAGCTATTCCTATGTCGGCTCTCTGTGGATGGCTCAATGGTGGTGTTGAAAACGAAAAATTGCCCCATTTTGCCAAGCGGCTTCTGGTGGGAGAAAGAGAAGATGGTACCCTTTGTTTGTATTATATCAATGCAGATGATGGCCTGTATTATGCCTGTAGGACGGGCGAGATTGAAAAAGAGCAGCTGGAACAGGCAGTGACAGGCTATCTACCCAATGGCGCACAATTTGCGTTTGAAACAGAATGGAAGAATTCTATTGATCCGTATTTTGTTTTGATGGATGGTACGACAAGTCTACCCATTTTGGAAAGCAAAAATCCTCTGGAAACAGAAGAAGCATTGGATGAATTGTTTACAACAATGGGTTTAAATTATAACACAATGTCCAGTTACCAAGTGGAAAATGGAATGGTGTTTAAACAGGAAAATGATACAGTGCGTCTTACCCAAAATGGAAAGCTGACTTACACAGGGAAAGCATTGGAACAGTTTCCGGTTTCTTGTGAAGATGCTGTTCCAACACAGTTAGAGGTCATCGAGGCAGCTCGTCAGCTTGTTTCCCAGCTTACAGAACCTTTTTGTGGTGAATTGGTGCGGTTTTATTTAGCGGAAGTCGAGCAGATAGAAAACGGTGTGTATGAGGTGCGGTTTGGCTGCCAGGTAGAGGGTGCACCTATTTTTCTATCAACAGGGGAATATGCGGCAGAGATCAAAGTGGAAAAAGCAACGATTTCTTCTTTTTCGCTGTATATTAGGAATTATTCTTTTTCTGGGACACGAAAAATGCTATTGCCGTTGAACCAGGTGATTGCTTCTGTTTCAGAACGATCCACACAGAGGATTTCCCTTTTACGAGGGTATATAGACAATGGGGAGAATGGGACAATGGTTGCAGATTGGATGACACAGCAACCATTACGAAACGAATAAGAAGGAAGGCAAAGGGGCGGAGAAAATGGAATGGTCAAAGCTCAAAAATATTATTTTGCTGATTTTAATGGCTGTGAATATTTTCCTGCTTATTTTGGTGGTATATCGGCACTATCAAACGTCTCAATTAACAACAATGGCGAGAGAAGAATTGGTAGAAGTTCTAAAGAAAAATGGCATTACCATGGAGGAAGATCTTCTGCACCAAGAGGAACCCTTTTGGCATTTACAGGTGACTTGGGACGAACTCCAGGCGAAGAGAATGGCAGAGGCAGTTTTAGGTGGTCCTATAACAGAAGAGATTCAGGGCGGTACCAAGAAATACCATGGTGCAACAGGTACAGCCAGTTTCCAAAACAATGGCAGTTTTTCCATAGACCTAGACCGATCGGAAAGTGCTCCGACGGAAGAAGAACAATTGCAGCAGATCCAGGCACTGTTCCAAAAAATGGATTTGGAGATGGAAGATACATGGGAAAAGCAGGAAGAGAATCATGTCATAACTTATGCAGCGTGTCAAAAGGTAAAAGGTCTGACAGTTCTCAACTGCATGATAAAAGTAACTTATCGAAACCATTGTCTTTCTTCCATAGAAGGGACTTGCCTCATGGGAGAAGGGAAGAAAAGCAAGACGTCAGAGAAAACCCTTTCTGTCTTTACTGCGCTCATGGAACTGGTCCAATATGAAGCGGAATATGGAATACAAAGCAAAGAAATACGGTCCATAGAAGTGGGATATTGGATGCCTACCATGTTAACAGAAGTGGTCCAGATGGAACCTGTTTGGTGCATTACAACAGATCAAGAATCCTACTTGATCAACAGCCAAAGTGGTGTAGTAGAGAGATACATAAGATCGTAGTGGAAGATGTGTCATTCCCTTGCCAAAATTAGATCAGATGGTAAACTTGTCCTGCAAGTGATAAAAAAAGACTTGAAAAAATATATAGATAGTGCATAAATTTGTTTTGATTTTACAATATAGAAATGGTATAATAAAACTGCCATGATACGAAAGAAAAGGCAAAAATGCAGTTTTTTTCCTGTTCATTGGCACAGGGAAAGAACATATTTGCATCTTAGATCCAAGAAACGAATGCAACAGAGATCGTTGAAAAGGTCGTTGGAATGAACCAAAGATAAGAGGGTGCAGGAGTGACAAAATATGTAATTCATGGTGGCAATCCCCTTCATGGTGAGATTGTCATCAGTGGCGCAAAAAATGCAGCGGTGGCCATTTTACCGGCTGCGTTGCTGGTAGAGGGAGTATGTCGAATTGAAAATGTCCCTCAGATCAGCGACGTCACATTGATATTAGAGATTTTAAAAGAGCTGGGAGCAGAAATTCGTGTGGTAAACCGTCACACGATTGATATTGACTGTTCTCATGTACGAAATACCCGGGCTTCGTATGAAATCATGCGTCAAATCCGGGCGTCTTACTATGTAATTGGCAGCTTGCTGGGCCGGTTTGGCAGTGCTGAAGTGGCCATGCCTGGCGGTTGTGATTTTGGTGTACGTCCCATCGATCAGCACATCAAAGGTTTTGTAGCAATGGGAGCCAAAGTCAACGTAGAAGGCGGATTTATCCATGCTGAGGCAGAATCAGGCCGTTTAACGGGAACCCAGGTGTATTTGGATGTGGTTTCTGTTGGTGCCACCATCAATATTATGTTGGGTGCCTGTCGTGCCCAAGGGCTGACCATTATCGAAAATGCGGCAAAGGAACCCCATGTGGTAGATCTTGCCAACTTCCTCAATTCTATGGGAGCCAATATTATGGGGGCAGGAACAGACGTCATCAAAATCCGGGGAGTCGATCGGATGCAAGGTGGATTCTATTCCATCATTCCAGACCAAATTGAGGCCGGTACCTATATGACAGCAGTTGCCGCTGCCGGTGGAGAAGTCGCGATTCAAAATGTGATTCCAAAACATTTGGAATGCATCACTGCAAAATTATTGGAGATGGGCGTTGAAGTGGAAGAAATGGATGATGCTGTGGTGGTGCGCAGGACAGGCCCATTACACAAAGCGAACATCAAGACAATGCCATATCCCGGCTTTCCAACAGACATGCAGCCCCAAATCGTAGCCTGTTTGTGCTTGGCCCAAGGTACAAGCATTGTAACAGAAGGCGTATGGGATAATCGCTATCGTTATGTAGACGAATTTAAACGCCTGGGCGCTAATATCCGGGTAGATGGTAAGATAGCTGTGGTAGAGGGTGTTGACCGATTGATGGGTGCCCCTATCCGGGCATGTGATTTGCGGGCAGGAGCTGCTATGGTTGTAGCAGGGCTTGCAGCTGACGGCACAACAGAAATCGATTCAGTGTACCATATTGAACGTGGATATGAAAATCTAGTGGAAAAATTAAAGGGCGTCGGTGCAGATATTCAGGTTATATCCGTGCCGGACGGAATCGAAAAGCAGCAGGTGGGCTGATTGGAATTTCCAATTTGCCAACATCGCCCGGCACTGGCACGACCAGCGTCGGGCGATTCTTACACAGGGAGGGACCATCCCATTGGTTTTATGTACACTTGCCAGCGGATCCAGCGGGAATTGCACCGTTGTTTCCAATGGAACGACTCATTTTTTGATTGATGCGGGGATTTCAGCTCGCCGCATCCAAGCTGGTCTGGCTCAGATCCATCTCAACCAAGAGCAAATAACAGGCATTTTGATCACTCACGAACATAGAGATCATATCAGTGGGTTAGGGGTATTTTTAAAAAAGAACGCCATTCCTGTTTATGCATCCATTGAAACAGGACGAGCGCTTTTGTACCAACTCCCAGAACTAAAAGGGCGTTTACATACCTTTCAGCCAGATGGGCCTTTTTTGGTAAAGGACATAGAAGTGACACCCTTTTCCACTTGGCACGATACAAAGGGCAGTGTAGGCTACCGTCTGTCAGATGGGAAAGCACGAGTCGCTGTCGCAACGGATCTGGGATGTATAACCCGTCAAGTGGCAGATGCCATAGAAGGAGTGGATCTGTTGCTGTTAGAGGCCAATTATGACCGGGATATGTTACAATTTGGTCCTTATCCCGCCTTTTTGAAACGGCGGATCGAGAGTGACCATGGTCATCTTTCCAATGATGAGGCTGGACGTACTGCTGCATGGGCAGCGGGAAATGGGACCAAAACCATTTTACTAGGGCATTTAAGTGAAAAGAACAATCGACCGGATCGGGCATTGGAAACGGTTGAAAATGCATGTCAAAGTGCTTCGAGCACTGTGTGTTTGCATGTTGCCCCACGGTCAAAGCCCAGCGGGCTTTATGTTGTAGGGGAAACAAATGTGGAATATACAAATGTTATGTGTGGGTAAACTGAAAGAACCGTTTTATGTGCAAGCCGCAAAAGAATATGAAAAGAGGTTGATACCATATTGCAAGCTGGAACTAAAAGAAGTGCCAGAAGAACGCCTGCCAGATGGGCCATCCCAGGCACAGATCCAGAATGCATTGGAAAAAGAGGCTCAGCGTTTGCAGCCGGACTTGGAGAAAGGAACTGTGATCGCTCTTTGTATTGAAGGAAAGCCATTTTCCAGCGAAGAGCTGGCACGAAAAATGGAATCTCTGGCATTGGCAGGAACATCGAAGCTAACGTTTGTAATCGGTGGTTCATACGGACTTTCACCTTCCGTGAAAGCAAAGGCACAGATCCAGCTTTCCATGTCGCCTATGACCTTTCCCCATCATATGGCTCGGGTGATGCTGTTGGAGCAAATTTATCGAGGATTTCAAATTTTAAAAGGGACAAAATACCATAAATAGATCAGCCATAGAAATGAGAAAACAATAGAGATGTGGCTGTCAAATAAAAGGAGAAATGAACAATGCCTTGGTGTGAAAAGTGCGGAAAGGAATACGACAGCATACAGCAGAAGAACTGCCCCTGTTGTGGTGCCCCTCTCCAAGAAAGAACACCGAAAAAGACAAAAAAAGCCCAGGTCAAATGGAGTTTTCGGAAGAAGAAAGAAGAAGAACCGATTTGGCCCATAGGAGAAGACGGCCGCCCGGAGCGGGCTGTTCTTTTGATGAGAAGTTCCGGCTTGGGGTCAGAAGAAAGTATTACTATCTCTATGCTGCATGCCTTTGGCATTCCTGTTTTACAGCGGTATCCAGGAGATGGACAATTAGGAAAAGTTGTATTGGGCTTTTCAGGTTATGGTTCTGACTTATATGTTCCGGAGAGTATGCTGGAACAGGCAAAAGAATTGATCGCGCCGTCAGAGGAGACGGAGCAGGAAGGAGATCAGTAAATGACGTACCGGGAAGAGTATCAAAGATGGTTGGATTCCGGCATGTTGACCGATGGAGAAGAAAGCGAATTGCTATCCTTAGCACAAGATGAAAAAGAGTTAGAGAGCCGATTCTATGGTCCCCTGGAATTTGGAACAGCAGGTTTGCGGGGCATCATGGGTCTAGGGCTCAACAGGATGAACCGGTATGTGATTCGTCATGTAACAGAGGCATTTGCACGGGTTATTTTGGAAGAGGATGGAGAGCCTGCAGAAAAATGTGTGGCAATCTGCTTTGACTGCCGGAATAACAGTGCTGATTTTGCAAGAGAAGCAGCTTGTGTTATGGCAAAACATGGGATTTTAGTTCGCTTGTTTGCTGATATGCGACCCACGCCGGAATTATCCTTTGCCATTCGGACGTATGGTTGTATTGCGGGTATCAATATTACTGCCAGCCACAATCCCAAGGAATACAATGGATATAAAGTATATTGGTCGGATGGTGCCCAGCTACCACCAGCAAAGGCTGCTGCGATATCCAAAAAAATGGAAGAAATTGATCTGTTTACCGATGTAGGCGAAATGGAATATGCTGATGCAGTAGAAAGTGGGCTGATCACCCTTTTGGGCACAGAAACAGATGAAGCGTTTTTAGAGAAAGTGATGGAGCAGGCCATGAATCGGGATGTGGTGAAAGAAAGTGCAGAGCGCTTAACCATTGTGTTTACCCCGTTTCATGGTACAGGATACCGGCTGATTCCTGAGGCATTACGACGTTTGGGAATTCAAAATCTGCTTTGTGTAGAGGAGCAGATGGTTATCGATGGCAATTTCCCCACGGTGAAAAGTCCCAATCCAGAAGAGGCGGCTGGATTTGCTTTGGCGATTGCATTGGCCAAAAAGCACCATGCTCAGTTGATCATTGGTTCAGACCCGGATGCAGACCGCGTAGGCATTATGGTGCGCAACAAAGAAGGGGAATATGAAACCATTTCGGGAAACCGCACCGGCGTTTTGCTGCTGGACTACTTGCTAAAGACGAAAAAGCAGGCTGGTACCTTACCTCAAAATGCAGCTGTTTTGAAGAGTATTGTTACAACAGATATGGCAAGGGCTGTATCCGAGTCGTATGGCGTTCCCTGTTTCGATACTTTCACAGGGTTTAAGTTTATGGCCGAGAAAAAGGGACAATTGGAACGTGCAGGGACTCATCAGGTGGTTTTCTCTTATGAGGAATCATACGGCTACATGGTGGGCGACTATGTCAGAGATAAGGACGCCGTAACCGCTTCCATGCTGTTGGCGGAGATGGCAGCATATTACGAAACGAAACACATGACTCTTTTGGATGCGCTGGATATGCTTTTCCAACGTCATGGGTATTATGGAGACCGTACTATGAACCTGGTTATGCCGGGAATGGATGGACTTCAAAAGATGAAAGAGCTGATGATTCATCTTCGGGCCGAACCTTTGACAGAAATTGCAGGGACGAAAGTCCGTTTTGCATTGGATTATAGTACAGGGGAAAAAAAGGAACTAGAAACAGGAAAGATAGAGCAGATGGAACTTGTAGGTTCCAACGTTCTTCGATATGAGCTGGAGGACGATACTAGTTTGATCGTTCGTCCATCGGGCACCGAACCAAAGATCAAGGTATATATTCTAACAAAAGCCAAAGATGGAGCAGAATGCCAGAAAAAAATAGAAACCTATGCAGCATTTGTAAAAACGCTGCAATAAAAAAGTCCCTGCACGATATGTTCGTGCAGGGCTTTTTTGTGTATTCGACTTTTTACCGTTCCGTTCCCCAAAAAACGACAGCCAGGATACCAGGGCCCGTATGAGATCCAATGACTGGACCAATCGGTGCAATTTTGATTTCAGCGGTAGGAAATTGTAATTGGATTTCAGAAGCAAGCATTTCAGCCGTTTCAAGGCAATCTCCATGTCCTACAATCACACGACGGCATGGTTCGGGATTCCAGCCTTTTTTCATTCGTTGGAGCAGGGCGGATATGGCTCTTTTGGTTCCTCTGATTTTTTTGTCCATTACTTCTAACTGGCCATTTTCCGAAACATGTAGAAGAGGCTTGATTTGCAAAGCAGTTCCCACGATGGCGGCTGCAGAAGATATCCTTCCTCCATGACGGAGATGTTCAAAAGTATCTACCGTAAACCATTGACACACATTTTTTTGTTGTTCGGTTACCCAATGGACGAGCTCTTCCAGAGTGAATCCTTCCATTTGTTTCCGTGCTGCCTCTCGCACCAAAAAACCTTCTCCAATGGCAGCGCATAGCGTGTCAATACAGAAAAGCTGGCGTTCAGGATATTGTTTTCGCAGTTGCTCCATACAAAGACAGGCACTTTGATACATACCGGACATTCCCGAGGTAAAGCAAAGGTAAAGGATATCCTTGCCAGCTTCCAAAAAAGGCGTAAAAAAAGCTTCATAGGTAGAGGGATTCACTTGGGATGTACTGGCAAATGCTCCATGATGCAATTTTTCATAAAATTGATCAATGGCGATGTTTCCGCCAGGACCATATGTATAAGGCGTTTCATCTACTGTAATTTCCATCGGGACTACTGCAACCTCAGGTAGTCCTTCCATGATTTCCGGGCATAAATCTGCTGTGGCATCTGTGATGATACAATAATCCATTATTTGCACCCGCCGCAGCTGGAACAAGAATGCCCGCTTTCTGTCCAAAGTTTGTCAGCCATTGGTTTCCAATGTTCCGCATAGGGAGTTGTGCGGTCACAAAGGGTGTCTGCCTCTTCAGGAGACTCATAATCGGTAGAAATTGCCCCTGTTTCTTTTACCATAGCTCTCAGCTTTTCAGGATTTTCCAACATAGGGCATGGGCGAAGCATGTTTTCGTTAAAGGGTTGTTGCTCATGATAAGCCATAAAGAGCGGGGATTTCAAAGCTTCCAGCAAGGTACAGTTGCGGATATTGACGTTAGAATAGTGAATGAACACACAAGGTTCCACGTCGCCACGGGCATTGATGTGGAGGTAACGTCGTCCGCCGGCAATGCAGCCACCTACAAATTCGCCGTCATTTTGGAAGTCCATGGCAAAGATGGGCTTGGAATTGCGGAAGTTTCGAATTCGGTGGTAGATTTCTTCCCGCTGTTCTGGTGTGGGAAGCAGTTCGGGAACGGCCCCGGCGCCCACTGGCATATAGTGGAAGAACCAGACAAACAATGCGCCGGCTTCAATGATCATATCATAAAAGGCTTCACTGCAAATGTCTTTGTAGTTTTTACTGGTGTAGCAGGCGGAGATGCCAAAAGGAAGTTTGTGCTGCCGCAGCAAAGCCATGGCGTTCATTACCTTTTGGTATGTCCCTGCTCCACGGCGGCTGTCATTGGCATCTTCAAATCCTTCCAAACTAATGGCGGGAATGAAATTTTTTACTCGCAGCATCTCTTTGCAGAAAGCCTCATCAATCAGTGTACCGTTGGTAAAAGATAAAAATTCACAATCAGAGTGCTTTTCACACAGAGCCAGCAAATCCTTTTTCCGTGTCAGTGGCTCGCCGCCGGTCATAATGTACATATAAGTCCCTAATTTTTTCCCTTGGGTTACAATGGAATCCATTTCATCAAAAGTCAAATTCAGTTGGTTTCCATATTCAGCTGCCCAGCAGCCGGTGCAGTGCATGTTGCAGGCAGAGGTAGGATCGAACAAGATAGCCCATGGAATGTTGCAGTGTTCTTTTTCTACCATTTCATTTTGAATGGAACTACCTACCAAACTGGCATTGAGAATAAAGTTTTTAAAAATAGTCTCCCGTGTACCAGGGTCCAGATCATAGGTTTTCATAATCAGGTCATACCAGTGATTTTTGCTTTCTATCACATCTCGGAATACTTTACGTTGGGTAACGTACCAATTATCCGGTGTGACTTTATCAATCAGGTTCATCAATTTAGAAATATTTTTTTCTGGATCTTTTTCCAAATATTTTAAAGCCTGACTAACCGCTGCCGAAATGGCCGCATTTTTTACTTTGTTCTTCATATTCATGACCATTCAAACCTCATTTCTTATTAAACTGTTGCAATAATATGATCGAGATAAAGATTGCCGAATATATCAACTCCCATCATTCGGTAAACTTCAAAAACCATTGATATCATTTTAACATCAAACAGGTCATTTGTCCAAAACAATCTTTTCTGTGAAAAACAGGACGTCAAAAGAGAGAGCTGCCACCTCTTTGTACAGAAATGAAATTGACACGAAATCTACTTGTATCTTATATAAGTAGAAGGATGCGCCTCTGGGAGAGCATTTCATCAAATATTTACCATTATTTAATAGAAATATGGTAGAAGTGTGTCGAATCGTATCCTTTTTTAAACGTTTTTTAAGAAAATAAAATCAAACGGAGAGTATCTTTTAGCCAAGCCAGGGTAGAATGGCATTCCCATCATGATACCCTTTTTCATAAAGACGTTTCAGAACGGCCTTTTCTCTTGTAAGGGTGCTGACACCTTCAATATCATCTGGGGCGATAATAAGGACGTCACCTTGCTGCTCTAGATGTTTTGCCCATTCTACAGACGCATTGTACCGTTCCGCGCGCCGGAGAAGGTTTTCAGCAGACATCGGATATTTTCTTCGAATTCGTTTAGCAAGGAACGGATCTTTTCCAGGCTCACGAGGAATGTGAACAGGCCTAGTTAAAATCAAGACCACCCGGTCGCATCCTTCGTCAAAGGCTTTTTGAAGAGGGACTGGGTCTGCCAATGCACCATCATAGTATAATACACCATCGATTTCAAAAGGACGGTTGGCAAAAGGGATAGAAGAAGAAGCCATTAAAATACGATAATCGTCTTGTTGCAGATCGCTTTTATCAAAATATTTTGTTTTTCCAGAGACAGCTTCCTCAGCCACAACGAATAATTGCGCAGGATTTTGACAGAAAGCAGTATAATCCAAAGGGTCTTCTCCATCTGCGTTACTAAGTGTACCGTAAATATAGTTCACATTTACATAGGAACCTTTTCGAATCAGATTGCCCAGTCCCATATATTCCTTTCGGAAGGAATAATCATAGTAGTATCGAAAATTTCTGCCTTTTTGCCCTGCCAGATAGGAAACAACATTGGCACTTCCGGCAGACACGCCAATACAGCAATCAAACTGAATATGATGTTCCATACACCAATCCAAAACCCCGGCGGCATAAATTCCCCTCAGACCGCCGCCCACGTCTACAACCCCAATTTTCATAGTCATTTTCCTTTCTTCCAAAGAACGGTGCTGGTAGTATCGAATGATCTATTCAAAAATAACACAGTTGCAGGGATGATTCATCAGACAATGACAGAATTCTGTTTGGTTTTCAAACAAATAGAGGAAAATGATCAAAAAGGTACAACTGTTTTCCCTTTTCTTTTGTCTTGATTTTTTCTGATAGAACTATTATAATAAAAAGGCAATGTGCGGTGCGGAGGCAAAATCCGCACCGTTTGTTTTTTGCGATTTATTACAGAATGAGGAGGAGGAGCCAATGGAACGGACTGTCATCAACCTTTATTTTTCACCTACAGGGAATACCAAAAAGAGTGTAGAAGCTATGGCAAAAGCTATCGGTGGTTCTTTGGAAATGCAGGATCTCACAACAGAAGAAAAACCGGCGGATCGACAGTTTGAACAGGATGCGTTTGTGATCTTTGGCGCGCCGGTCTATGGTGGGCGAATTCCGGCTGTGGCAAAGGAACGCTTTTCTCACTTCAAAGGGAGAAATACACCTTGCATTGTTGTTGTGACATATGGAAACAGAGCTTACGATGATGCACTGGCGGAGTTGGCAGATCTGGCACAAAAGCAGGGCTTTCAGGTAAAAGGGGCTGCTGCTCTTGTTGGGCGGCATACTTACGGGGAAATTCAAACAGATCGTCCCAATGAGGATGATTTCAAAGCAGATCAAAATTTTGCCATTCAAGTAGCGGCAAAGCCAGATCATTCTCCGACTTTTTCTATCCCAGGTAACATTCCTGATGGCGAAGGAGGAAAAGGAGGAGCGTTTCGACCGTTGACTTCAGATCAATGTGTTGCGTGTGGACTTTGCGTAAGGCAATGTCCGGTTCACGCCATCGGAGAAGATTGTAAAACAATTTCCGATTCTTGCCTTGCCTGTTTCCGCTGTATTCGAGACTGTCCTGTGGGAGCAAAACATATGGATACAGAGGCATATCAAACCTTTGCAGCAGAATTTACAGAGAAATTAAAGAAAAGACGAGAGAATGAATATTATCTCTAAGCATCACAATTATATAAGGAAAAGGAGTTCTGAATGATGAGAAAAAGATGGATTCTGGGTATAGCTCTTGCTGGGATATTGGGCCTTTCAAGCTGTGGTATTACCATACAAACAGGAGGTACGGGGAGTATTTCATCCGTAGCCCCTTCGGAAGCTAGCAGCAGCCAGGAACCAGCGGTTACAACCATACAGCCGGTTGAACCCAGTTCTTCTCCCACAGCTACTTTTTTGACAGAAGAGCAGGCAAAAGAGCTTGTATTGAACCACGCAGGGGTATCTGCCAACGCTACTTCATTTATGAATGTGGAATTGGAGCGGGACGATGGAAAAATGTGCTATGAAATTGAGTTCCGGGTGGAAAGAGTAGAGTATCAATACGAAATCGACGCAACAACAGGAGATATTATTTCTTATGAAAAAGACAATCATTGAGTTTGCTTGATCATCAAGAAAGATGCAAGATATTCCGCTTAGACAAAGCAGGCCGGCAGGAAAAGTCGGCCTGCTTTTCTTGTATACTTTGACAGATTGGCAGTCTGCGCCTGATCATTCTATCAATGCATCCTTTGTTCTTTGCTATTTACAAAAGTGAAGGGATAGATTACAATAAAAAAGCTTGTCAGAAGATCGTCGTAAAAGGATAGGGGGAAAAGACTAGAAACTTTGAGAAAAATTTCTCACACCATCATGGAAAAGGAGAAGGATGGATGTTTCGAATATTAAAGACAGAGGGAGTAGCGCGGAGAGGTGTTTTTACTTGTGCTCATGGTACAGTACAGACACCAGCTTTTATGAATGTGGCTACTCAAGGGGCCATCAAAGGTGGGCTTTCAGCCCGGGACTTAAAAGAAGTAGGGTGCCAGATGGCGCTTTCCAATACCTACCACCTGCATTTGCGTCCGGGAGAGGACGTTGTCAATGACATGGGCGGTCTTCATTCTTTCATCAAATGGGATGGCCCTATGCTGACAGACAGTGGGGGCTTTCAAGTATTTTCCCTGGCAGGTTTGCGGCAGATGTCCGAGGAAGGTGTGTTGTTTGCCTCTCACTTAAATGGTGCACGGATTTTCCTTTCACCGGAAAAAAGTATGCAGATCCAATGGTTATTGGGAGCAGATGTTGCCATGGCGTTTGACGAATGTGTAGAAAATCCGGCGGAGCGAGACTATATTGAAGCCTCGTGCCGTCGAACGTACCGTTGGCTCAAGCGGTGTAAAGAGGAACGTATTCGCTTACAGGAAAAAGGGGAAGGAGTCAATCCTGGACAGCAGTTGTTTGGCATCAATCAGGGTGGAACCTACCCGGACTTGCGGGTGGAGCATATGAAACAAATTGCCGAAGTGGATCTGGATGGGTATGCAATCGGTGGACTTGCAGTAGGGGAAGAGACATCTGTTATGTATGAAATCATCGAGGCAGTGGAGCCCCATATGCCCAAAGAGAAGATACGATATTTGATGGGAGTGGGAACACCTTCCAATCTGATTGAAGGTGTAGCTCGAGGAGTAGACTTGTTCGATTGTGTTATGCCGGCTCGCAATGCAAGGCATGGGAAATTGTTTACATCCCATGGCACATTGAACATAAAAAATGAGAGGTATCAAAGAGATCTGCGGCCCATCGATCCCCAATGTAATTGTCCCGTGTGCCGCACATATTCCAGGGGGTATCTGCGTCATTTGTTCAAAGCAGGGGAAATGCTTGGAATGCGTCTTGCTGTGATTCATAATCTATATTTCTATAATCATCTAATGGAAAAGATTCGAAATGCTTTGGAAGAAGAGAAATTTGAGGATTTTCGAAGGGAGTGGAGTGCACGTCTGGACCGGAAGGTGGAAAGGGACGACTAAATAAAAGGAAAGACTTGCTTTTTCTATGGATCATCAGTATAATAAGTTCATATTTTGAGATGGAGGGATTTACGCTACATGCAAGGATTGTCAACGTTGCTCTTTGGTGTGGTCATGATTGCAGTATTTTACTTCATTCTGATCCGCCCGGAGAAGAAAAGAAAAAAAGCGATGCAGGAGATGCGAGATGCACTCGCTCCGGGAGAGGAGATCACCACCATTGGAGGGATCATTGGTACAGTTGTCAGTGTGAAAGAGAATTCTTTGGTCATTGAAACAGGAGCAGACCGTGTTCGTCTCCATATCACCCGTTGGGCAGTTGGCTCTGTGGGCGTACAGACCACAGAGAAACCCCAGACAGAAAATACGGTGGTTGCAGAGGAAGAAAAGAAAGCGTTGGAAGAAGAAAATACCCAAGAAAAGGGAAAAAAATCAAAAAGGGCAGAGAAAAAGGAACAAAAAAAAGAAGAGAAACCTGATTGGGAAGATTAAACCAATCATGGTTTTCTTAGAAACAAGGTATGAAGGCGTCCCTTCCTGCATAAGATCCAATAGATCATATGCGGGGAGGGATTTTCATGCTCAAGGAAAAACGGGATCAGGGAGGAAACAGACTGATGGAAGTGTTTTCCCGGATGGTATTAGGCGGGGCCCTTGGTTTTGCTGTTTGTTTGTTCCTGCTAGGCATCGGGGCATTGGCAATGGCGAAAGGAGTGCTTCCCGCCACTTTTTTGACTAGAGTCTGTATTGCAGGCTGCTGTTTGGGTGGCTTTACAGGCGGTCTGCTGGCTCTGCGTGGCGGACAGGGGAAGACTTTACTGGTAGGCCTTGGCACAGGAGCGGTATTTTTTCTATTCTTGCTTATTGCAGGTGTCATTTTGTATCGCAATATTTCTCCTCTGGAAACTGGGTGGAGTCTTTTGGTTTCTGCATTGATTGGCGGGTCGCTGGCAGGTTTTGTAGCAGCGCGTCCCAAACGGCGGAACTATCTTCGTTAGGACATTTTCTATATATCTATATAAAGGGACATGCCAACCTTTATGGCAGGAGGGTATGTCCCTTGTTATATGACGTAAGATGGTAGGATGGAAAGTGCTGTCAACAACAAAAATAGTATTTATTTCCAAGGAAAGAGAGGAGAAAAAAGTGAAAAAAATAACGCCTTTTCCTTGCGTATTTGAGGGAAATAGATTATAGTAAAAGAGTATCAAAAAGAGAAGGAGTTGGATGTTTTGTACGATGTGAATCTGGGCATCATTGGCGCAGGGAATATGGCGTCTGCCATTTTAAAAGGCATTGTCGGAAAAGGGCTTTTTGCACAGATCATGGTTTCTGCAAGGACCCAGGAAAGCTTAAAGCCGTGGGAAGAGGCAGGGCTTATTGTGACCACAGATAATACAAAAGTTATGATGGAGTCTGAGGTGATCATAATAGCTGTCAAGCCCCAGTCGCTAGATGAAGTCATGCAAGAAATCGGCTCATATGCGCCGGGGAAATGCATTGTTTCCATCGTAGCAGGTGCCACTCGTCGGTATTTGCGGTTTGGGTTAGGAGAAGAGGCGTTTTTGGTTCGTGCTATGCCGAACATTCCGCTTTCCATAGGCAAAGGTGCTACAGCGGTTACCTATGGATACGGCGTGCCAGATCCTTTGTTCAAAGCGGTTTTGTCTGTATTTGAAGCATCCGGCGATGTTGTTTTGGTCCATGATAAACAACTCAACGATATCACAGCAATCAACGGAAGTAGTCCAGCCTATTTCTTCCGTATGGTTCGTGCCATGGTAGATTGGGCCAAAGAGCGTGGCATCAATGAAGAATCAGCGCTCAAGCTGGCAGCTAAATCCATGGAAGGTGCTGCGGCCATGTTGCTTTCAGGGGAACATACGGCTTCCGAGCTGACAGAAAAAGTCTGTTCCAAGGGAGGCACCACCTTAGCTGCTCTTTCCGCCTTTGATGATAAAATGTTTGATCAGATAATAGGAGAAGCCATGACTCGCTGTGTCAAGCGGGGAGAAGAGCTGAGCGAAGAATTCTGCGATACGCCGGCCGATTTATCTCCTAGTGATCTGTTGCTGATTAACCAAGAGTCTCGGAAAAAGCCGTCTCAAAGTTCACCGTTGGATTCTCTTATTTTACCAGGTAAATAAAGATAAAATAAAAAAGAAATTGGTCTGTTTGTGTCTATTAGGCCGGGGCTGGAGCGATGCTCCATGCTCCGGCTCCTCGCGCCGTAAGGAGCCTTCTTCTTCCCATCTCAAAGACATAAACGAGCCCTTGTCCTCATAGTCTTTTTCTGAGGTGAAAGGAATGAAGGGACATGTGGTGTCGGTCAAAAAGAAGGGAAAACGCATCCGAATGACAAAAGCAGAATCTCGGGCGTTGTATCTATTAAGCGGCTGTTTTTTGGTAGGGAGCCTTTTAGGGTGCTTGCTTTCCGTACGAGCCTGTGAGGGAGAAGAGGCACTATTGACTTATTTAAAGCAATATCTTACTGCGGCAAAGGCAGGCGTGACAGATGCACCTGGGGTATTGACTGTGCTTTGGGATGTCTTTCGTTATCCGTTGGCGTGTATGCTGCTCAGCTTTGTACCAGCAGGTCGGTGGATGATTCCGAGTATTATGGCAGTGCGGGGTTTTTTTCTCTCGTTTGCTGTCTCAGCGTTTGTACGTTTGTTCGGGAGCAACGGTTTGTTGGTAGCAGCGGGGGCTTTTTTACCCTCTGCATTGGTGGTGATTCCCTGTATGATACTTTGGGGTATTCGATGCTTATGTGCAGCTGATCAGCCACCAACTGTTCAAACAGTATTACCTTTATGTGGCATCTGTGCAGGTGCACTATTTTGTGCTGTGATATATGAATGTTGTTTTGCCGCCAAGGTGTTAGGTATCTTAGCTTCATCTATTCTGTGATAAAGGTATGTAAACGGCATTGCAGAACGAAAACAGGAAGGAAAAGGATGTTGGAATGGAGTGCGTGAAAGCTTTTGAAACATATTTAAACCTCGAAAAAAAAGTCTCTGACAATACATTCCATTCTTACATGCGAGATGTCAATCAATTTGTCTGCTATGCAATGGAGCAAGGGAATAGTCCGATAGAGGCGACAACTCAGACCATAGAGTCCTATGTGGCGTTTTTAACAGAAAAGGGCCGCTCCGTTGCAACGATGATGCGAATGGTCTCTTCCCTGAAATGTTTTTATCAATATTTGGTCCGTGAAGGTCTGATGGCTGAAAATCCGGCGAAAGGCATTGCCTTTACCAAGGTAGAGCGGAAGTTACCGGAGATTTTAACCAGCGAAGAAGTGGAGTTGTTTTTGGAACAACCGCAATGCACAGACTGCAAAGGATTTCGGGATAGGGCAATGCTGGAAACTCTTTATGCTACAGGTCTTCGCGTAGGTGAATTGATCGCATTGAATGTAGACGATATCAATTTGGCTTTATCTTTTGTACATTGTACAGGAAAAAAAAGAAGCCGAACCATTCCGTTATATCCGGCAGCTGTGCATGCATTGGCAGATTACATACGAGATATTCGGCCTCACATGATAGCACGAGACGGGGAGGAAGCGCTCTTTGTCAATCGGAATGGTGAACGTATGAGTCGCCAGGGGTTTTGGAAAATCATCAAACAATATCAGGAACAGGCCAATATCCAAAAAGAAATTACGCCTCATACCTTGCGACATTCCTTTGCAGCACATCTTTTGGAAAATGGTGCTGACCTGCGTTCAATTCAGGAAATGCTTGGACACGCAGATATTTCATCCACACAGATTTATACTCGGGTTGTCAATCGGAAGTTAAAATCTGTTTACAACAAAGCCCACCCTCGCGCATAGAGAAAGACCCGTTTTTCCATCGAACAAGAAGATTGTTTTTTTATAGAACCTTTCATTAAACATGGCCAGCCAATGGGATGGCTGGCCATGTTTGATGATTCTCTTTCAGCATTGGCTATTCTTTTTCAGCAATGACTTCTATTTCCACTTTTGCACCGGCAGGCAATGCTGCTACTTGGACACAGGAGCGGGCAGGTGGATTTTGAGGGAAATAGGTACCATAAATTTCATTGACCGCTGAAAAATCCCCCAAATCAGTAAGGAATACCGTGGTTTTCACCACGTGAGAAAGATTCAACCCAGCTGCTTTCAGAACCGCCTTAAGATTTTGAAAGACCTGGTGAGTCTGTTCTTCTACTTTTGTAGATACCAGAGCACCGCTTTCCGGCACAATGCCAATCTGACCGGATGTGAAAAGAAAGTTTCCCACAGAAATGGCATGGGAATAAGGACCGAGAGCGGCGGGGGCATGATCTGCATGAATAACTTGACGCATCAAAAAACAACTCCTTTTTTATAAAGTATAATCCAAATTTTGAATGGAAAGGGAAGAGGTTTATCTTCTCCTTTTAATGATTATACTGCCAAATGGGAAAAACGCAAGGAAACTTACTGTAAAATACGATCTGTTGCCACAGAAGAGGAGAGAGAAAGAAATGAAATGCCCATTTTGTGCCCATCCAGAGAGTAAAGTGATCGATTCCCGTCCGGCGGAGGAAGGTGCAAGCATCCGACGTAGACGAGAATGTTCTGCCTGTAAGCGCCGATTTACAACGTACGAAACAGTAGAAAGTTTACCGTTGGTAGTGATCAAGAAAGACGGCAGCCGCCAGAGTTTTGATCGAAATAAACTGCTCAACGGCATGATACGTGCGTGTGAGAAACGACCGGTTCCTCTAACCTTACTGGAGCAATGTGCAGACGAAATTGAACAATCGCTGCGCAATTCGCTGGATCAGGAAGTGAGTACCCAACGAATTGGGGAGCAGGTAATGGAACGGCTGCGAGGCGTAGATGAAGTGGCTTACGTCCGTTTTGCTTCGGTCTACCGTCAATTTAAAGATATCAACACGTTTATGGAGGAACTGAACAAACTGCTCCAAAATAACGATTGATCCCATTCAAAATAAGGCACATGGTCCCTCTGATGCAACCCAAATAAGAAGCGAGAGCACGTTAGAACAATCCAACGTGCTCTCGCTTTTTTCATCTTACCGCTCGAAGCTGTCAGGCAGATTTGCATTGTCATATTTGGTGCTGATGCAGGGGTAGCCGGAATACCATTCGGTGTGTTGGTTCCGGCGCATATAGTTATCGCTTTTCAGGAAGTAATTATATCGGACGTAGCCTTCCCGGTTGGGGGTGGGGTCATCCCAGGTGGTATCCACATGGTACCACTCTCCGTTGATCTGCACCTGGTTCCAGGCATGGTAGCCGTTGGCAAAGCCAAAGATCAATTTACAGGGGATACCTGCCTCATCCATCAGATATTTGTAGGCGTAGGCGTAGCCCTGGCATACAGCAGCATGTTCCACCAGGGCGCCGTAGCTAGAGTGGGAAGAAGTGCCTTGACTGCTATATGCGCAGTTGAGTACCAAATAGTCGTGGAGAGCCTTGGCGATATCGTAGTCGCTCATCTCTGCTGTCACCGTCTGGGCTACCACCTGTTTTGCAGTAGCTGAGACGGCCTCCGCATATTCCACATAAAGGGTCTCTTCCGAAGTGACAATGTAATTTACCACCAGGGTCCAGGCTGTCTGCCCTTCCAGTTGGGGGCAACGGTAATTCCGCACATTGTAATAATTGCTGGGATCGACAGGGGTGAGGAGGACAGCATTGCTCCCAAAGTCTGCCTGATCCACATGTGTAATCTCCGCCATTAGCGCTTCTGCTTGAGAAGCCTCCAGACCGAATTCTTTGATATTGATTTGGGTCTGTTCCTGGAGCAGGGCATTGATGATGGCTGTTCTGGCTCCTTGGAGATCAGGCTGCTGTTCCGTTGCCTGACTTCCCTCGCCGGAGAGCTGTTTCCATAGGCAGTAGACCACGTCGGACCGGGGACAGTCGGCCTTAGCGGTGAAGTTCAATCCCTCGGTCAGACCGATGTCCTCTGCCCAAGCTAAGGCAGAAGAGGACCAGTCGCTGCCAGCAGCATCCTTTCCGGCGAAGCGGCACAGAAAGGTGAAAATCTGGTCATAGGAGAGGGTGCCGGTCAAATGGAACCGCCCCCCTCCGGTACCGTTGGTAATGCCCTGCTCCACGGCCCAAAGGACAGCCTTGTAGTAGTAGGCATGTGTGTCGGTTACGTCACTGAAGCCGGAGGTGACAGCAGTGGGGGCAGGAGACCCGGCAGCCCGCCACAGGAAAGTCACTGCCTCGGCCCGGGTAACGGTGTTTTGGGGAGAGAAGGCATTGCCACCAGTGCCTTGCGTGATATTCTCTGCCGCTGCCCATGTCACTGCATCAGCATAATAGGCGTTGGCGCTCACGTCGTTGAATCCGGCGGCTGGGCCACCTCTTTTGATGTCAGCATCAATGTCGGTGATGGTAATGGGCTTGCCATCGGTGGTATCGTAACGCACCAGAAAGCGAAAGTTATTGCTGCCGTCTATCCGGTCATAGACGTCCACAATCAGGTTAGCCGGGATGGTAATGCCATTGAGCAAAACCGGGTCAAAGAAACTATACTTTTGATAGCTTTCAATCCAGACAAGACCGAAGTCGGGCCAATCGTAGCCGGCTGCGTCTTTTACATGGGTGCTTCGATCATACCGATCTCTAAGTTCACTCAGGCCCAGCGTTTCCTGGGTGGGATTGGGATCGGGCGGGGTACCCACCGCGCCGACCGATACAGTTCCTGCCAGCAGCATTGTTGCCATCAGCAGAGAACATAGATACAACGCCAGCCTTTTCATATTGCATTCCTCGCTTTCTCTCGTTGTAATGAAAATGACACGGTCTTTATTTTATCACCGTTTATTTCCAAATGCAATATGTCAGCTGCTATGCCACTGCCCCTGCGGCATGGATTCCACTTTTTTGCTACCATGGATCAAAAGATCTTGACAAATACCGAAGGGGGGTATATGATAGTATCAAATAAACCCCCGGGGGGTATAGAGAGGGGAGACAAAACATGGGAGGAGAGCAGGCATTGCATACAGCAACCGCATGTACATGCAGTGGAAAAACGAAAGTGCGTTCGGACAAAGAATACAACGACCTGCAAAATCGTCTCAAACGGATCGAAGGCCAGGTACGAGGTATTCAAGGTATGTTGGAAAGAGATGCCTATTGTACAGATGTTTTGATGCAGGTTGCGGCGGTGAATGCAGCGCTTAACAGTTTCAGCAAAGTGCTTCTGGCAAACCACATACGAACTTGTGTGGTAGAGCAAATTCAAGAAGGAAAAGATGAGATCATCGATGAATTGGTTACCTTACTGCAAAAGCTGATGAAGTAAAGGAGCAAGTATGGAACAATATACAGTGACAGGCATGAGCTGTGCAGCCTGTAGTGCCAGAGTAGAAAAAGCAGTATCCAATGTGCCAGGGGTGACAAGCTGTTCTGTTAATCTGCTGACCCATTCCAT
>CAWVKD010000044.1:0-13260 GCA_963929765.1 Clostridia bacterium | reverse complement strand
CAGCTCTGGAAGTAGATAGTAAATTAGGTTCTGGCATCAAATCGTTCCCAAAAGCTGTACGAGAGATGATGAAAGAAAAAATTGCTGCATTTGCAGCCAAAGGTCAGGTGGGCCGTCCCCTTCGTATGATGGTAGTGGGTGTCCCCAATGTAGGAAAGTCTACCTTTATCAATCAGGTAGCAGGCAGAAAATCTGCCAAAGCAGAAAATCGGCCAGGTGTTACAAGAGGCAGACAGTGGGTGCATCTGGGCGGTGGCTTAGAGATGATGGATACTCCGGGGATCCTGTGGCCCAAATTTGAGGATGAACAAGTGGGGCTCCACTTGGCGTTTACAGGTGCTGTTCGTGATGAAGTGATAGATGTGGAGCTTTTGGCCTTCTCTTTGATGGAGCGCTTAGCCAAAGAATATGGTTCTTCCTTAGAAGCTCGATATGGATTTCAACCCGATCCTGATGCGCCAGGTCATATATTACTGGAACAGGCGGCCCGACGCCGAGGATTTCTTATTTCTGGTGGTGAAGTGGATTTGGAACGAATGGCCAACGTTCTGCTGGACGAGTTCCGCAATGGCAAATTGGGCCGTATTACGTTAGAACGACCGCCAGAAAAAGGAGACAAGGAAGATGGAGAGGAAAAAGGAGGAAATGCTTTGGAAGCATGAGGCCTGTTGTTTTGAAGAAGGGAAGCGAATGGTTTGCGGCGTAGATGAAGCAGGTGCCGGTCCATTAGCCGGCGCCGTATATGCTGCTGCGGTGATATTGCCGCCTTATGTCAATATTTCAGGTTTAGATGATTCCAAAAAACTGTCGGAAAAAAAGCGAGAGGCATTATTTGATATTATTTGCCAGACGGCAATTGCTTTTTCCATTGCTTGGGCGGATGTAGAAGAGATTGAAGCCATCAATATTTTAAATGCCCGGATGCTTGCCATGAACCGGGCCATTGAAGGACTTTCTGTTCCGCCGGATTTTGCATTGATTGATGGAAATCGCTCTACAGGTATTGTATGTCCCAATCGAACGATTGTAAAAGGAGATGGAGAAAGTGCTTCTATTGCTGCCGCTTCCATTTTGGCAAAGGTCAGTCGTGATCGGTATATGAAAGAGATGGATCAACAGTATCCGGGCTATCTTTTTGCCAAACATAAAGGATATCCCACCAAGGCTCATTATGAAAGACTGGAGGAATTGGGACCATGTTCCATTCATCGTCCTAGTTTTTTAAAAAAATGGAAGAAGCAATGAAACGGAATACACTGGGTGATTGGGGCGAACAAGTAGCGGCCCAATATTTGGAACACAAGGGATATCAAGTAACAGAACGCCAGTATCGCACCTGCTGGGGGGAAATCGATTTGATTGCTCAAAAAGGGGAGTTTCTTGTTTTTGTAGAGGTAAAGCTGCGCAAAGATGCCCATTTTATGCAGGCGGTGGAAGCTGTTACGAAACGAAAACAAGAAAAACTGCGCTTGACAGCTCTTATGTATCAGACCGAACATGATACAGAAGCCTTGCAGCCGAGATTTGATGTGATAGAAGTATATGCCCCTTTTGGCAAAAGGACTCAATTCCCCCGTGTGGTTCATTGGGAAAATGCATTTTGGTGACTTTGTAAACAGCAGAATAGGTGAATTCTCAATCTGTGCTTGACCAGAAGAGAAATTACTGCCATAATAACACTATTGGTTGACTTTGGCCAAAAAGTGCCAAAGAAGAAAGCGAAGAGGAGCACAGATCTTGGAAATGCGACATGCTCCAAGAATATGTTCCACACGTGAGGAAACTTGATATAAAGGTTGTGAAACAGTATGCATTATATCAGCACGCGAGATGATACGCGGAGCTGTACTGCGGCGGAAGCCATCGTTCAGGGACTTGCGCCGGATGGTGGACTTTTGACACCAGAAGTACTTCCTCGTTTGCCCAGTGGCGCCATAGAAGCGTTGCAGGAAATGTCTTATCAGCAGCGAGCGGTTTATGTGATGAATTTGTTTCTGGATGGGTTCACCGCAGCAGAATTAGCGAGGTTTTCCAATGCGGCGTATGGTCCAGAGCGGTTTGATTGCAAAGAAGTGGCACCATTGCGCTTTTTGGGTGATGGCGTGTCCTGCTTGGAACTTTGGCACGGGCCAACTTGTGCATTTAAAGATATGGCATTACAGATGCTGCCCCATTTACTGACAGCGTCTTTGGCTAAGACCAGAGAACAGAAAGATGTTTGTATTTTGGTGGCTACTTCCGGGGATACAGGCAAAGCTGCTTTGGAAGGATTCCGGGATGTCAATCGGACAAAGATATTGGTGTTTTACCCTAAAAATGGCGTATCAGCTATTCAAGAATTGCAGATGATAACCCAGATGGGGAAAAATGTAGGCGTTTGTGCTGTAGAAGGCAATTTTGATGATGCGCAAACCGGTGTAAAGCAGATTTTTTCCGATGAAGTTCTGCGTCAAAAATTAGCTGATCAAGGATATTTTCTATCTTCTGCTAATTCGATTAACTGGGGAAGACTTTTGCCCCAGATTGTATATTATGTATCGGCTTATACAGAACTTGTCAAAAGTGGGAAAGTCAAACAGGGTGATTGCATCAACGTTTGTGTACCCACAGGGAATTTTGGCAATATTCTGGCGGCATATTATGCCAAGTGCATGGGGCTTCCCATTGGACGTCTCATTTGTGCCTCAAACCAGAACAATGTTTTAACAGATTTTATTCAGACAGGTGTGTATGACAGAAATCGCCCCTTTTATAATACCATTTCCCCATCCATGGATATTCTCATTTCTAGCAACCTGGAGCGCCTGCTCCATGCGCTGGCAAAGGGAAAGGCAGCAGAAGTGCGGGAGTACATGGAAGCGTTGAAGCAGTATGGCAATTACCGGGTTCGACCCGAGTTATTCCAAAAAATCGAAGGTCAGTTTTATGCTGGCTTCTGTGACGATGCAACGACGAAAAAAACCATTTCTCAAGTGTGGCACAGTGCGAAGTATTTGATTGATCCTCATACAGCGGTGGCAGTTCATGTGTTGGCACAATACCGAGCAGAAACAGGAGATAAAACACCTTCTGTTATTGTATCTACAGCCAGTCCTTTTAAGTTCTGCGACAGTGTTTTGTCTGCTCTTGGACAGACGAAAATGCAAGAAGGAACAGAGATTATCGACCAACTCTCTCGGCTAACAGGTGTTGCAGCACCAGCGCCATTGGCGAGATTGAAACAAAGCACCGTCCGCTTCCACGATTGCACCGGAAAAGAACAAATGACGGAAAAAGTACTGGAGCTGATCAATCGAAAGTAGGCGAGAAGGAGAAGCCCATGGCATTATATGGAATTGGAGATCTGCACCTTTCTTTGTCAGTAGAAAAACCAATGGATGTTTTTGGCGGCGTGTGGGATGGCTATGTAGAAAAACTTAGAACCAGCTTATCGGTTTTGCAGCCAGATGATACATTAGTGATTGCCGGAGATATCTCATGGGGAATGAATTTAGAAGAAGCAGAAGCAGATTTTGCGTTTTTAGAAACGTTACCAGGGCACAAAATCCTTTTGAAAGGGAATCATGATTATTGGTGGAATACCAGCGGGAAAATGAAGGGATTTTTCCTGGAACATGGTTTCAACAAGTTGGATATCTTGCACAATAATTGTCATTTTTACGGTGAAACTGCCATTTGTGGAACAAGAGGGTGGTTTTATGAAGAAATGGGAAATACAAAAGTGTTTCGACGGGAGCTCATGCGTCTGGAAACGTCTTTAAAGGCAGCAGGACAACGGGAGAAGATTTGCTTTCTTCACTATCCACCTTGCTATCAAGGATATGTATGTAAAGAGATCATGGATTTGTTGGAACACTATCAGGTACGTCATTGCTATTATGGACACCTTCACGGCGGCAGCCATAAGCTAGCGGTAGAAGGGGATGTGAATGGTGTTTGTTACCATTTAATTGCTGCGGATTATTTACAATTCACACCGGTAAAAATAATCCCGTAAAAAACAAAAAAAGTATGGAAATTTGGAATCTTTTCTGATAGAATAATACAGATAGGGTAAACACGGGAGGAATCAGTTACATGAACGTAAAAGATCTTACAAAAAAAGAGCACAGCATTGTGGAATTCGTCCTGGAGATGGATGGGGCAGAATTTGACAAGGCAGTGGAACAAGCCTATCAAAAGACGAAGCAGAGCATTCAGCTTCCAGGCTTTCGTCCGGGCAAAGTTCCTCGCAAAGTAGTGGAGTCAAGATATGGTGCCAATGTTTTCTATGAAGACGCCATCAACGACGTAATTCCCGGCGCCATTGATGAAACCATCGAAAAAGAATCTTTGGAATTGGTTGGCCAGCCCAACATTGAGATAATGGAAGTTGGCAAAGATGGCCTGAAAGTAAAAGTGGACGCACCGGTATATCCAGAAGTGCATTTGCGTCATTACAAGGGTGTGCCGTCTTTCCGACCTAAAGTGGAGATCAAAGAAGAAGATATTCAGAAAGATTTGGAAGCATTGCAGGCTCAGGCAGCTTGGCTGGAGCCAGTGGAACGTCCTCTTCAAAATGGTGATACTGCTGTTATCGACTATGAAGGATTCGACAATGGTGTTCCCTTTGAAGGCGGGAAAGCAGAAATGTATGATCTCGTGATTGGTTCTGGTACATTTGTGCCGGGATTTGAAGACCAGCTGATCGGTATGAAAGCTGGAGAAGAGAAAGATATCAATATCACCTTCCCAGAGGATTATCATGCAGACTTGGCAGGAAAAGATGTCGTGTTCCATGTCAAACTGCGTGATGTCAAAGAAAAGAAGTTGCCGGAGCTGGATGATGAATTTGCAAAAGACGTTTCGGAATTTGAAACTTTGGAAGCTCTGAAAGCAGACAGAGCGGAAAAAATGCGCCAGAGAAGAGAAGAGATTGCAAAAGAGACCTTTGAGAATCAGGCGCTGCGTCATGTAGTAGATTATATGGACGCTGATATTCCAGACGTTATGGTAGACAATCAGGTTAAGCGCATGGTGGATGAATTTGCCATGAGCATTGCATCACAGGGGATGCAGCTGCAGGATTACTTGCATCATACCCAGAAGACCATTGAAGACCTGTATAATGAAACAAGAGGCGGCGCATTGTATCGTGTTCAGCTAAATGTTGCGATGAAAGAAGTTGCTAAGCTGGAGAATATTGAAGCCACGGATGAAGAAGTGGAAGAAGAAATCCAACGTTTGTCGAACACATATGGTGTGCCAGTAGAGCGTGTCAGAAGTGCTGTACCTGTGGAAAATTTGAAACAAGATCTGGCATTGCGTAAAGCGGTAGAGTTTGTGGTAGAACATGCGGTGGAAAAAGGTTCTAATCCTCCGGAAGAAGGTAAAACTGTAGTCGTGACGAAAGAAGACTGCGAACCGGAACATCACCATCATGATGAAGAGGAAACAGCAGAAGAAACAAAAGCTGAAGAGGCACCAGCAGTAGAGAAGAAAACAACCACTCGAAAGCGCACAACAAAAGCAGCAACAGAAGATGGAGCAGAAAAACCGAAAAAGCGTACAACCAAAAAGACTGCTGTTGCAGAAGAAAAAACAGAGGAAAAACCAGAAGCATAATTGCGTCTGACACAAAAGATGATGTCCATCTGCGTGCAGAAAAACCGGAGGAAGCGGATGCGATCCGGCGGCATATTACATTATGCTCAGATGGGGCCGTGGAAAAGCATCCGCGGCCCCATCTTGCGAAAAAACGATGTGCCGAAAAAAGGAGAATAAATAGAAGTAACTTTGGAAATACTTTCCTTGCTGCCTTTGTTCGGTGTAAAAGAAAGGAGACTTTTTTATGAGTTTAGTACCCTATGTTGTTGAGCAGACCAATCGAGGAGAACGGTCTTATGATATTTTTTCTCGTTTGCTTAATGACCGGATTATCTTCCTGTCAGAAGAAGTAAATGACGTTACTGCCAGTCTTGTTGTGGCGCAGCTTCTGTATTTGGAGGCACAAGATCCAGACAAGGAGATTCAATTTTACATCAACAGCCCAGGTGGCTCAGTGACAGCTGGTATGGCGATATATGATACTATGCAGTATATCAAAGCAGATGTAAGCACCATTTGTATTGGTATGGCTGCTAGTATGGGGGCGTTTTTGCTTTCTGCCGGTACAAAAGGGAAACGAATGGCCTTACCCAATGCAGAAATTATGATCCATCAACCCTCTGGCGGAACCCAGGGGCAAGCAACAGATATCCAGATCCAGGCAGAACGTATGCTTAAAATGAAACAAAAACTCAATGGAATCTTGGCGGCAAATACCGGAAAGCCCATTGAAACCATTGCTGCTGATTGTGAACGGGATTATTTTATGAGTGCGGAAGAAGCCAAGGAATATGGTTTGATCGATAAAGTAATTTATAACCGATAATGTGTCATACGTCTATGAAGGAAAAAAAGAAAAGATCATTGTTGGACAGAAAGAGTGATTTGTGGAAAGGTGGAGAATCACACTGAAAAACGAAGATAAAAAATCGGTTCGCTGCTCCTTTTGTGGCAAAAAAGAGGAGCAGGTTGAACGGATTATTGCAGGACCAGGTGCCTGTATTTGTAATGAGTGCGTTGCTCTTTGTATGAGCATTTTAGATGATGAATATGAAGAGCGCCGGACGATGCAAACGGAAGTGGAACAAGAGGAATTTCAATCTATTCCTATTCCGAGAGAAATCAAAAGTATTTTAGATCAGTATATCATCGGGCAAGAAGATGCCAAAATCAGCTTATCTGTAGCAGTTTACAATCATTATAAGCGCATATTGTTTGGTGGTGCAGAAGATGTAGAGCTGCAAAAAAGCAATATTCTTATGATTGGTCCTACTGGTTGTGGAAAGACACTGTTTGCCCAAACATTGGCCCGCATTCTCCGCGTACCATTTGCCATTGCAGATGCTACGACTCTTACAGAAGCTGGTTATGTTGGTGACGATGTAGAAAATATATTGTTGCGTCTGTTACAAGCGGCAGATTACGACGTAGAGTTAGCGCAACGAGGAATCATTTATATCGATGAAATGGACAAGATTGCGCGAAAAAGTGAAAATACCTCTATTACCAGGGATGTGAGCGGTGAAGGGGTCCAGCAAGCACTTTTAAAAATTTTAGAAGGTACGGTAGCTAATGTACCGCCTCAAGGAGGCAGGAAGCATCCCCATCAGGAATTCATCCAAATTGACACAAAGAACATTTTGTTTATTTGCGGTGGTGCATTTGATGGTATTGAAAAGATCATCGAGCAGCGGATGGATAAGAAGACCATTGGCTTTGGCGGCAATATCCAGAGCAAGAAAGAAAAAGATATTGGCGCATTGCTAAAAGATATCCAACCTCATGACTTGCTAAAATTCGGAATCATCCCAGAGCTGGTAGGTCGTTTACCGGTGATTGCACCGCTCAGCGCCCTCACCAAAGAGCAGATGATCCAAATTTTAACAGAACCTAAAAATGCACTGGTCAAACAATACCAAAAGTTGCTCAGTTATGATCAAGTCAAGCTGATTTTTGAAGATGAGGCACTTTCTGCTATTGCAGACAAAGCAGTAGCAAGAGGAATCGGTGCCAGAGGGTTGCGAGCGGTTTTGGAAGATGTGATGACAGGGATCATGTATGATATTCCGTCTGATCCAACAATCGAAACGGTGACTATCACAAAAGCGAGTGTGGAAGATAAAAGCCAGCCTGTCATTGAGCGGAATCCAGACAAAGAGTTGACAGCTTCTGCTGTCAGGCTCTCGAATGATGTGACCCTTCCACCTGAAGAAAACGCTTCCTGATGCTATAACCGGAGGAAGATGCAAGAAAGCGTTTCGATCCTATCGGCCAATGACTTGCCTACTACTAGTGAGGCGGGGGCCCGGCCTGTGACATTCACGACCGGACACCCGCCTTTTCTATGCGGTATTTGCCGCAAAGCCCCATTTTCTCAACTTTTCAACGGAAAGGAGCGAGGGGTAAATGGAACATCAATTACGTCTCATGCCTATGTTGGCCCTGCGTGGCCTTACCATTTTTCCAAACGTTGTCCTTCATTTTGATGTAGGACGTCAAATTTCAATTCGTGCCTTGGATGAGGCCATGGAAGAAGATCAGATGATTTTCTTAGTGGCACAAAAGGATGTATTAACAGAAGAACCTACATTAGACGATTTATATCAAGTAGGTACCATTTCCAAAATCCGTCAGATCCTACGCTTGCCTGGTGACACAGTACGTGTTATGGTGGAAGGGGAATCTAGGGGTCGGCTGAAAGAGTTGATGCGCAGTGAGCCTTCTTTTTACTGTGAAGTGGAAGAATACCCTGCTCCGGAGCCGGCAAAACCCACACCTCGAGTAGAGGCTCTGATTCGACGCTGCTGTGAAATGTTTGAACGGTATACTGAGCTGGCACCTAAGATGACACCCGACGTTTTGCTCAATGTATTATCTTCTACTGATCCAGGTTATATTGCCGACTATATTGCTCAAAATATCTCTTTACGGAGTGAAGATAAACAGAGCATTTTAGAAGAATTACGGCCTGTACGCCGTTTGGAGCGAATGATCCAGATTTTAGAGCGTGAAAATGAAGTACTTCAGCTAGAACAGGATATGCAGGCAAAAGTACGGGATCAGCTGGGGAAAAACCAGAGAGACTATATTTTGCGAGAGCAGATGAAAGCCATTCGCTCGGAACTGGGGGAAGGGGAAGATCCATCCAGTGAGCAGGAAGAGTATGAAGAGAAGATTAGAGAGGCAAAGCTGCCAGAAGAAGTAGAGGAGAAGCTAAGAAAGGAACTGACACGTCTGACCAAGCAGCCTCCTGGTTCTGCAGAATCATCTGTTATACGCAACTATCTGGATGTCTGTTTAGAACTGCCCTGGAACAAACAGACAAAAGAACGTCTGGATGTGGATGCTGCTCGCAAACGGTTGGATAAAGACCATTTTGGCCTAACCAAAGTAAAAGAGCGAATTTTGGAGTTTTTGGCAGTTAAGCAATTAGCACCAGATCTAAAAGGACAAATCATTTGTCTTGTGGGTCCTCCTGGAGTGGGAAAAACCTCCATCGCTATTTCAGTTGCAGGTGCTCTTAACCGAAAACTGGCCCGTCTTTCTTTAGGTGGTGTGCGGGACGAGGCGGATATTCGTGGTCATCGCAAGACCTATGTAGGTGCGATGCCAGGAAGAATTATCACAGCGATTCAACAGGCAGGTTCCAAAAATCCGCTGCTACTGTTGGATGAAATTGATAAATTGGGGAGCGACTATCGCGGTGATCCTTCAGCTGCTCTACTGGAAGTGTTGGATATTGAGCAAAATGCCACTTTCCGGGATCATTTTCTAGAAGTACCATTTGACTTGTCAGACGTACTTTTTATCACAACGGCAAATACCACGTCAACCATTCCAAGGCCGCTTTTAGATCGGATGGAAGTGATTGAACTAAGCAGCTACACGGACGAAGAAAAAGTGCAGATTGCCAAAAATCATTTGATTCCCAAACAGATGAAACGTCATGGACTGCGACGCAACCAATTGCGTTTTACAGATGACGCCATAAGAGAAATCATTGTAGGATATACCAGAGAGTCTGGGGTACGCGTCCTGGAGCGGGAAATAGCAGCCGTTTGTCGGAAGGCCGCGATGAAAATTGTATCCCAGGAATGTAAGACCAATACAGTGACAGGGGATACTGTAGGTCATTTTCTCGGTGTGCGAAAATATCACCCAGAACATATGGAGACAACAGAGCAGATTGGAGTTGTCAATGGTCTTGCATGGACATCAGTAGGAGGAGAACTACTGGAAGTAGAAGTCAATGTAGTAGACGGAACAGGAAAGGTAGAATTGACTGGGAATTTGGGAACAGTAATGAAAGAATCGGCTCAAGCAGCCCTTTCCTATATCAGAAGCCGGGCAAAAGAGCTGAATATTCCCCCTGCATTTTACAAGGAAAAAGATATCCATGTTCATTTTCCAGAGGGGGCTGTGCCAAAGGATGGGCCGTCTGCAGGTATTACCATTGTAACAGCGATGGTATCAGCCTTAACAGGTATACCAGTGCGACGCAATATTGCCATGACAGGAGAAGTGACTTTGCGAGGCCGTGTTCTACCCATTGGCGGTTTGAAAGAAAAGACCATGGCTGCCCTGCGTCATGGAATTAAAACAGTCATTCTACCGGCAGATAATGAACCGGACTTGGATGACATTGATCAAACGGTGCGTCGGGCATTGCAGTTTGTAACAGTGGAGCATGTAGATAGTGTGCTTTCAGAAGCGCTTCATCTGACTGTTGCACCAGAACAAGAGCAGACAAAGTCAGACAAGACAGCACTGCCTATTTCTAACGAGGAGTCTGGCAGCAATACTGTTGTATTGGCGCAGTGAAGATGAAAATAGGGGTGTTCCGTCCGCTTTGAACAAAGTGTTTGGAGTGGACGGAACACAAGGTGATTTCTTATGAATTTACAGAAAACAGAATTTGTGCGTTCTGCCGTCAAGGCGTTTGATTTTCCACGGGATGGGTTACCTCAAGTAGTGTTTTCCGGCCGGTCCAATGTGGGAAAATCGTCAGTAATCAACCGGATTTTAAACCGAAAGAATTTTGCAAGGGTAGGAAACTCCCCAGGAAAAACCATTCATATCAATTTTTTTTCTGTGGATCAAACCTTTTATTTAGTAGATTTGCCAGGATATGGATATGCTAAAGTGGCCAAAACAGAACGAGACCGTTGGGGACGTTTGATGGAAACGTATTTTTCCAGTGAAAGGTTGCTTACCTTTGGAGTAATGATCGTGGATGCTCGCCACAAACCAACAGCGGACGATTGTACCATGGCTGCCTGGTTTCGAGACAGTGGCTGTCCCTATGTTGTGGTGGCAAATAAAGCAGATAAATTAAAACGAAGCGAGCGAGAGCCAAATGTACAGCGGATCATTGAGACGCTGGCATTGGAAGATCATATACCGACCCTGTTATTCTCTGCTGCGACAGGAGAAGGTAGGGAAGAGCTATTGCGTCTGATATTCGACCATGTGGAGGGAAAGCAATGAAATATGTTCGTGTGATGAAAAAAGGCGTACCTACATGGGGTGTATGGGAAGGCGAGCAGATTCGCACCTTGAAAGAGGCGCCCTTTGATTGCCTTTCTTTCGATGGAGAGAGTATACCATTTGCTGGTGCAAGGCTGCTGGCGCCATGTACTCCCACAAAAATTGTTTGTGTAGGGAAAAATTATTATGACCATGCCATGGAATTGGGTAGCGATGTGCCAGAACATCCGATTCTATTCTTAAAAGGAATCAATACAGTTAACAATCCCGAAGGGATAGTTACTGCACCTGCATTTGTCCAACGACTGGATTATGAAGGAGAACTGGCCTTTGTAGTGCGGAAGCGAGCCAAGAATATTGCACCAGAAGAGGCGAATGATTATATTTTAGGTTATACTTGTCTCAATGATGTGACCGCTCGGGACATCCAGGCAGAAGATGGACAATGGACCCGTTCCAAAAGTATGGATGGTTTTGCACCCATTGGGCCGATTGTAACAGATGAAGTTGATCCGTCTGATTTGAAGCTAGAAACTCGGTGCAATGGAGTGGTAAAACAATCGTCCCGTACATCTGTGATGATGCATACAGTGCCTCAGTTGCTCTCCTATATCACGGCCTCCATGACATTGGAACCTGGAGATGTGGTGGCTACAGGAACTCCGGCAGGTATCGGCCCTATGGTTCCTGGAGATGTGGTAGAAGTTGAAATTGAACAAGTGGGTATTCTGCGCACGATAGTGGAGTAAGGTATGACTTTTTGGAATCAGTTTGATTGGGGACAGCTTCTGGAATGGGGACTGCGGGCAGCTGCTGTTCTCATCTGCATTATGGTGCATGAAGTGAGTCATGGTGTTTTGGCTCTCTGTTTGGGGGACCCAACGGCAAAGAGACAACATCGGCTTTCTTTCAATCCACTGCGCCATCTGGATCCTCTAGGACTTCTGATGATGTTGTTTTTGGGATTTGGATGGGCAAAGCCAGTGCCTGTTGATATGCGGTATTTTAAACACCCCAAAAGTGGAATGGCGCTTACTGCGTTAGCAGGCCCTGTTTCAAACTTCTTGCTCTCTTTTTTGATGTTATGGATTTCCGGATTGCTTTTGCATGTACATCTCACATCTTTTTTGGTCAAAATGATATCTTTTTTGCTCCAGATTGCCATTTTAAGCATAGGATTGGGCATTTTTAACCTGATCCCATTTCCGCCTTTGGATGGCTTTAAAATCGTCTCAGCCTTTTTGCCAGATCGATTGTATTATACCATGATGCAATATGAACGGTATGGCATGCTGGTTTTGATTGTGATTTTTTGGCTTGGTGGAGGCAGTCGGTTTCTGACCGTTGCCATCAATGGGGTGCTTCGCTTTTTGTGTACCATATCAGGTTTTCCCTATGCCATTTTTGCTTAATCTAAAACAATGGAACATTTTCCAAGAGAAGCGGTTTTCAGGAGGTGATGGTCATGGATTTGCCTATGTTTCATCTAAAACGAGCAGTTCGTACCAAAGAGTCGGAACCGGAGGATTTTCACGGACCACTGGATTTGATTTTACACCTTTTGAGCAAACATAAGATGGAACTGAATGCATTGTCTTTGACGCTGATTGTGGAGCAATATTTACAGTATTTGTCTGAACGGGAAGAGCTAAACCTTTCGGTTACCAGCGAATTTGTCTCTATGGCAGCTCATTTGATGTATATGAAAACCAAATTGTTACTTTCTGAGACAGAAGAGGAAGTCCAATCTGACATGGAAGAATTGGTTTCCTCTCTAGAGGCGCATCAGATGAGCGAGTGGTACGAAACGATTGGACAAGTATCGGATGAATTGGCACTGCGGTACGAGACAGGATCTGATTGGCTGGCAAAGGGACCAGAAATTTTTCCAGAAGAAATACCTGAATATGCAGCAAAATTACTTTCAGAAGCTATGGAACAATTGATTTTCAGACAACAACAATGGGACTCCATGCCGATTACGATTTTTCAAGCACTGATAGATCGAAAGCCATATCCTGTGGACGAAAAAGCAGATGAAATCTTGCAGCTTCTTTCTATACAAGGGAAAGAATCACTTTGGCTTTTGCTCTCTCACAGTAAAGACCGGTCAGAACTGGTGGCAACATTTTTGGCTGTTTTGGAACTTTGCAGAAAAAATGACCTTTTTCTTGAGGGCGAAAGAGG
>CAWVKD010000043.1:0-5176 GCA_963929765.1 Clostridia bacterium | reverse complement strand
GATTGTTTCAAACCCGGCTTTTGCTTTTTCTACTGCCAGAGGGAGGCCTACGTAACCGAGGCCTACAACACCCACACGGATTGATTTTTCTTTTATTTTTTTTAAAAGGTACTGCCTCATTTTAATCACCATTTTTAAAGTAATTTATAACCGGCTGCATAGTAATAGATACATCAATTGTTTCTTCGGCAAATTGTCGCATCTCATTCGCAACTTTCTGCTTTTCTTCAATCAAACCATGAGGATAAAGTTCATCATAAAAATTAATAATTTCTTGTAAATCAATAGGGTTTTCTCCCTTTGGTAATTTAAGATAGAAGCGTGGTGATTTATAATCAAAAACATCGATTTCCGTTGTTCCTACAAAGGGCAGTCCCACTGCTAAATATTCTCGGCTCTTTAGTGTAGAGGAAATCATTCCCTCAGCTGCACGAGTAATCCCTAAAATTTCGATGCCCAAATCACATTCATTGTAATATTTCTCCAATCCCTCTTTATCCAAATGCCCTAAAAAATGCACATTATCTTGAATAATGGAAGTCTCTTCAACAATCTTTTCTAATTCTGCTTTGGCTTCCCCTTCGCCCGCCAAAAATATTTCTATTGATCGAGATCCATCATTTTTCAGATAGGAATCTAATCCATTTAGCAACCGATCAATTCCGTGTACACGAGTAAATCTCGCTACACATAATAATCGAATCTTCCTATCACTATTTTTAACATCTCGAACTTTATAGTTTTCCAAATCAATTCCGTTGTAAATGTTTAACACTGGAACTCCCCATAATGTATTCTGATTTCCAGCAATAAGTATTATGCGATCGACCAACCCTTTCAGTCGCTTTCGATAAATACGATCTCTCCTTAGCAAGAAAGGACTTCTTGGCTCTTGATCATATGGATAAGTAGGAATTTCTACTACAATCTTTATACTAGGCCTTTCTTTTTTTATTCTTTTTAAAAATTGAATAAATGTATAATCAGCGAGCTGATACCGAATGTAAATTCCTTGTACATTTTGCGAAACATTAATTCTATTCCAATCGAAGCAACTGGGCTGAAATGGAAGCGCACGCCGTAATTTAGACAGCCGTGAGAAAAGCTGAATATCAACTGACACACCAAACTTTGTCATTGCTTTCGCTTGACTTTCTATTTTTCTTTCTACACCCTGAGAAAAATATTTTGGATTGTATTTTTCTGCAATATATAAAACTTTCATAAATTTCATTTCCTTCCAGATGCTGATCAATTAGATATTTGTTCATAGCAGCGCTCAACTTGATTCATATAGTTTTCAACATCACAAAACTTTCTTACACGTTGCTGACAGTTATATTTCTCGTTATACATAAGACTGTCTGCCATAAGGAGTTTGTATGCTCTATCTACAAATTCATCGACTCTTTTGCACAGATTTTCGCTTTTCTCTCCTATCACATTGGGCAGTCCCCCCGTGGGACATGCTAGAACCGGTTTTCCCAATGACATGCTCTCTACCGCCGCCAACCCAAATCCTTCCCACTGAGATGGCATTACCATCACTTTGCAGGCGGCAATATAGGGAAATGGATTTTTTTGAAAGCCTACCAACTCTACATTATTTTTCAAGTGTAAATTATTGATTGTTTTCTCCACTTGCTCGCGCAGCTCCCCGTCACCAATCATCACTGCTTTTACATCCGGCAGCTCCTTTTTTACCTGTGCCACTACCTGCAGAAAACCAACCGGATTTTTCGGTTCTGAAAAACGGCCACAATATCCAAGATCGTAATTCTGCTTACAGGTAAATTCTAAGCTTTTCTTCTTGATCGCCTGTACATCAACAACATTCATCAAGGTAATAAACTTTTTCTTCACACTCTTAACAAACCGAAATTCATCTGGAATAGAAGAAGAAACACAAATGAGCGTTTTAGCACGACGTGCTGTGATATACAATGCAAAACTGTTAAGACAAACTGTTTTTAGCCAAGGGCAATTGCTATGCAGATGCCCCACAGTATTATTAAATAAAAGAGCGGCATAAAAACTGGCCCTGTAATCCATCGCATGCACGATATCCGGCTCAAAAGAGTATATTGCACGTTTAACCTCAAGCAATGAAAACCTATTAAGTCCAATGAATGGTACACCCTGTTCATGTACAAATTCTTCAATACTGCCATGTGGACTACAATAGGCTACTTTGTGTCCGCGTTCTTGCATTTGCGCTGCAATTTGCAGTGTGACATTTTCTCCGCCTGAAAAACTGTTTGTAGGAGCCAAATATAATATCTTCATTTCACACCTCAATGCCCTTTGCCAGTACCGGGAATATCACCGGAAAAATAGCAGCCTGATGGCGAATAAATGAGCCAAAATCCGGCTCAAACAGGAATGCCACCAAATACCAGGCCACTGTTACTGCCAAAAGCCGTTTTTCCGGCCAGTTTTCTTTCCATTTTCCATGTGAAGCCAACCAAACCGCATGGCACAGCAGGCCTGTCCAACATAGCTGCAACACAATAAAGGGCACATACTGCACTCCTTTTGCTATCAGCTCAATTGGAAACATCATACGGAAAGCTGCCAGCACGTAGTTGACGATGTACAAAGGGATTGTGCGGGCCGGGTTTTCTATGACATCCAATATAATTGTATTCGCATCCGGGTCATTCCCTCTTGCGCGGTTTACACTCATGCGGCCATCAAAAAACCTCACTAAAATATCCGGCTTGGCCAGCGCAACCAATAAAACCAAGACTATCCCTGCGCAAATGGCACCAAGAATCAACCTTTTGCGATAGGCAGGGCTCCATTTATTCCAAGGCAGCCATGTCAAAATCAGAAAAAATGCTGTCCCTGCCGCCGTTACAAGATAATAGCTGCGGAACACAAGGCACCATATTAAAAGTAGTGCCACCAACAGCACATCTGCCGTTGCGCTTCTTTCTTTGCAGCACATGGCAACCACAGCAACAAGCAGAAAAAAGAAAAATTGCAATGCCTCTTTATGCGTGTTCCAAACAAATATTGGAAGCAATACACTGTACACACCGAAAAGCATGCAATGTTCCCACGTTGGCTTCAAATATTTGAGCCCCATCCAAATGAAGAAAGGCAACGCCATCGCCCACACGGCAATGCCGCCCCAAAGCTGCGAATTCATGGGAAAGAGAACATTCAGGGCCTGGAACAACAGCGCCGTATTTGCATAAGAATCGGAAAAACCGAACTGCACATTTTCCTGCAGCATCCCTTGTACAATAGATGCATCATAAAAATATTTATCTGGGAAGATACTAAATTTTGCAGCTTGCAGAAACAGGCTTAGTGCCACACAAATGCAAAGTAAAAGTACGGTTTGTGCTTTATCCTTTTGTCCTTGTATGGGTATTGTTTTCATTGTTATCACTCAGTGATTTTTGAAGATTTCAAATATTGAACTACCAGAAGGCCACAAAGGCCAACACAAAGCCCTGCCAGTGCCCCCAAAGCCGCATATTTCTTTTTCTGCGGCTCTTGCGCTACCTCCACCATATCCTCTGCTTCTTTTGAGAGCTCTGCTCCTGCAAATTCACGGCTGAGGTAATCCTCTGCTTTTTCCAAAATCTCATTTTGGAAATTCAAAGCACTTTGCTCATCGCTCGCATTCACCCTGATTTTCACATTGCGGCCTATTGCAGAAAAGGAATAACTATGCTCCGATTCTTTTGCAATGTTGCTCAGTTCTTCGTCAGATGAAAGCAAGGTGGATAGAACATCCGCCAATGTCCGTTCCAGCTGATAACTCTCTTCTACATTCTGCCCGGAAACATGGACGCCATATATCATGGACGAGTTCCAGACAGATGCCGGCTCTTTTGCAAGCATCATTCCCACCGCGCCAAAAGCAGCACATAAAAGCGGAATCCATATCTTGCGGATAAGGTATTTCAAAACAGAAAAAAGATCTATTTTTCTCATGAGAAGTAATCCTTTCCCCTAGTAAAATAGTAGTTTTGCAGCCATTTCCCAGCAGAAGAAATATCGTACGTCTCCGGCAAAGCACATGTGTTCTGCCGCTGTGCCTCCTGCACGGCCTTCACCCACGGCTCCGGGTTTTCAATAGAGAGCTGCCGGGCGCCCGGTGTCAGCACAACCTCTTTTGTCATCCTGTCAGAAAACAGGCATGGCAGGCCATTGGCCTGTGCCTCTAAAGCCACCACCGGCAGCCCTTCATAAAAGCTGGGAAGGCAAAATACATCCATAGCTGAATAAAGTTTCGCCACATCGCTACGAGTGCCAGTGAAACGAA
Source organism: Clostridia bacterium (assembly GCA_963929765.1). Lineage (GTDB taxonomy): Bacteria > Bacillota > Clostridia > Oscillospirales > Oscillospiraceae > RGIG529. The sequence continues at coordinate 894 of CAWVKD010000043.1, read as the reverse complement.
CTTTTCCCTCTATCCCCATTTTTTCCACTTCAGATCGTATGAGCTTCATTCGCTCGCCCTCACCAATCAAAAGCAACCACGCATCTTGTCGGCTACTCAATAACCTCTGGAACACCCGCAGCAAAAAAGCATGGTTTTTCTGATACATAAACCGCCCCACATGGCCCAGCACAAAAGCATCCTGCGGAATGTCAAGCTCGGCGCGCAGGCAGCGCTTTGCCTCTTCATCATAGACAAATTTCTTTGTGTCAATGGCGTTTGGCATCACATGCACACGGCCGCGTTCAAAACAGCGGTTTCCATACATCCACCGCCCCGCTTTCTCACCACAGGCAAAATAATCTGTAGCAAAAACTTTTGCAAAGGGCCGAAGCAGATATTTTAGCAAAGTTTTCTTACCCTCGCCCCAGTGTGCCGTAGAATGGTTGTGGCAGATACGCACCGGAATGCCGGCACGCCAGGCTGCAAACAGCGGGAATACTGACATGGTGGACAGATGCGCGTGAACAATTTGGTAATTGCCACGTTTGAATGCATGATGCAAAACTCGATGATAAGAAAACACCTTTGTATAAGATGGAATGGGATAGATGCCCGCCCCCATCTTTTCCAGTTCTTCCCGTTGAGGGAACACACTGTCTTTGGCAAAATAGAAGTCGAACTGCACCTGCTTTCGGTCGATATGGCGGTAATAGTTCATCACCACCGCTTCCACCCCGCCACTGTCCATACGGTTCAACACCTGTGCCACCCGAATCGGTTGCTCCATTGAAAAAATTCTCCTGCGTTCAGTTAAGATGTTCGCTGTTTTTCATCCCGCCGAATACGGTCATAAACAAAATCTTGAAATCCAGCCAGAGGCTCCAGTTTTCGATGTACCAGATGTCATATTCC
>CAWVKD010000042.1:0-4346 GCA_963929765.1 Clostridia bacterium | reverse complement strand
CGTAAGAGTGGACTCACGTTTGCGCCAGAAGCAGGAACACAGCGCCTACGAGATGCTATCAACAAAAATGTAACAGAAGAAGATTTGTTAAATTCTTGTGCCACTGCATTTCAAGGAGGCTGGAATGCTGTAAAGCTCTATTTTATGCTGGGATTGCCAACGGAGACAGACGAGGATGTGATAGGCATTGCCGAATTGGCACGGAAAGTCCTTTGGACGTGGAAGAAGACAGCTTCCAACAAAAGCCGCGGTGTCAGAATTACCGTTTCCACGTCCTGTTTTGTACCCAAGCCCCATACCCCGTTTCAATGGGAGAAACAGGATACCCGCGAAGAATTTCAGCGGAAAGTCAACCTCATTCGGGATCATTTGAAAGAACGAGCCATTACTTATCATTGGCATGACCCAGATACCAGCTTTTTAGAGGCAGTGTTTGCAAGAGGAGATAGGCGATTGGCGGATGTTTTGGAACGAGCCTGGGAAAAAGGAGCACGGCTAGATGCATGGAGTGAATATTTTGATTTAAACCGTTATCTGGAAGCCATGGAAGAATGTGGTCTTGATCCTGCCTTCTATGCCAATCGGGAACGCTCTCTAGATGAATGTCTGCCTTGGTCTATGCTCTCCGTAGGTGTACAGCCGTACCATTTTATACGGGAACGGGAACAGGCGTATCAGTCTCGGATTACACCGGATTGCCGGGCGAAATGTACAGGCTGCGGTGCGGACAAGCTGACAGGAGGGATTTGCGATGCCGAAGCATAGATTGCGATTTGAAAAAACAGGAACAGCTGCCTATATTTCCCACTTGGATCTGATGCGAACATTTCAACGGGCGTTTCAACGTGGGGAGATCCCTGTCCGTCATACAGAGGGATTCAATCCCCATGCGTTTGTATCGATTGCTCTTCCGTTATCTGTCGGCTTTACCAGTACATGCGAATATCTGGACTTTGAATGTCTGGACGAAACGCTGTTGGAAGAAATCCCAAAGCGGCTGAACGAAACATTGCCGTCTGGTATCAAAGTGCAGATGTGTTATGAAGGAGTGCGCCCTTTCCGGGAGTTGGAATACATTGCTTATAAAATGGAATGTATCTATGATGATGGTGTTCCAGAAGGAACGGCACATGCTCTTTTGGCATTGTTGGAGCAGGACGAGATCATGGTGGCGAAAAAAGGGAAAAAAGCGGGGAAAGGCAAGCAGGAGACATGGACCAATATTGCCCCTCTGATCCGGCAGATTACAATCAAAGAAGAACGCGAAAGGCTTTTGGTATCTGCTATACTGCGTGCTCAGGAACCGGGGCTTAATCCCCGATATTTGGTAAAGGCCGTGGAACAGTATGAACAAGAAAGAACCCCTGATTTTGTGCGTTTTCACAGGCAGGAAGCATATGATAGAGCGCTTCAGGTGTTTCATTAGATCCATCAGATTTGCACTTCCTCGTTGCCTAGGTTAGAATGCTATTATAATGAAAGAAAAACAATAGGAATCCTTGGGTTTTGGTATCAAACAGAAAGGAAAATGGGAAATGGCAGAAGTAATGGTTGTCAAAGAACTAACCAAACGATTTCGATTATCCCAGAAACAGCAGAAGTGGGAAAAAAGCAAAGAAAAGATCAAGGTTGCAGTAGATCATTTGTCTTTTTCCGTTTATGAAGGGGAAATTTTTGGCTTACTTGGCCCCAATGGGGCAGGGAAAACAACAACATTGCGCATTTTATCTACTTTGATGAAGCCAGACTCTGGCGATGCCCTGTTGCGGGGTGTGAGCCTTGTGGATCATGCCAGTGATATTCGGGGGACGATCGGCTTTTTGACCAGCGACTTGAAACTGGAAGAGTTTTTTACACCCAATTATCTATTTCGTTTTTTTTCTAATTTGCACAGGGTAGATCCCCAAACAAGGGAAGCTAGAAGGTCAGAATTATTTGGTCAATTTGGCATTGATTCCTTTGCAGAGGTAAAAGTAGCCAATTTGTCCACAGGTATGAAGCAAAAAGTCTCTCTTGCCGTATCCTTGGTTCATGATCCTGATGTCATCATCTTTGACGAACCTACGAATGGTTTGGATGTGCTGACTGCAAAAATCGTTACCGATTTTCTACTCCACTTGAAAAAAAGAGGGAAGACCATTATCGTATCAACTCACATTTTTAGCCTGGTTGAAAAAATTTGTGACAGAGTTGGTATCATCATTGATGGGAAAATGGCAGCATGTGATGCCTTGGATGTGATCAGACAAGGGCGGCCTTTGGAAGATGTTTTTTTTGATATTTATGCGGAAACGGTGGGGAATGTACAGTGAAAAGCGGAGTATCAACCATCTTTAAAAAAGAGCTATTTCGCTTTTTTGGCGATAAGCGGATGGTGTTAACCACCATTTTTTTACCCGGTATCTTAATTTATGTGATGTACACTTTTATTGGAAGCGCCCTGATCAGTCAGTATTCTGTTGAAGATACGTATCAGGCCAGTGTTATAGTGGTCAACGAGCCTGACCAGTTGGACGAGATATTGGATCAATCCCTGTTTTCTATTCAGCAGGGTGAGATGGCATCATTGGAACAGTATCAAACAGCATTAACAGAAGAGTCGCTGGATCTTTGCATGGTGTTTCCAGAACGGTTTCGTCAAGAAATAGAGGTGTATGAACCGTCGTCTGGAACCAGTGCACCTAATATTGCCATTTATTATAACTCTACATCTGCAAAGTCAGAAACGGCATATCGAATGATTTTAGAGCAATTGAATCAATATGAGTCCACTATGGCCAATCGATTTGATGTCAATGCCGGCAATGAGATATACGATATGGCCACAGAACAGGATGTTACAGGTTCTCTGTTTTCTTCCATTTTGCCGTTGCTCCTGCTTATTTTCTTGTTTAGCGGCTGTATGTCTGTGGCAACAGAGTCCATTGCCGGGGAAAAAGAACGGGGGACGATCGCAACACTTTTGGTTACTCCGGTACGACGTGGAGAAATTGCATTGGGGAAGATCTTTGCCCTTGCGATCATTGCTTTGCTCGCTGGCTTATCCAGCACAGTGGGAACGGTTTTATCCCTTCCCAAACTGATGGGGAGTGCTTCCGACATTTTGTCGGTAGGGTATTATACCATGTCTGACTATGTGATGTTAGGTATTGTCATTTTAGCGACAGTGATACTGCTGGTAGCACTTATCTCTATTTTGTCTGCCTTTGCAAAGACCATCAAAGAAGCTCAGACTTTGGTTATGCCTTTGATGATTGTGGTTATGGTAGTGGGGATTACAGGCATGTTTGGCGGAGGTGCGCCAGATGCTTGGTACTATTATCTGATCCCGGTGTATAACAGTGTGCAGAGCATGGTTGGGATATTGTCCTTTTCCCCTGTACCGGTTTATATTGGCATCACTGCTGTATCCAACTTGGTTTATGGGGCCATTGGCGCATGTATTCTTACCAAAATGTTTAACAGCGAGAAAGTGATGTTTTCTAAATAGGAAAAGAGAAGAGAAAAACATGGATAACTGCTAAATGGGTCCAGATAATTTAAAAAAGAGAAAAAACACTTGCAAAATCTCTCTTGATATGGTACCATATTACGGTCTATGAATAGGGTGGTCCTCTGCTGCGCCATGGGACGAAGTGGATACAAGCGGCACGAACATCCGGTATTGAGGAGGAAAAACAATGGATCTCATTCGCGTTTTAACAGAGTCCCAGATGAAACCAGAACCGCCAGTTGCCAATGTGGGTGACACCGTTCGTGTCCACGTAAAGGTCAAGGAAGGTTCTAGAGAACGAATTCAGGTGTTTGAAGGTACTGTTATTGCCAAAAAGCATGGCGGCATCCATCAGACGATCACCGTTCGCCGGATTTCTTACGGTGTTGGCGTTGAGAAAATCTTTCCCCTGCATTCTCCGTCCATTGAAAAGATCGAGACAGTCCGCAGAGGTAAGGTCAGACGTGCAAAGCTGTATTATCTGAGAGACCGCATTGGCAAGAAAGCCAAGGTAAAGGAGCGCATCTAAAAGAGAGTAAAAAAAGAGGGGAGTCCCCCTCTTTTTTTCTATCAATTTTACGTTTTTCACGGAGGGAAACATGATTATACAATGGTACCCAGGCCATATGACGAAAACGCGTCGGATGATGCAGGAGCAGGTAAAACATGTAGATCTTCTGTGTGAAATCATAGACGCACGGATTCCCATATCCAGCCGTAATCCGGACTTGAACGAGATTGCAAAAGGAAAACCCCGAATGGTGGTTTTCAACCGTGCCGGGCAAGCAGATCCTAAAGTGAACCAGGCGTGGATTTCTTATTATAAGGAAATGGGTATACCAGCTCTGGAAGT
>CAWVKD010000041.1:0-4873 GCA_963929765.1 Clostridia bacterium | reverse complement strand
ATAATATACCTTATTTTGGTATTTCTTTGGGTATGCAGGTAGCCATGGTGGAATTTGCTCGAACGGTCCTTGGCCTTAAAAATGCCCATTCTGAAGAAATGAATCCTAACACTCCTTATCCTATCATCCATATTCCACCAGAACGAAAAGATGGTTCTGATAAAGGCGGTCCCATGCGCCTCGGTGCATGCCCCTGCCGGATTGTAAACAAAGAATCGATTGCCTATCACGCTTACGGCCAAGAAAAAATCAGCGAACGTCATCGTCATCGGTATGAATTCAACAATGATTATCGAGACATGTTTGAAAAAGCAGGAATTTGCTTTTCTGGCGTTTCTCCCGATGGATCATTGGTGGAAATCGCAGAACTCCCTAATCATCCGTGGTTTGTGGGTGTTCAGTATCATGCTGAATTGAAAAGCCGACCCAATCGTGCCCATCCCTTATTCCGCGAATTTGTAGGTGCTGCTCTTTTGCACAAAAAAAAGGACAACACCTAAAATAATAAAATCCCAGATTCTCGTTGCAATGAGAATCTGGGATTTTGTTATCGTTCTTCACTGAAGGCTAGCGGTGCAGGATATTTTTCTTTTTCTCCATTTTAATAATAATGCAGAATTAATAATGACAATTACAGAACCAGCATTATGTACCAGTGCCCCAACAACTGGATTTAGAATTCCGGTAATTGCCAAAATGATTGCGAGAAAGTTCAGTGCCATGGAAAAGGTAAGATTGCATTTGATGGTTGTCATCATACGTTTGGAAAGCGCCAACAGATGGGGCAGTTCTTTCACTTCATCATCCACTAAAACAATATCTGCAGCGTCTACAGCAATATCGCTCCCAACTCCCCCCATAGCTATCCCTACATCTGCTTTCTTCAGAGCCGGCGCATCATTGATGCCGTCTCCAATCATACAAATCGATTGATGGTTTCTTTTGTACGTATCGATCCATGTCAACTTATCTTCTGGCAAGCAGTTTGCATGTACCTCATGAATATGCAGCTGTTTGGCAATGGTTTCTGCTGCGTCTTCATGATCACCTGTCAACAGTACCGGCTGAACACCGATAGCTCCCATTTGATCGATCATTTCCACGCTCTCTGGTCGTATACTATCTGCCAGGGCAAGGTATCCTGCTAACTCTCGATCAATAGCAACGTAGATGATCGTACACCCTAAAGAGATAAAATAGTCAATCTCGCTTAACTTTGCTTCCACAAAAGGTATCTGATATTCTTCCAGCCATTCTCGGTTCCCTGCAAAGATCATCTTACCCTCTACTTCAGCAACTACACCACGGCCTGGGACCATTTGAAATTGCTCCGGTTGTAAAATGGGGCTTCCTACTTCCTGTTGATAGCAACGCACTACCGCCTTGCCCAAAGGGTGCTCAGAGCGCTGCTCTACTGCTGCTGTCAATGCATATAGCTCTTGATCACTATATTGGGCCACCCCGCTTTTAACAGCTTTCACTTGAGGTATGCCGTATGTTAAAGTTCCCGTTTTATCAAAAGCAATTTTAGAAACGGATGCAAGCCGCTCCAAAGCGTCTCCTTCCCGTACAAGAAAGCCGTGCTTTGTCCCATTACCGATAGCTGCCATGATAGCAGTTGGTGTGGCCAATACAAGCGCACAAGGACAAAATACAACTAAAATAGTAACGGCACGAATGATCTCTCCCGTAATGATCCATGTTAATGCCGCAGCACCCAACGCAATGACCACTATCCAGGTTGCCCACCGATCTGCAATGCCTACAATCTTTGCTTTTCCCGCATCAGCCGACTGTACAAGACGAATCATGCGCTGGATCGAACTGTCTTCTCCTACTTTTGTCGCTTTCATGTCAAATGAGCCAAATTGATTGACCGTACCGCTGAACACTTCATCTCCAACCGTTTTATCAACAGGGAGGGACTCTCCTGTCATAACTGCTTGATTCATAGATGTCTGGCCAGAAAGAATCACACCATCTACTGGTACACTTTCCCCCGGAAGCACACGAAGAATATCCCCTACCCGAACTTGCTCTGCAGGGATAATCTCTTCCTTCTCTCCCCGAATCACTCTGGCTGTCTGCGGAGTGAGATGAACTAGTTTTTCAATTCCTGCCCTTGCCCTCGCGACAGTCAGATCTTCCAGTAATGCGCCAAGTTGCATAATGAATGCTACTTCGCCTGCTGCAAAATATTCCCCAATGATAACAGAAGCAATTAAAGCCAAAGAGACCAATACATCTGCCTTGATATCAAATGCAGTAACCAATCCTATGATGGCTTCCAAAAGAATAGGTATCCCACATAATACAATGGCAACCCACGCTGCATCAAATGGAAGGGGAATCAAATCAAACATGCTAACAATCAACGCAATACCTGATAACACCAAACACACAATATCTTTTTTTACCCCGCCCCATTCTAGTAATCGTTCCAAACGTTCCATTTTTACCCTCCTTTTATACCTATAGGGGTATAGGTATATTATATCTGCTTCCATCTTCCTTGTCAAGAAAAAACAGCGGCTTATAACAAGCCGCTGTTTTTCTTGACGTAAAAAGTTATTATGTCATTCTTGCAAATCGTTCCACTGCTTTTGTGAAGCTTTCAATGGTTTTATCTGCATCGCCATGTTCAATGCCATCACGAACACAATGCTGAATATGTCCCTCCAGTATCACTTGGCCTACTTTATGAAGTGCCGATTTAGCAGCATTGATTTGTGCCAATACATCTTCGCAGGGAACATCTTCATCAACCATACGATCTATCGCCTGTACTTGTCCGATGATTTTTTTCAACCTGCGATGTAAATTATCTGCATCCATACATTGTCTCATAGTTTCCCTCCATATGCCGACAGGGGTATTAGTATTATTATAATAATCCTCTTTTTCATTGTCAAGTTATGTAACCTAAAGGTGGATGTCTTTACCTTGTATAACTGCTCTAACTTTTTGATTCTTTTTATACGTAAACATTCCCCGCCAGATTTGAATTGGCGGGGAATGTTTTTCTTTTTTTAACGTTTTATTAAAAACAATTATAATGAACACGTTCATCAAAAGACTTTTTCTCTTTTTGCACCACCTTCTGTTGAGGTACGCCAAAGGGAATAATGGTACGAACTGTTTTTTCTTTGGGCACATTTAAAATGGCTTTAATTTTCTCCTGATTGCCATCCATTTTGGTCATGCCATCCATCCAGACTCCAGCATATCCCAAAGCTGTGATGGCCAGCATAATATTTTCTGTGGATGCTGCATAATCTTCTATCTCAAATGCCATGCCAGGGTGAGCTTCCACATGCTCTGAAAGTACCACCAAAATTACTGGCGCTGTTTGAGTGGCAGGAGTTGGCATCAGCGCACTGATATCCCTTTTCAACTTTGGATCGGTTACCACTACAAAGCTGCTGGTCTGGCAATTATACCCCGAAGGAGCCTGGATCCCTGCAGTCACGATTTTTCGGACATCTTCTTCCGGTACCTGATCTTTTGTAAAAGCTTCTCGATAACTTCCTCTTGCTGCAACAACGTCAAAAAATTCCATTTGAACAGATCCTCCTTATTTGGTATTGATATTGATATATTCTGCTTTCAATTTTGAATACAGAATCTTTTGGCTGCTATACAAACCATAGTACCCGGATAATACATAGCTAATCCCACAGGCAATGGCAAAAAATAAAATCCCTCCTGCACCAAATAATTCAATACTAAGGATAATAGATGCTACTGGGCAGTTGACCATACCGCAAAACAAGGCAACAAGTCCCAGAGCAGCACCAAAACCCGGATTCAGTCCCAAAAGGCTGCCTATAAAACAGCCAAACGTAGAGCCGATAAAAAATGTGGGAACAATTTCTCCCCCTTTAAAACCGGCACTGATGGTGATAACAGTAAAGACCATCTTTAAAATAAAGTCCTCTGGTCGGGCGTAGCCGGAAATAGCAAGAGAAATAGAGTTCATTCCCGCACCATTATAATCTCTCGTCCCCACCAGATATGTAAGAGCTATCAGCAATACCCCTCCTAAAATAATTCGTACAAACTCATTGGGCAATATACGAAAAACCACAGCTTCTGTTTTGTGAATCGCAACACAAAACAAAATACTTAAAAGAGCACAGAGTACAGAAAGCACCAGCACTTGAAGCACCACAATAACACCCATTTCAGGTACCATTTGAAGGGTAAAGCGAGTAGGTAGAACGCCAAAAGCCAAAGAGACTTCGTACGCTACAAGGGAAGAAACCAGACAAGGGATGAATCCAGAATAGTATAATACACCTACGCTGATAACTTCCAATGCAAAGAGGGTTGCTGTCAAAGGGGTACCAAATAGTGCAGAAAACACACCGCTCATGCCGCATAGAATCACGAGATGCATATCCTTTTCATCCAACCGAAACCAATGTCCCACTTGAGAACCAACGCAACCACCCAGCTGGAGCGCCGCCCCTTCTCTGCCTGCGGAACCGCCGCACAAGTGGGTGATGACAGTGCTGATAAAGATAAGCGGTGCCAACAGAAGTGGTATTTTTTCATCAGAACGAATGGATCGAATCACTTGATTCGTTCCCACGCTGCCACTGACACGACACAGGCGATATAGAAGCACAATCATCATGCCGCCTAGTGGTAAGCACCAAAGAACCAAAGGATGAAGCTCCCGAAAACGGGTGGCATACTCTACACTGCTATGAAACAGCGTACCCAAAAGCCCGCTTAGACCACCGACCAAGCCGGAAATGACCAGCCATTTCAAAAAAATGGCTACATACCGCACAGCAGCTACACACAAGTCCTTTTTATTGTCTGTTTCCATCCATTCTTGTCCCCTATATTCTCGGCGTCCGTTTCC
>CAWVKD010000040.1:0-6986 GCA_963929765.1 Clostridia bacterium | reverse complement strand
TATCGAACTCAATACCCATAGCGAGGCGGTTTGACAAGAAACCGCATTTTTACAGATAGTTGACTTTCCTTAATAAACCGCTCCGGTTGCTCCCGTCGCTCCCGTGGGACCAGAAAGCCCTGCTACTCCTGTGGGACCTGTGGGACCGGTAGCTCCCGTCGCTCCCGTAGGTCCTGTGGGACCGGTAGGGCCGGTAACTGGGCATATCCGCTGACATGGTACACAGCAGTTCATGCCAAATCCCTTGCTACTATTACAATACATAGAACCTGAAACCTCCAATTCGAGCTTTTCCATATTCTATGACATTGGAAATACATTGGTTCCGTTTTGTCTTTATGCAATGACGCTGTTCCAATGGAGGTTTCGGCGGATTTAAACCCGGTTCCGAAATATGAAATATGATAAGACAAGCAGAGACAGCCAGAATTGATTGAGTGACATTAAATACAAAACACAGTGGAATACACCTTCTTTGACTTTAAGTAGTGTATTTCATGCCAAGAGGAAGTTCATTCATCTCAAAACATTTTTACCGCACCATAAAACCATGTTCGCGTCGGAAAGAGCTTTATGCTTTTATGTTCCGCACTTTCCGCACCAGTGGCATCCATTGCAAAAATTTTTTCGCTTACAGGCAGCACATCGCTTTTGAATAGGATGTTCCTGTGCCGTTTTAGGATATTGCAGCCCCGAACGCAGTGCCTGTACATGCTGATATGCCTTGCAGATATGGTATTCCTTCCCATCCCTAATAAAACGAGTTCCTGTTCCAAAAAAGGAAAACCGAACATTGTATTTTCTGCACTGATCATATAGTAGCTTCACCCATTCATAATACAACGGTCTTGCACCATCATAATTCTCTCCATCTGCAAACACTGTTTCCAATTGTCCGGTAGCGAGATAACCTTCCAAATCTACTTTTCCGATAAACGGAGCGACCATTACACCTTTGTGTTTTGCCGGGATTTCCAGCAGTAATGGCAACCGCTCATTCGCTCGTTTCTGATTTTCTGCCGTCACGTTGAGGGAAACATTCTCCCATCCGTCCAGCCAGTCCTCCGGAAGACATTCCCGAATGCGACGAGCACGCTTTGTCAAAACCCAAAAATGGACATCTGGTCGCTGTCGTATCATATTCCACACTTCGTCCCGCCAGGCATCCGCCTCTTTCAGAAAGAAATCGCTGGTCATGCACACACGAAGCAATTCTCCACTCTTGATTTTGTAATTTCCCTTCCTGTCTTTTTTGAGAGGCAAATTAAAGTTGGTCTTGACTTTATAAATATCCTCACCGGATTTTCCTCGCTCGCTGTCCAAATAGTACATATAACAGTGATCGCAGCCTTCACTGTACTTATGGCATCCATGCCATGGATTCCAAATACCACTGCTTCCGATTGGCCTAGTGGCGGAGAATAGCATACCCTGGGAACGACCGCCAAGGATATGCCGACTGTGTTTCGTATCATTTTGCCGCATAAACACAAAACGCATTGCGATAAGAAATCTTAGTTTTTCCTGTCACTGTTTTTGTTATGATTGTCTTTTTCATGCTTGAATCCCCAGACACGGAGTTGTAAATACATAGCTCATAGAGAATCTGCGTTTTCCATTTCCCTTGGAGCATCAACAGCAACGGGGTGACCGAACAATTTCCCAAGCCAGTGACAATCCCTTTTTTCACATCCTGCAAATACTCTTCATACGTCATTATTTGATCCATTGTGAACCCTCATCCTTCTGCTCCTAAAATGCATTTCAGTATAGTTTTTGTACTATGTCAGAATATTCTGTGTACTTGATTCTTTTTTGATATAGTATGATATTCTTACAAAAATACGTCAAGAGGAAAAAAGGATAGATAAATGGCTTCGGCAGAAGTAAAACCGTTACTGTATTTCCCCGTGGTAAGCCAGACGACTGGTGGTCTGGTGGTCTATCTAGTACCTACAGGCACGAGGGAATGCATGTATTTCAGAAACTGCAGACTTCTAGCATCTCGGATGGCGCGCTGATAGCAATCAATCATCTGTAGTAGGGTCACAATATGACTCTCTGGAACATCCCTTCCTTTTTGAAAACTGTCCATTAAATCAATGTGTTTTCCTGTTCCACCAGCATGTCTGGTTCTCTGTGGTTTCTCGGAATCAAGAAACATCTCTTTTTCCATGAGGCAAAGAAGAAAACTGACCGCCTCTATTTCTCCCTGAGCGACAAGGAATGGAATATGCAAAACAAATTCCTGCAATGTGTTCAGCAGAATACAGAGAAATCAAACCATTTTACAAAGGTAAAGGAATCAATACTGTATTGTAATGGAATCCCGGCAATCACTATAAAATGCAGTGGAGCGCAGTGTTGCTGAAATCAAGTGGTTTTTTAATAATGAAGATGGAGGTAAATACCATGGAAACCACCGTAAAAGAAGTTGAAGTAAAAAGCGTGCTGACCAAGTCCAACCTGCCGGTGGCAGACTACTCAGTCAACCCTTATACCGGCTGTGCCCATGGATGTAAATACTGCTACGCCTCCTTCATGAAGCGGTTTACCAATCATCCGGAACCTTGGGGTAGCTTTGTGGATGTGAAGTATTGGCCGGATATCAAGAATCTTAAGCGGTACGCAGGTAAGGAACTGTTTATCGGTTCGGTCTGTGATCCCTATCAGCCGCTAGAGGAGACTTACCGGCGAACCCGCTCATTTCTGGAACAAATGCAGGGCAGCGATTGTACTGTCAGTATTGCTACTAAGTCCGACTTGGTTCTTCGCGACCTGGATCTCATCAAAACCTTCCCTAATGCGCGGGTATCATGGTCCATTAATACACTCGAAGAGGACTTCAAAAACGACATGGACTGCGCCGTCAGCATCAAACGCCGTCTGGCCGCTATGAAAGCCTTCCACGATGCCGGTGTGCGCACCACATGTTTTATCTCGCCGATTTTTCCTGGCATCACCGACCTTCCCTCTATCATCCACCAGGCCAAGGCACAATGCAACCTAGTCTGGTTGGAAAACCTAAACCTACGCGGCAACTACAAACAGGTAATATTGAACTACATTGCCGAAAAATATCCTGACTTGGTTTCGCTATATGACGCCATCTACCGCAGGGGGGACCGAACCTACTGGACCGAATTGGATACCCAGATGCGGCGATTTTGTCTTAAGGAAGGGCTTCCGTATGTCCGCGACGATGATTCTATCAAGCGCCCGTTCAATGATCCGCCGATTGTGGTCAACTACTTCTTCCATGAGGAAATCATTCCCTCGGCGAAGAAGAAAAGGGAGAAAACTACCCTCTTTGTTTCTGAATAAAAACAGAAAAATTGTAATAAGGAAATTTTCAGATATTTTTTCTTCCTTTCAACTCAGCGTAAAATTGAGGGTTTTGTAAGATTTGTCTTATATTTTCTCATCAAAACGCACTAAGCCAAATTCCACCAAGGTGTAAAGAATCGTCATCTTATATTTTCCGTTGGTCAAAGAGGACATATAACTGAACTCAGTTGCTCCAAAACATTCGTTTGAAATGTAGCGCTTGCTCATTTAATGCTTTCCTTTAAGTGAGTATTATACCTATATGAAAGTATTTCACTTTTATGTGTGTACTTGTCTTTTGTTCTATTCTCGTTATCATTAGTAATATGCGAGTGGTAAAATGTTAATCCTACAAATAAAGGGAAATATTCTCGTGTAACATTATGAGTATTTGAGTATTTAGGTAAGCTGCTCAAAAAGATTGTAGTCATCGGCGGCCTTATTGGGTATGAAATGGCACTGGATAATGCACAAAAAAGGAAAGAAGTAACCGTTGTGTAGGCGGCCTTGCCCCATATTCTTTTCTTCAGTGTCTCCTCCCCATTCCCAGCTCCTGACTTGTTTGAATATCATCATGTAAATGTGCTGAAAGGCTGTAGTCTTTCCGCAGTTGAAAACAAGAAGGCTGTTTAGAACTAGCAGGACCAAAACAGCTGGAAGCAGACACGATGGTCATTACAGTCAGATTCTGGTTTGCTGCCTCCATGGTACAAGCACTTTACGGCTGTGGAACTGCGGTCTATGAGATAGGCGATAAACAGCAAGTCAGTACTGTTCTTCATACTGTGTGAGGCGATTACAAAGTAAGGAACAATATTTGATTTTTAAGATATGAGGCAACCAGCTTTATGTAAGTAGAAGTTTTATTTTCAAGGAGGCAATGACGATGAGATCTGAAATCAAAGAGTATCAGGCCGTGGAAGAGGCCGCAATGAAGTTTGTCAAGAGCGTGGCTGAGGGGGACAGCAAGTATGCCAAGGAGCTTTTTATCGATGAGGCGGTGCTGTTTGGTTATTTGAACGGCAAACTGGAACACGGCTCTATTGAGCAATTTTATCAAAATGTTGATACTACCCCCGGCGATCCCAAATTCAAGGCCCGCGTAGATGTGCTTATGGTGGAGGAAACCTTAGCCGTCGCCCGTGTGCTGGAAGAAGGCTGGGGCGGTAGTATCGACTTTACCGATGTGCTGCTTCTGATAAAGATAAACGGCGAATGGAAATGTGTCGCCAAGGCCTATAACCAGAACGCCAATACAATCAAAAAATAAATCAACACAGACGGCCAGCCGTCTTATCTGGCCGTCCACGAAATAAAAAAAGGAAGTCTTATACCTGGAAATGGAATCGCTTCCAGCTAACATGGAGAGGAGTCATAACTATGTCAAAGAATCTAGGCGCAAAGCCCTACTTGTTCCCTATGCCAACGTATATGATTGGCACATATAACGAAGATAACACAGTCGATGTAATGATGATGGCCTGGGGTGGAATCTGCGCAGAGGATATGGTTGCGCTGAACCTGGAGGCTGAACACAAAACGGTAGCCAATCTGAAGACGCGAAAAGCATTTACTCTCTCTGTCCCCGGGACGGATACCCTGCGTGAGTCGGATTTTTTGGGAATTGCCACTGCCAATAAAATGGCAGACAAATTTGAGCGCACCGGATTGCACGCCATCAAAAGCAAACGAGTAGATGCACCCATCATTACCGAATATCCGCTCACGTTGGAGTGTGAAGTGATAGAGATGCAGTCCCAGCCTTACGGTCTACGGGTACTTGGAAGGATCATCAATGTGATTGCCGATGAAAAAGTATTGGATGACGCTGGAAAAATCGATGTTGGAGAACTTCACGCCTTTGCTTTTGATCAGATGCAAAATGGATATTATGCCATTGGCAAAAAGGTCGGGCAAGCGTGGCACAGTGGCGCAGACTTGATGAAAAAATAAGCGATGTTGGATGTTGTGCTGGCCAGTCCGCCGTACGATTAAACAATGGACAAACAGCTTAAAACAGCTCGAAACCGCCTATTTGCTCGGGAGAAGGCGATGGAAATCTTCTTAGAAAAAATGATCTTCTACTCTTTTGATGACAGTAAAAGCTCTTGTTTTTGATGACGCTGTATTTTGCCTAACTGAAATGTCTGTTTTGGAAAAATCTCTGTCATATACTACCCTTAGGAAATATGGAAATTGTGTCAACATCCAAGGAAAGATTAAAATTCTATAAGCATATGTGCTTGGAAAATTCATTCAATCATACACAGAAAGGAATTGACAACCATGGAAAAAATTACTTTATCAAAGGCTTCTCAACTGACATCTCCCAACCCGGTAACAGTGGTATGTACCCAAAAGCCGGATGGCTCTACCAATCTTGCTACCGTATCTTGGTGGACCTATCTCTCTTATAATCCGAATATGATTGCTTATGCAATGGCAAAAACTTCCTACAGTGGTGAGATGGTGCGGAATAACAAAAAGGTCATTCTTACCATTCCCGGAGCAGAGATTGCGGATGCCGTACTTGGCTGTGGCAGCACGACCGGTCGCAATACGGATAAAGCTTCTAAATTCAACATTGAGCTCACCGAGGTAGAGGGCAGTTCCATTAAAATTCCTGCTCACAGCCGTGTAGCCATTGTTTGTAACCTGAAAGAATATCACGAAGTAGGAGATCACTACTTGTATATTTGCGATGTGGATCAGGTTTATGGAGATGAAGCAGAAGAAGCCCTGTTTGCATGGAATGGTTATTCTCAGCTTCGTCCTGCAAAATAAAGGCGGGATAGAATAAGCTTTTCATAACTTGCTGCAAACTGCCATTCCGTCCCTTCCTTTTCCGACTTCCCATTGAGCGGAAAATGGAAAAATCCTGAAAGCTGGATAACTTGTTCCCACAGCAGTCAATTTTCAACCGCAGAAAATCTATATTTGAAAAAGTGCAGGGGCTCTTGACAGGATCCGTTCTCTTACACGTTTTGCCTGCTGTCCATCGGCTACCTCAACAAGGACTCTGTTCCTTGTACAGAATGGCATGACAGGTATCGCCCTCTCAGCGTGGCGGTGGAGGAACTGTAAATAAAAATAGTAATTAAAAGCGAGGTAACTTAAAACAAGCCATGTAAAGCTGAAAGAAAATTAAGAACTGCTCCCCGCTGCCCCTATGTATAAAGGGCGATGGTGAGATGATGAAACCTGTATTCTATGAAAACGCCACCATCAACAACACCCCACTTGTTATTCAGTATACTGTCTAACAAGTGGGGTGTTGTTTAAAAGGGCAGGTAGGGTGGAATTTAATTTAATATAGATGAAATTTCACCATAGTTACTGGTGTAACCATGGTGAAATAGAGTTTTATACATTTATTTTAAACGATGTCTGACTTTATCAATGCTCTCATTTGTAATCGATAGCAGAGTTTAAACTACTTTACCTTTTCCTGTAAGTCATGCGGACTTTTGTTGCTTTAACAGCATACCGCATGCGAGTATCGATACACCAAATACAAGGATCAGATACCATAGATTTTCAAAGCGAAAACCATAATCTAACATCAATCGGTATCCCCAAGAAGCGGGGAAAATACGCCCTATGGCTTCAAGAAAATCGGGAAGCAAGTCGATAGGGAACATAATCCCCGAAAGCATAAT
>CAWVKD010000039.1:0-30487 GCA_963929765.1 Clostridia bacterium | reverse complement strand
GCAAAATGATACGCACGGATTAGCGTACAGATTTTTCTCGCCGTACGAAGCGAAACAACATCACTTTGTACGTTTACGTAAGGAGGAAACCACCACATGGCAGCACAGAAAGAAATCATTCGTATTCGGCTGAAGGCGTATGACCATCAACTCATTGATGCCAGCGCAGAAAAAATTGTAGAAACTGCAAAACGCAATGGCGCCGCTGTTTCTGGTCCTATCCCTCTTCCTACAAAAAAGGAAGTTGTGACCATTTTGCGGGCAGTCCACAAATATAAAGACAGCCGGGAACAGTTTGAACGCCGCACACATAAGCGTTTGATTGATATTTTAAGACCCACCCCCAAAACGGTAGAGGCATTGATGAATCTGGATTTGCCCGCCGGCGTGGAGATTTCAATTAAGCTCTGATTACAATTTGTTAGCACCTTTGCCTACTGGAAAGTAGGCAGGTCATGTTGGCGATGCCAACCAATAACCTATAAGGAGGAAAATGCATGGAAAAGGCATTGATCGGCAAGAAAGTGGGTATGACCCAAATTTTCGATGCAGATGGCAAAGTCATTCCGGTAACCGTCATTGAAGCGGGGCCCTGTGTTGTCATTCAGAAAAAAAGCGTCGAAAAAGATGGTTATGCCGCTGTTCAGCTTGGCTTTGAAGATATTCCTGCACGGAAAGTCAATAAGCCGGAAATGGGACATTTGAAAAAAGCAGGCGACGCATTGAAAAAGACGCTAAAGGAATTCCGTTTAGATAACGTGGATACACTGAACGTTGGTGATGTACTCAAAGCGGACGTATTTGCAGAAGGTGATCGAGTGGATATCACCGGCACAAGCCGCGGCAAAGGGTACGCAGGTGTTATCAAACGTTGGGGTGCTCAGCGGACTCCTACAAGCCACGGCGGTGGTCCTGTTCATCGCCATGCAGGCTCGATGGGCTCTGGTACAGACCCCTCTCGTATTCTGCCTGGCAAAATTGGCGCTGGCCACATGGGCAATGAACAAGTCACGGTGATGAATCTGGACGTGGTGAAAGTTGACCCAGAGTTTAATCTGATTGCAGTGCGCGGCGCGATCCCCGGCCCTAAGGGCGGCGTGGTCTTCCTTCGCAACTCAGTCAAAAACAAATAAGAGTGGAAGGAGCGTAAAAGAGTATGCCGAAAGCAACCGTTTACAATATGGCAGGACAGTCTGTTGGCGAAATTGAGTTGTCTGAGTCCATTTTTGGAGTGGAACCAAACGAAGCTGTTCTGCATGAGGTGGTAAAGAACCACTTGGCAAATTTAAGACAGGGAACCCAAAGCGCATTGACCCGTGCGGAAGTTTCTGGCGGCGGCAAGAAGCCATACCGGCAGAAAGGAACAGGACGGGCACGTCAAGGCTCTACCCGCGCTGTGCAGTGGACACATGGTGGTATTGCATTTGCACCAAAGCCCAGAACGTATCGTTACACTGTCAATAAAAAGGTTAGACGCCTGGCACTCAAAAGTGCCCTTTCTGCAAAGGCGGCTTCTGGAAATATCATTGTAGTAGACGACCTTAACATGGATGCGATCAAAACAAAGGAGTTCCAGAAATTCCTTAATGCTGTAGGCGTGGAATGCAAAGCTCTTGTTGTTACACCAGATGTACGGGAGACAGTGGTAAAGAGCGCACGGAATATTCCGGGCATCCAGACAACAACAGCAAAGATCCTCAGTGTATATGATATTTTAAATGCCCAACGATTTGTGGTGGATAAGAGCGCCTTGGCTGTGATTGAGGAGGTGTTCGCATAATGACGAATGCGTATGATATTATCCTTCGCCCCATCATTACCGAGCAGTCTATGGAAGGAATCGGAGATAAAAAATATGTTTTTGAAGTTGCCAAGACTGCTGGTAAATCAGAAATCAAAAAAGCTGTAGAAGAGATTTTTGGCGTAAAAGTTCAAAAAGTCAACACGATAAATATGATCGGCAAAGAAAAGCGAATGGGAGCCCATCCTAAGGGCCGCCGCAAAAATTGGAAAAAGGCTATGATCCAACTCAAGCCAGATTCCAAAAGCATCGAGTTCTTTGAGGGAATGATTTAAGGAGGTAAGACGCAATGGCGATTAAAACCTATAAACCTACGACGCCGTCCCGGCGGCATATGACCGTCTCGGCTTTCGAGGGTATAGATAAAAAGGCAAAGCCGGAGCGCAGCCTGACCGAGCCCCTGAAGAAAAATGCAGGTCGCAATAGCTACGGCAGAATTACTGTTCGTCATCGTGGCGGCGGTAATAAAGTGAAATATAGAATTATCGACTTCAAACGAAACAAATTGGATGTACCTGGTACCGTTCTGCGTTTGGAATATGACCCTAACCGGTCTGCAAATATTGCGCTGATTGAATATGAAGATGGTGAGCGCAGATATATTCCAGCGCCATTGGGCCTTGCTGCTGGCGATAAGATCATCTCCTCCGCCAAAGCAGATATTAAACCTGGCAATGCGTTGCCGATTTCTGCCATCCCTGTTGGTACCGTGATCCACTGTATTGAGTTGTATCCTGGTAAGGGTGCACAGCTTGTCCGTTCTGCTGGTGCATCTGCTCAATTGATGGCAAAAGAAAATGGATTGGCTCAGATTCGTCTACCGTCCGGCGAGGTAAGAATTGTTCGCCAAGAATGTATTGCAGTTATCGGCCAACTGGGCAATCTGGATCACGAGAACATTCAGATTGGTAAAGCAGGCCGGAAACGCCACATGGGATGGCGGCCCACGGTTCGTGGTTCTGTTATGAACCCGGTAGATCACCCCCACGGCGGTGGTGAAGGCAAATCTCCGGTTGGTCGTCCTGGCCCTGTTACTCCATGGGGCAAGCCGGCACTGGGTTACAAGACACGTAAGACAAAGAATCGCACAGAGAAGTTCATTGTCAAGCACCGCAATGCGAAGTAAGGGAGGCAAAACTAGATGAGCAGAAGTGTGAAAAAAGGACCGTTTGTCGCCCCTGAGCTGTTAAAGCGGGTGGAAGAGATGAATCAGACCGGTGATAAGAAAGTGGTAAAAACCTGGTCTCGCGCATCCACGATTTTTCCCGCCTTTGTGGGGCATACCATCGCAGTGCATGATGGCCGCAAGCATGTGCCTGTTTATATTACAGAAGATATGGTTGGTCATAAATTAGGGGAATTTGCCCCAACCCGCACTTACAGAGGTCACTCCGGCGGCAAGACCTCCAACACGAAGTAAGGAGGATATGCATTTATGGAAGCCAAAGCACATTTGAAATATGTCCGCATCTCACCCCGTAAAGTCCAGATTGTTTGCGATTTGATTCGTGGCAAATCCGTGGGTACAGCAATGGCTATTTTGATGCAGACACCGAAGTCTGCATCTGAACCCATGATCAAGCTCTTAAAAAGTGCTGCTGCCAATGCGGAAAACAATCACGAGATGGATCCGGAACGTCTTTATGTTTCCGAAGTGTATGCTACGCCCGGCCCAATTATTAAACGGATTATGCCGAGAGCCCAAGGCAGAGCGTATCGGATCAACAAAAGAACGTCTCATGTCACCATCACAGTGAAAGAAAAGGCTTAAAGGTGAGGAGGTAAACTATGGGACAGAAAGTGCATCCCCACGGTTTGCGCGTGGGTGTCATCAAAGATTGGGATTCCCGTTGGTATGCCAGTAACGAAAAAGTAGGCGACCTGATTGTGGAAGATTACAACCTGCGGAAATATCTGAAAAAGACACTATATTCCGCTGGTATTCCCAAAATCGAAATCGAACGCGACAATACAAAAGTACGGATCTATCTGCATTGCGCACGGCCTGGCGTCGTAATTGGAAAGGGCGGTGCAGAAATTGAACGGTTGCGTAAACAATTGGAAGCTATGATCGGTAAACCGGTAGCTCTGAACATTGTGGAAGTAAAAAGCCCCGATATTAACGCGCAGCTGGTAGCCGAAAATATTGCAGCAC
This sequence comes from Clostridia bacterium, assembly GCA_963929765.1. Lineage (GTDB taxonomy): Bacteria > Bacillota > Clostridia > Oscillospirales > Oscillospiraceae > RGIG529. Next base: position 26,531 of record CAWVKD010000039.1, on the reverse strand, counting down.
AACTTGAAAAAAGAATTTCATTCCGCCGGGCAATGAAAAATGCTATGGCAAGAGCTATGAGAATGGGTGCCAGAGGCATTAAAACAAGCGTTTCTGGGCGTTTGGGCGGTGCTGAAATTGCAAGAACAGAGCATTACCATGAAGGAACCATCCCTCTGCAGACTATCCGCGCTGATATCGATTATGGTTTTGCAGAAGCTGCTACCACGTTTGGAAGAATTGGCGTTAAAGTATGGATTTATAAGGGTGAGGTTTTGAGCCAGACACTGCGTACAACACCTCGCACCATGGACACAACTCGCCCGCCTCGAAGCGATAGACCAAGGAATGACCGCAGAGGCGGTGATCGAGGCGGAAGAGGTGGATACAATAACCGCCGTCCCGCAGGTCAGGGTGGCTATAATAATCACCGTTCCGGAGGTCAAAGTGGGTATAACCGTCCTGCCGGAGGTTCCCAGAAGGAAGGAGGAGCTCGCTAATGCTTCTGCCAAAGAGAGTGAAATATCGTAGAGTGCATAGAGGCCGTTTAAAAGGCAAAGCGATGCGCGGCAATACGGTCACGTATGGTGATTACGGTCTTCAAGCAACAGAGCCTGCATGGATTACCAGCAACCAGATTGAAGCTGCACGTATTGCAATGACCCGTTATATCAAACGTGGCGGCCAAGTTTGGATTAAGATTTTTCCAGATAAGCCCATTACTGAAAAGCCTGCTGAAACACGAATGGGTTCCGGTAAAGGTTCTCCAGAGTATTGGGTTGCTGTGGTAAAGCCAGGAAGAGTTATGTTTGAAATTGCAGGCGTCTCTGAAGAAGTGGCAAGAGAGGCGTTGCGTCTTGCCAGCCACAAATTGCCTATTAAGACAAAATTTGTAGCAAAAGCGAAAGCGGAAACCGAGACAGGTGGTGAATCATGATGAAGGCAAGTGAGGTACGCAATATGTCAGCCGCAGAGCTGGAAACAAAGCTTAGCGGCCTTAAAAAGGATTTGTTTTATCTCCGGCTTCAGCACGCGACCAATCAGCTGGACAATCCGCTGAAAATTGCTGATGTGAAGCGGGATATCGCCCGTGTAAAGACCATCATTCGTGAGAAAGAGCTCCAGGCGGGCAATTCTCAGAGCCGATAAGGAGGAAGGTAGTCAATGGAAAACGAAAAGAGAGCTTCCCGCAAAACCAGAGTCGGCATGGTCATATCGGACAAGATGGACAAGACGATTGTGGTTGCAATTGCAGATCGGGTAAAACACCCGTTGTATAAAAAAATCGTGAAGCGCACTTATAAATTAAAGGCACATGACGAACAAAACCAGTGCCGTGTTGGTGACAAGGTCAAAGTGATGGAGACTCGTCCTTTGTCCAAGGACAAGAGATGGCGCTTGATGGAAATCATTGAGAAAGCAAAGTAAGGAGGTACCGCTGTGATACAACAGGAAACATATCTCAAGGTTGCTGATAATACAGGCGCCAAAGAAATTAAATGTATCCGCGTTTTAGGCGGTTCCAAGAGAAAATACGGGAATATTGGCGATGTAGTAGTAGCCTCTGTCCGCAAATCCGCACCGGGCGGAACCGTGAAAAAGGGCGAGGTTGTTCGGGCGGTTATTGTGCGCTCTGCAAAAGGAGTGCGTCGTGCTGACGGCACATATGTCCGCTTTGATGACAATGCGGCGGTTCTGATCAAGGAAGATAAGAATCCCCGTGGAACCCGTATCTTTGGCCCGGTTGCCAGGGAGTTGCGTGATAAGGATTATATGAAAATCCTGTCTCTCGCCCCTGAAGTCATTTAAGGGGGTACGAAGATGAACAAATTGAGCATTAAAAAGGACGATACTGTTGTCGTTTTAACTGGTAAAGATAAGGGCAAAAAGGGCAAAGTATTAACAGTTATGCCTAAATCTGGTAAGGTCATTATTGAAGGGATTAACATGGTATCCCGTCACACAAAACCACGTAAACAAGGAGAAGAAGGCGGTATTATCCGAAAGGAAGCGCCGCTGTATGCCTGTAAAGTGATGCGTGTTTGCCCCAAGTGCGACAAACCTACAAGACCTGCGCACAAAATGCTAGCTGACGGAAAAAAAGTCCGTGTCTGCAAGAAGTGCGGCGCAGAGATTTAACAGAGAGGAGCGAACAAAATGCCAAGACTGAAAACAAAATATATGGAAGAGATTGCTCCGGCTCTGATGAAAAAGTTCGGGTATAAAAGCCCAATGCAGATCCCAAAGCTGGATAAAATCGTAGTTAATATTGGCTGTGGTGAAGCAAGGGATAATGCGAAGGTTTTAGAAGCCGTTGTGAATGACTTAACAACCATTACGGGGCAGAAAGCAGTTGTTACTCTAGCAAAGAAATCAGTTGCCAACTTCAAATTAAGAGAAGGTATGCCGATTGGTGCAAAAGTAACTCTGCGGGCAGACCGCATGTGGGAATTTTTGGATCGACTGTTCAATATTGCGCTGCCTCGTGTACGTGACTTTAGAGGAATCAATCCAAACGGATTTGATGGTCGTGGCAACTATGCACTGGGCATTCGGGAGCAGCTGATTTTCCCGGAAATCGAATATGACAAGATCGATAAGATCCGCGGCATGAATATCGTCATTTGCACAACTGCAAATACCGATGAAGAGGCGAAGGAGCTGCTGACAATGGTTGGCGCACCTTTCGTGAGAAGCTGAGGGAGGGTTGAAAAATGGCAAAAAAAGCGATGATTTTAAAGCAGCAAAGACAGCCAAAGTATTCCACCAGACGGTATAACCGCTGCAAGATCTGCGGCCGCCCTCATGCATATCTGCGGGATTATGGCATTTGCCGTATCTGCTTCCGTGAGCTGGCTTACCAGGGCCAGATTCCGGGTGTTAGAAAAGCAAGCTGGTAAAAGCGCTTGGCTTTAAAACAGCCAAACAGATGACACAGGTCAGAAAAAGTAAGGATTCTGATACCTTGTCACCTAGACAGGCTTTGGCCTGTAACCTTTTGAAGGAGGTCTCAACTATATGCACATTACCGATCCTATTGCAGATATGCTGACTCGTATCCGCAATGCAAGCTCCGTCAAACATGACACAGTGGATGTTCCTGCTTCTAAGATGAAAAAATCCATTGCTGCCATCTTGTTGGAGGAAGGTTATATCAAAAACTATCAAATTGTCGATGACGGTACACAAGGCATTATTCGAATTGCACTGAAGTACAATCAGCCAGGGAAAGAGCAAGTTATTACTGGTTTGCGCCGGGTATCAAAACCTGGTCTCCGAGTATATGTGGGTGCAGAAGAACTTCCCCGTGTATTGCGCGGCCTTGGTATTGCAATTGTTTCAACCTCTAAGGGCGTTATGACCGACAAAAAGGCGCGGGCAGCGCACGTTGGCGGCGAAGTCCTGGCGTTTGTGTGGTAAGGGGGAGTACTGAGAGATGTCTAGAATCGGAAGAATGCCCATTTCCGTCCCTACGGGAGTGGAAGTAAAAGTAGAAACGGGAAACCTTGTTACTGTAAAAGGGCCAAAAGGAACTTTGAAAAAACAATTGCATCCTGCAATGAATATTACAGTGGACGGCACTACCATTCATGTAACTCGTCCTAATGATTTAAAGGAAAATCGTGCACTGCATGGTTTGACTCGCACACTGCTTAACAATATGGTTATTGGAGTGGCTGAGGGATATAAAAAAGAACTGGAAGTCAATGGCGTTGGTTACAGAGCTGCAAAGCAAGGTAAACAATTGGTATTGAATGTTGGTTTTTCCCATCAGGTAACAATGGACGAAGAAGAAGGAATCACCATTGAGGTGCCTGCGCCCAATAAAATTATTATTAGTGGCCCTGATAAGCAACAAGTGGGTCAATTTGCAGCAGAAGTTCGTGAGAAACGCCCGCCTGAACCCTATAAGGGAAAAGGTATCAAATATGTTGACGAGGTCATCCGACGCAAGGTTGGTAAGACCGGCGTGAAGAAATAAGAAGGAGGTGTGCCAATATGATTAAGCGACCGAACACCAATGCACAGCGTTTAAAACGTCACAAGAGAATACGGGCAAAGATTTCCGGCACGCCTGAGCGTCCCCGCCTGAATGTATTCCGTAGCGAGACAAATATTTATGCCCAGGTGATCGACGATGTAAATGGGGTCACTCTGGTATCTGCTTCCTCTTTGGATAAAGAATTTTCAGGCAGAGGTAGCAACAAAGAGGGCGCAAAAAAGGTTGGCCAAATGGTGGCAGCTCGCGCCCGGGAAAAAGGAATTGAAACAGTCGTATTTGACCGTGGTGGATATTTGTACCATGGACGCATCAAAGAGCTGGCTGAAGGTGCCCGCGAGGGCGGACTTGTGTTTTAAGGGGAGGAGGACAAATTATGGCAAGATTTGAAAAAGAACCGAGCGAATTTGTAGAAAAAGTAGTCTCCTTAAACAGAGTCTCTAAGACCGTCAAAGGTGGCCGTATTTTTAAATTCGCAGCTCTGGTCGTTGTAGGCGATGAAAAAGGTAAAGTAGGTTTTGGATTAGGCAAAGCTTCTGAAGTGCCAGAGGCTATTCGAAAAGGCATTGAAGATGCAAAAAAGAATATGGTAAATATTGCTCTTTCTGGAACTACTATTCCTCATGAAGTAATTGGCGAATTTGGCGCTGGTAAGGTTCTATTAAAACCTGCTGCACCTGGTACTGGCGTGATTGCCGGTGGCCCTGTACGTGCTGTGCTGGAAGCTGCTGGTGTAAAAGATATTCGTACCAAGTGCCTGCGCTCGAATAATCCGCAGAACGTGGTTACTGCCACCATGGTTGGCCTGCGCTCCTTAAGAGGACCTGAAGAAGTAGCACGGGTTCGTGGTAAACGCGTGGAAGATATCCAAGGCTAGGAGGGCGACGAGTATGGCGAATCTCAAAATCAAGCTGGTAAAAAGCTTAAATGGCAGACTGGCGAAACATATTGCCACTGCCCATTCTCTCGGGCTGAAAAAAATTGGCAACGAGACCGTACAGCCTGACAACCCCCAGACCCGTGGCAAAGTGGCCCAAATCGGGTATTTGCTGCAGGTTTCTGAGGAACAGTAAGGAGGTGCAACATGAATTTGCATGAACTCTCTCCCGCAGCGGGTTCCGTTCAGGTAGGTAAACGTAAAGGCCGTGGGAATGGCACTGGAAACGGAAAAACAGCTGGTCGAGGACACAAAGGCCAGAAAGCCCGTAGCGGTGGTGGCGTAAGAATCGGTTTTGAAGGTGGCCAGATGCCTTTGGCACGTCGCCTTCCGAAACGTGGATTTCATAATATTTTTGCGAAACCCTATGAAATCATTAATTTAACAGTATTAAACCGTTTTGAAGATGGTGCTGTTGTAACAGAGCAGGCATTATTGGAAAAAGGTATTTTATCCAAATGCCAATATGGTTACAAAGTACTGGGCAATGGTAAACTGGAGAAAAAGGTTACCGTGCAGGCATCTGCCTTTTCCGCATCTGCAAAGGAAAAAATTGAAGCGGCGGGCGGAAAGGCTGAGGTGATTTAGTTGATCCAGACCGTCCGTAACGCATGGAGGATCCCTGAACTGCGGAAAAAGATTCTCTTTACGCTGCTGATATTGCTCATCTATCGCTTGGGCAATGCGGTTCCGGTTCCTTTTGTGGATTTAGATGCACTGGCAAGTTATTTTAACAGTGTGGGCAATACGGCTTTGGGCTTGCTCAATGCCATGTCCGGTGGCGCATTTTCACATGCAACCATATTTGCACTTTCTATCCAACCGTATATCAACAGCTCCATCATTATTCAGCTTCTAACAGTGGCTATTCCAGCTCTGGAACGGTTGCAGAAAGATGGCGGCGAAGAAGGACGTAAAAAATTAGCGGCAATTACTCGCTATACAACAGTTGCAATTGCCCTCCTGCAGGGGTTCGGTTACTATGCCTTGATCAAAGCAAACGGTATGTTGACGGACACTTCTCTTTGGGCAGCGATTGTTATTATCGCAACCTTCACAGCTGGTTCTGCATTTTTGATGTGGCTGGGTGAACAGGTTACAGAGTTTGGCATTGGAAATGGTATTTCTATCATCTTGTTTGCCAGCATTGTATCGAGAGCACCTTCCATGGTTTACTCTTTGTTTATTGGCGTGCGGAACCATTACAGTGGCGTTGCATTGGAAGAAGGCGCCAATAATATCAGCGCATTGGGATTGATCGGAATTATCGTTGGTGTTATAGCCATTGTGGTATTTATCGTTTACATCTCCAATGCGGAACGGCGGATTCCTATCCAGTACGCTAAACGGGTTGTTGGCCGGAAAATGTATGGTGGCCAAAGTAGTCATCTGCCCATTAAAGTAAACATGGCTGGTGTTATGCCCATTATTTTTGCACAAGCCATTGCTTCCCTGCCTGCGACTATTGCAGCTTTCTGCCCAACGCCGGCAGAAGGATCATTCTGGGCCGGATTTTTAGCCGTATTCCAGCCAACATCTATTTTCTATATTATTGTTTATTTCTTGCTGATTCTGGCATTTAGTTATTTCTATGCTTCGATTCAGTTTAACCCCATTGAAATTTCTAACAACTTGAAAAAAAATGGCGGATTTATCCCCGGATTCCGGCCGGGTAAACCTACAGCTGATTTCATTCGGAATGTTTTGGGTAAAATTACATTGTTTGGTGCGATTTACCTAGCTGTAGTAGCTATTGTACCGATTATTGCCGGAAATATCATCAGCGTAGCTTCCTTGTCTATTGGCGGAACTTCGATTATCATCGTTGTTGGTGTGGCATTGGAAACTGTAAAGGCGCTCGAGGCGCAAATGCTGATGCGTCATTACAAAGGTTTCCTGGAATAAGGAGGTCAGCGTATGAAACTGATACTTTTGGGTGCACCTGGTGCCGGAAAAGGCACACAAGCCGAAATTTTAAGTCAAATCTGCAATATTCCGCCAATTTCTACAGGAAATATCCTCCGGGCTGCCATGAAAAATGGCACCCCGGTTGGATTGAAGGCAAAAGAGTATGTAGAAAGTGGGAAGCTAGTTCCGGATGAAGTTATTATTGGCATTGTAAAGGAACGGCTTTCAGAAGACGATTGTAAAAACGGGTTTATTTTGGACGGGGTGCCCCGTACAATTGCCCAAGCAGAAGCGTTGGAACAAGCAGGGATTACATTTGATGCTGTGCTCTCTATCGAAATTTCTGATGGCGAAATTGAAGCACGTATGACCGGGCGACGTACTTGTCCTGACTGCGGTGCAACGTATCATATCAAAAATAGCCCGCCAAAACAGGAGGGTATTTGTGATAAGTGCGGTGCCGCTTTGATCCAACGCAAGGATGATACCCCAGAGACGGTGAAGTCCCGACTTCAGGTGTATCATACAGAAACAGAACCGCTCAAGGGCTTTTATGAAGCTCGAGGGCTTCTGAAAATGGTTTCCAACCAATCGAGCATTGAAGCAACCACACGTGTCATTTTGGAAGCTCTGGGGATCAAAGTATGATTCCAATTAAATCTCCAAGAGAAATTTCGCTTATGCGTCGTGCAGGAAGAATTACCGCGGCGGCCCGTGCATTAGCAGGCAAAATGGTACTTCCCGGCGTAACAACCCGCGAAATTGATCAAGCGGTTTATCGCTTTATTAAATCTCAAGGTGCAGTTCCTTCATTTCTCCATTACAACGGTTTCCCAGGAAGCATTTGCATTTCTGTTAATGATCAAGTGATTCATGGAATTCCGGGAAATCGCCGCTTGCGAGAAGGAGATATTGTCAGTATTGATGTAGGTGCTTGTATAGATGGGTTCCATGGTGATTGCGCTGATACATTCCCATGTGGCCATGTATCTGAGGAAGCGAAACATCTAATTGCTGTTACAAGACAGAGCTTTTATGAAGGGATTGCATATGCAAAACCCGGTAATCGAGTGTTTGACATATCCCACGGTGTGCAGACTTATGTAGAACAACATGGCTGTTCTGTCGTTCGGGACTATGTAGGACATGGAGTGGGCGTTCATTTACACGAAGCACCAGAGGTGCCAAATTTTGGTCCTCCAGGTCGTGGCGTCCGATTGTTCCCTGGTATGACGTTGGCAGTAGAGCCTATGGTAAATGCAGGTGACTACAAAATTCGTCGTTTGGGTGATGGATGGACGGTAGTGACGAGAGATGGATCTCTCTCTGCTCATTACGAGAATACAATCCTCATTACAGAAGGGGAAGCAGAAATTCTGACAATCCTACCGGATGAGGAGTGACTCGATGGAAATCGGTTATGCAGATATTGTTTCATCCACTGCAGGCCATGACAAAGGAAGTTTATTTCTAGTGATTGGCGTTGAAGAAAATTTCGTATTTTTGGTGGATGGCAAAAACAGAACACTAGAACACCCAAAACGCAAAAATAAAAAACATGTGCGTTATATGGGGAAAAAAGAACATCCATTGCTTACCCGTTTTAGGGAAAGACAATGGATGGAAAACAAAGAAATTAGGAAGGTGCTTGCCATACATCGCGGCGAGAGCCAAGATAACCTAAGGGAGGCGAATACGCTTGGCCAAAGATGACGTAATTGAGCTGGAGGGCATCGTGACGGAAGCGCTGCCGAACACCACATTCCGCGTGGATATTGGGAACGGCCATACGATTTTGGCGCATATTTCCGGAAAACTCCGGATGAATTTTATCAGAATTCTGCCGGGCGACAAGGTGACAGTCCAAATGTCTCCCTATGATTTGACCCGCGGCAGGATCACCTGGAGAAGTAAATAATCATCATCATTTAAAAACAGGGCTGTTGTGCAATGTGATTGTACATTGTGAGACGTGAGCTACTGTTTTGCCACTCGAAACAGGAGGTTAAGGAATTGAAAGTAAGACCGTCTGTGAAGCCCATGTGTGAGAAATGCAAAGTGATCAAGCGCAAGGGCAAAGTTATGGTAATTTGCGAGAACCCAAAGCATAAGCAGAGACAAGGTTAATGGAGGTGCTGGAATAGATGGCACGTATTGCCGGTATTGACTTGCCGAAGGACAAACGAATTGAAATTGGTTTGACCTATATTTACGGAATTGGCAGAAAGAGCGCCAACGATATTTTGGCGGAGACAGGAATCAATCCTGATACAAGAGTCAAAGATCTGACCGATACAGAAGAAGCAGCATTGCGTGATTGCATCAGCAAACATTATGTTGTAGAAGGTGATCTGCGCCGCAATGTAGCAATGGATATCAAGCGGCTCACAGAAATTGGATGCTATCGTGGCATTCGCCACAGAAGAGGTCTTCCGGTACGTGGGCAGCGCAGCAAGACCAACGCTAGAACACGCAAAGGTCCAAAACGGACCATTGCTAACAAGAAAAAGTAAGGGAGGGATAGCAGTTGGCAGCTCCAAAAGGAAAAAAAGTAATTCGTAAACGCCGTGAGCGTAAAAATATTGAGAAGGGTGCCGTGCATATCCGCTCTTCTTTTAACAACACGATGGTCACTGTTACCGATACCAAAGGAAATGCCATTTCTTGGGCATCCTCTGGTGGATTGGGATTCCGCGGTTCTAGAAAATCCACTCCCTTTGCAGCGCAGACCGCTGCTGAGACAGCAGCTCGTGCAGCAATGGAACATGGACTTAAAACAGTGGAAGTGTTTGTCAAAGGACCCGGTTCTGGTCGAGAAGCTGCAATCAGAGCATTGCAAGCGGTAGGGCTGGAAGTTACTTTGATCAAAGATGTCACGCCCATTCCCCATAATGGATGCCGTCCTCCCAAGAGAAGACGCGTTTAATCAAACTACGGAGGTGTAATAGAACATGGCAAGATACACGGGAGCTGTCTGTCGTCTGTGCCGTAGAGAGGGCCAAAAGCTCTTTCTGAAAGGCGATAGATGCTATACCGATAAATGTGCAGTTGACCGTCGCTCCTTCCCACCTGGAGATCACGGCAATGCTCGGAATAGAAAAGCATCAGAATACGGTTTGCAGTTGCGGGAAAAGCAAAAAGCACGTCGGTATTATGGCGTTTTGGAAAACCAGTTCAGAACTTATTTTGAAATGGCTTCTAAACGTAAAGGAATTACAGGTGAAAATTTGTTGTCTATTCTGGAAACTCGTTTGGACAATGTGGTATATCGTCTTGGATTTGCAATGTCCCGCGCAGAAGCGCGTCAATTGGTGCGCCATGCACACTTTACCGTGAATGGGAAAAAGGTTAATATTCCTTCTTATCTTGTAAAGCCCGGTGAAGTGATCTCTTTGAAAGAGAGTAGCCGTTCTCTCGATAAATTAAAGGCTTCTTTGGAGACAAATGCATCCCGTCCCATACCCAAATGGTTGGAAATGGATCAAACAAAGCTGGAAGCTAAGGTGCTTGCCCTTCCCGCACGGGAGGATATTGACCTTCCCATCGAGGAGCATCTGATTGTCGAGCTGTATTCCAAATAATAACAAGCCCTCAATGATTGGTAAGCTGAACAACCGTGTGGCATGATGTTTGATGCTACATTAAAAAGGAGGGTAATAGCGATATGGTAGAAATAGAAAAGCCGCGCATTGAATGTGTGGAAACACCAGGTGATGGCACCTATGGGAAATATGTAGTAGAACCATTGGAACGCGGCTATGGCACGACTTTGGGAAATTCTCTGCGGCGAATTCTTCTGTCCTCTTTACCGGGTACTGCTGTTACTATGATTAAAATCAATGGTGTACAGCATGAGTTTTCTACAATTCCCGGCGTCAAAGAAGATGTGACAGAAATTGTGCTGAACGTAAAAGGAATTATTGCAAGACTGTATAGCCAAGGTGTGAAAACTGTATATATTGAAGCGTCAGGGGAAGGAGAAGTTACCGCTGGAGATATCAAAGCGGACAGTGATGTAGAAATCTTGAATCCAACCCACCACATTGCTACACTAAATGAAAACGCTTCTCTGGAGATGGAATTAACCTTCAATCATGGACGTGGATATGTACCGGCAGATCGAAATAAACCGGCACAGAATGTCATAGGAGTGATCCCGGTAGACTCTATCTACACGCCAGTTTATAAAGTAAATTATACAGTAGAAAATACACGCGTTGGCAATATGACAGACTTTGATAAGCTGACATTAGAAGTTTGGACCAACGGTACAATCACTGCGAGAGACGCGGTTTCATTGGGTGCTAAAATTCTCTGTGACCATTTCGTTTTGTTTACCGATTTATCGGAAAGCGTGGGAAATAAATCCACAGTGGTAGAAAAAGCGGAGACCCAGCGAGACAAAGTGCTGGAAATGACAATTGAGGAGTTGGATCTCTCCGTTCGCTCCTTCAACTGCCTCAAACGTGCTAACATCAATAATGTAGAAGATTTGATCAGCAAGACAGAAGATGAAATGATGAAAGTGCGCAATTTGGGACGAAAGTCATTAGAAGAAGTGATAAACAAGCTTGCCATGATGGGACTTTCCCTCGCAAGCGAAGACAATTAGCTCGGAGAACAAGGAGGAGAAATAAATGCCTGGAACACGAAAGCTCGGCAGGCCCACTGACCAGCGAAAAGCTATGCTCAGAGCCATGGTCACATATTTGCTGGAAACCGGCAGAATTAAGACTACGGTAACAAGAGCCAAGGAAGTGGCTCCTTTAGCCGAGAAAATGATTACACTTGGGAAGCATCAGACCTTGGCAGATTATCGTCAGGCGCTGGGCTTCATTACAAAAGAAGACGTGGCCAAAAAATTATTTGATGAAATTGCACCGAAATATTCTATGCGAGCAGGTGGCTATACCCGTATTGTTCGGATTGGACCTCGCCGCGGTGATGGTGCTGAAATGGCTATTATAGAGTTGATCTGATGATTTCATTGATTTCATAGCCAAAAGATCCCCTTGTGAGAGTGCTTGCACTCTCACAAGGGGTGATTTTATCATAAGGAGTTTACACACACATGCGGATTATGGCCATTGACTATGGAGATGCAAGAACTGGTATTGCCATATCAGATCCTACTGGGTTTCTAGCGGGTTTTGCTAAGACGATCCATCAACGAGAGATGGAACAGGTCATAGAAGAGATCTGTCAATTGGTAAAAGAGTATCAGGTTGAAGAATTGGTCTTGGGATATCCTAAAAATATGAATGATAGTTTAGGAGAGCGAGCTCATAAAAGTCAGGAGTTAGAAAAAAAACTAAAGTCAGCTACATGTCTTCCTATTATACTTTGGGATGAGCGGAGGACCACTATAGATGCAGACCGCATTTTAACGAGCCAAGGGGTGCGAGGGAAAAAGAGAAAAGAAAAAATTGATGCAGTAGCTGCCACGTTGATTTTGGAAGGGTATTTAACCTATCGGCAGATGCGTGGAACAAATGAAATATGAACATCGACACATTGTTTATGGCCGGCAGGACCTCCTGTCGGTCAATTTATTTCCAAATAGTTCCCATAAACCTATGATCAACAAAAATCCACCAAAGAAGCGGCGCAAAAGTGTAGTTTCTAATCCGGTTGCAAGGAAAGCAAATAGAGCTGTAAAGAGAGTGCCACAAATAATGGCCGGAAGCAGGGCAGTGCGGTCAACAAACCCATTCTTAAAATGGGAGGGAAGGGAAGCTAAGGAGGCAGGTAAAAAATATAGTAAATTGATTCCTTGAGCTTTCTGCTGTGGTATACCGGTAAATACAGAAAGGTAGATTAAAAGCAGCGTTCCCCCACCTACGCCAAAGGCAGAAAGAATACCTGTTGCAGTACCAGCTAAAAAGGCAAATAAAAAACTCATTATATTCCCTTTCATTCTTTGTGAGTGGATTTTTTAAAAAAAGATTGATTTGATACCACCATATAAAAGCAGCAAGCCAAATATCCAACGTAACCATTGGGTAGGAACTTTATGAAACCATCGTCCGCCTAAAAATCCGCCGACAAGGCCACCCAAAAGATAGGGAATAGCATCCCATACAGAGAATGGTGTGCGTATTAGGTAGATAATGGAAGAAGTAATACATAAGGGCAAAATAATTGCTACAGATGTAGCAAAAGCTTGACGTTGTTTGAGCCCGATCCAGCTGATAAGAAGCGGCACTAAAATCATCCCACCTCCACCGCCAAAAAAACCGTTGGCTATACCTGCTAATGCACCGGCAATAGCGCATTTGATGTGGTGTGTCCGCCGTTTTGTTTGCATAAAAACCCCCTTCTCCATTTGACTAGTTTGGACAAAGGAGAAGGGGTTTATTCCAATATAAGAGAACTTTAGAGGAAAGAAATCAATAGTATTATTATAAAAGCAATTGCTGAAACATAAAGTCATTCTAGCAACAAAGAGTTAAGAGCCATACTACTATGATGCAGAACTCGGTTCAGGAGCAGGAGGGGTGGGTGTATTCTTATCGGATACAAAAAATGACTGGAATGTTTCAGAGTTCATAGTCTCATATTCTAATAGATAATCTGCAATTTGTTTGATTTGCTTCATATATTGTTTTAAAATCGTTTCACATTGAGCATATGCTTTATCTATCAATGATTTGACTTCTTCGTCGATGATAGCAGCTACTTCTTCGGAATAAGGACGAGCTTGTGCCATACTTCTCCCAATGAAAATCTCATCGTTCCCAGATTCAAAAGAAATAGAGCCAAGTCTAGCACTCATTCCGTAAGCAGTTACCATTTTCCGTGCAATGGAAGAAGCTCGGCGAATATCGTCGGATGCACCAGTGGAAATATCGCCTAACATCATTTGTTCTGCTACACGGCCGCCTAAGAGAGAGACAAGTTGCTCAAACATTTCGTTGCGTGAAACGAAGTTTTTATCCTCTTGCGGTAAAAAAATGGTCATCCCACCTGCTTGTCCTCGCGGTACAATGGAAATTTGATGTACAGGAGGGTGAGTTTTTAAATTTTGGATGACGATGGCGTGACCTGCTTCATGATATGCAGTCAATTGTCGCTCGTGTTCTGAAACTATTTTGCTTTTTTTCTCCGGCCCTGCTATGACTTTGAGCATTGCCTCCCGCAAGTTGTCCATTGTAATAAATCGTTGTCCTTGACGAGCTGCCAAGAGTGCACCTTCGTTGACCAGGTTTTCCAGATCAGCACCTGTGAAACCAGAAGTAATTTTACCCAAGGCAGCAAGATCTACGTCTTCTGCCAAAGGTTTATTTCTTGTATGAACTTTTAATATGGCTTCTCTACCATGCATATCTGGCATACCAACAAATACCTGACGGTCAAATCGGCCCGGGCGCAGCAGCGCAGGATCAAGGATGTCAGGACGATTGGTAGCCGCCAAAACGATAACGCCCTCGTTGTTTCCAAATCCATCCATTTCCACCAAAAGTTGATTGAGGGTTTGCTCTCGTTCGTCGTGGCCTCCACCTAAACCAGCACCTCTTTGCCGACCAACTGCATCGATTTCATCGATAAAAATAATGGCGGGAGAAATTTTTTTTGCTTGATCAAATAAATCACGTACACGAGAAGCGCCTACGCCTACATAAAGTTCCACAAAGTCAGAACCAGAGATTGACAGAAATTGTACATTGGCTTCTCCTGCAACAGCTTTTGCTATCAATGTTTTACCAGTGCCGGGAGGTCCAACCAGTAAAACACCCTTGGGAATGCGAGCTCCCAAACTGGTAAAGCGTTTGGGATTGCGAAGAAATTCCACAATTTCCTGTAATTCTTCTTTTTCTTCGTCTGCACCAGCTACATCAGCAAATGTGGTCTTTTTCTTTTCATCATAGGCTGTTTTCGTACGTGCTTTTCCAAAACGGGCAGTTTTGTCGCCACTGCCAGAAGCTCGGTTGAACATAAAATACCATATGAGTACCATAACAATAATCAGAACTACGTATGGCAAGAAAGAAAACCACCAAGGTGCTTCGAAGCCCGCAGGATAATCGTACTCTTTGATAATTCCCTGCTGATGTTGCTCATCGATCAATTCATGTAAGTCATTGTAAAAAACGTCAAAACTGGCAAGTTCATAAGAAAACGTATAGATTCCATCAATTGGTTCAGCCAGCGTTACGGTTAACGTTTTACCGTCTACTGTGAAACGCTCTACTTTTTTTGATTCAAACAAATCGCGGACTTCGGAATAGATTAAATTATTGTGATGGCTGGTTTTCTGGAGAATCACAATAGTACTAATCAAAATAATGATAATCAATGCGTAAAAGCCAATGTCACGCAGGTTGATTTTTTTCAAGAGAGAATCCCTTCCTTCTTAACAGGAGAAACCAGGTGTTCCTGCTTCATTTTGTTGTCAATATGTTAGCCTTAAACCAGGCAAAAAGAAAATGGATGAGTTTGTTTTGGAGAAAGCCAGAGTCTCTTTGCCTGCTAATCTGTCAATCCGCATAGACAGATGGCTTGAGCACTCCTATGTAAGATAGATTGCGATATTGCTCCGCGTAATCCAAGCCGTAACCTACGACGAACTCATCGGGAATTTCAAAACCACAATAATTGGCATAAATGGGGATTTTTCTGCGGCTTGGTTTATCCAGAAGCGTACATATTCTGATGGAAGAAGGATGGTGGGTGGAGAGCTTTTCAATGAGATAGTGCAGAGTATTTCCGCTATCTAGAATGTCTTCTACTAGAATAAGGTCTTTGCCTTTGATATCTTCGCTGAGGTCTTTTGTAATTTGTATGGTACCAGAGCTAACTGTGCCGTTTCCATACGAAGAGACGGACATAAAGTCTATGGTACAAGGTAATGTAATTTCGCGTATTAAATCAGCCATAAAAACGAAAGAACCGCGTAGTATACCGATAAGAAGTGGTGTACGCCCAACATAATCACAATTGATCTCTTTTGCAATTTCACAAACTCTGGCGGTAATTTCTTTTGCAGAAAATAGGATTCGCTCAATATCTTGCTCCATTATAACCTGATCCCTTCTATTTCAATTTTTAATGCAGGGTTGCCGGGAGCGGCAGTCCACTGCGCCGCTGGGCCCAAACCAGCTACTGCTACTACTTCAGTTTTGGTTGCAAAGATAGGAATAAGTTCCCGCATATGGCGTGGAATTTTTGCGTCTATCATAAATTTTTTTATGGTCTTTGTCTCTTTATGATGAAAGAGACGAATGGTATCTCCAGATTTTCGAGGACGAATTTCAAGGGGAGTCTGGGCTGCTTTAGCGGCATCTAAGAAAAACACCATGCCTGATGAGGGAAGATTTGACGCAAGGCAAGGGGTTATTGTAATCGTCCAAGGTAAATGAGAAACATGAATCTCTCCCTCCATGGGGAGGGGAATGGGATAGAACGTGTCAGAAAAATCAGATGTTTTTGTAAAGAGTAACTCGTCGTATACGCGTTGTACGATAGCGCCTCGAGGGAGCGTAACACGACTGGAAGGATCGTGGTTTTCTAAAAGAGATAAGATAGATTTGATGTGAGTGGCAGAGATGTCTTTTCTTCCTACCCCTATCTCGTCCAATGTGCGATATAAAATACGAGATGCAATTGCAGCAGGAAGATGCAAAAGAGCGGTCCGGGAAATGACTCGATTCTTTTTAGCTGGTTGAATTAAGTCTGCATGACGCGCTGCAACAGCATTGATATAATCGTTGTCTTGTCTTAGCGATTGGGCGGAGGTGGCAATAGTGGAAGCGAGATTAGGATTGATAGACGTTAGAATAGGAACGACTTCGTGTCTCAGTCGGTTCCGGGTATAGGCAAGATCTTGGTTGCTTTCATCTTCTCGATGAGGAATGCCGTTCATTTTCAAATAAGAAAGAATAGATTGCCGTTTGACTTGCAAAAGCGGGCGAACAATATTTCCCCGTCTGGGAGGAATACCGCAAAGACCAGAGAGCCCACTACCTCGTACCAAACGCATTAAAATGGTTTCTACATTATCATCGGCTGTATGAGCTGTAGCGATACGTGCAGCACCCAAAGTATTTGCCGTTTCTTGCAAAAAGGCATATCGCATGGAGCGGGCAGTCTCTTCCAATCCTTGTCCCAAATGTTGTGCAGTTGTTTTAACATCCCCTTTACCACAGTAAAAGGGAATATCCCATTTGGCACAAAGAGAGGCTACAAACATTTCATCTGCATCAGATGCTTCTTTGCGTAGGAGATGATTATAGTGGGCAGCAATGAGGGCAAAATCCTTCTGTTTCCATTCTTTTAAAATGTGCAATAGACAAATGGAATCTGCTCCACCAGACACGGCACAAAGGATAGTTGTACCGGATGGAAGCATATCATACTCCTGAACCAACGATGAAATTTGTTGAATCAGCATGTCATTCCTCCTTATGCTTCCATTCTAAGCTAGAAAAGGCAGTATATTCAGGTAACCACTGAAGTGAGACGGTTCCGGTTTCACCATGTCGATTTTTTGCAACGATACATTCCGCTACATTTCGGTTCTCCGCATTTTCGTTATAGTAGTCTTCGCGGTAAAGAAATAATACAATGTCTGCATCTTGTTCAATGGCGCCTGATTCTCGCAAGTCAGATAGCATGGGCCGCTTGTTGCTGCGCGCCTCGTTAGCACGGGATAATTGAGACAGGCATAAAACAGGAACATTAAGTTCCTTTGCCATGATTTTTAAAGAGCGGGAAATATCAGAAACAATTTGTTGTCGGTTTTCAGTATTATAGTGCTGTTTGTTGCCGGCACTCTGCATCAATTGCAGATAATCAATGATGACAAGCCCCAGACGTTCGACTCGACGACATTTGGCGTTCATATCGGCTACCGTTAATATTGGATTATCGTCTACTTGAATATCTGCTTGGTTTAAAGTGGCAGTGGCGGATGTAAGTTTAGTCCAATCATCATCGGAAAGTCGACCTGTGAGCAATTTTTTGTTATCTACGAAGGATTCTGTCGACAAAAGACGCATAGCGAGTTGCTCCCTTGACATTTCCAAAGAGAAAAAAACCACTGTTTTACCAGAAAATTTACCTGCCTGTAATGCGATATTAAGTGCTAGGCTGGTTTTGCCCATACCGGGACGAGATGCCAACAAAATCAAGTCTGATTTATTGAGACCAGAAATGGTAGCGTCTAAATCGGGAAGACCAGTAGAAAGACCGGGGATGGCGGCATCACTTTTTGCAAGCTCTGAAAGACGAGTGTATACTTCCAAAAGAACAGAGGAAAGAGAATATAGCCCTTCTCTGCTACGACCATGCCGAAGTGCATAAATTTTTCGTTCAGCAGCTTCTAAAGCGTCAGGAGCAGAAGCGCCTTCAACAATCATTTGAGTGATTTCAGAAGCCGCTTCAGATAGCTGACGCAATGTAGATTGATCTCGCACAATTCGGACATATTCTTTTACATTCGCAGCAGTAGGGGTGATTTCCATCAGCTGCAAAATATATTTTTGCGATGTCTGGTCTTCTAAGACACCTCTTTGCCGCATGTGTTCCAATACGGTAACTGGGTCGATTTTTTGAGAATAACTAAACATAGTATACATGGTCTCAAAAATCTCCCTGTTTTGTTGTAGATAGAAATCTTCTGGTTTGAGCTGTTCGATGACTTCTGGAATACAACGGGCATCAATGAGCATTGAGCCTAATGTGGCTTGTTCCGCTTCTAGACTATGTGGCAATTGCCGTGTCAGCAGCTCGTCCATAGTGATTCCAATCCTCCTTCGTGGGTTATTTTTCTTCTATTACCATCAAGTGAATCGTACCTGATACACCATAGCCTAATTTGCATTTTAAATGATACGAACCAAAACTTTTGATTGGGTCTTCTTGAACAATTTTTTGCTTTTCGATGTTGATTTGATGCTGTGCAAGCAATGCTTCTGATACTTCTTTTGATGTAATGGAGCCAAAAAGCTGACCCTTTTCCCCGGCGCGGGCGGGAACTTTTACAATACAGCTTTCCAATTTGGCAGCGAGGTCGATAGCCTCCTGTTTTTCTTTTGCTTCCTGGGCCAAACGAGCTTTTTCTTGCAATTTCATTGCATTGATGGCATCAGGTGTAGCTTCTACTGCCAATTTTCGTGGCAACAAATAATTTCTGGCATATCCATCAGAGACATTGACCATTTGGCCTCGTTTTCCTTGACCTTTGACATCTTGTTGTAAAATGACTTTCATGAAAAGAACACTCCTTTTATTCTTCTAAATATTGGTCGATAGCGGTAATCAATTGGGAGACAACTTGGTCTAATGGTTGACCTTTTAGCTGCGCTCCGGCGGTGGCACTGTTACCACCTCCACCCAATGCTTCCATAATCAGCTGAACATTGATACTGCCGATGGAGCGGGCTGAAATGATAGTGGAATCCTGATCGGAATATAATACAAAAGAGGTTTCCACACCTGAAATGTTGAGTAGCTCATCTGCAGCTTGAGCTGCTACTATGCGACCTACAGCGCGATTTATAGCAGAAATAGCAATAGTCTCCCGATGAATTTTTGCATTCCGTATGATATCATATCGGGCAATGGTTCCAGCTAGATCATTTTGAAACTGTTTTTTAACCAGAATAGGATCTGCACCAGCTTGTCGCAGGAATGCTGCAGCTTCAAATGTCCGGCTACCAGTTCGAATGGAAAAGCTTTTTGTGTCTAGAACAATACCCGATAAAAGAGCGTCCGCTTCTGTGCGTAGAAGGTCTCTCTGTTCAGTTAAATACTGTAGCAGTTCTGTTACCAGTTCGCAAGCGGAGGAAGCAAATGGTTCATGGAAATTCAAGGCTGCATCTGCAATATATGTAGCGGCTCGTCGATGATGATCAATGACGGCTACACGATTGCAGGCTATAAGCAGATCCTGATTGAGCACTTGTTCTGGTCGGTTGGTATCTACTACAACCAGAAGGCTACGATTATCTGCCTTCACCAAAGCATCTTGTGGAGAAAGAAATACATCTTCATATTCTGGAAGCGCAGAAAGGCGCGATGTCATGGAAACTGCTAAATTTCCACTTGGCTCCAAAACGATATATGCTTTTTTTTGCTTTTTTCTTGCAATGGCACAAATGCCAGCAGCAGCGCCGATACAGTCCAAGTCAGGCATGGTGTGTCCCATAATGAAAATATGGGAAGCGTCATCTGTCAGACGGCCGAGTGCATTTGCCATAACTCGGGACTTTACTTTGGTGCGTTTTTCCAACTCCTTGGCCCTTCCACCGAAAAATTCGAATTGAAACCGGTCTTTGATAACCACTTGATCACCGCCGCGGGATAATGCCATTTCGATGGAAAGACTGGCATATTGAAATAAGTCACCAAAGGTTTCTCCGTCTCTACCAATGCCAATACTAATCGTAGCAGCAATACCTGCCGGATTTACAATAGTACGTACAGCGTCTAAAAGAGAAAACTTATTCTCTTGAAAGAAGGACAGAAAACGAGATTCGAAAACAAATAAATAGCGGTCACGATCGTATTTACTCAAAAGACCACTAGCTGGAGCTGCCCATTCTCCCAATTTATCATCAATGGATGCGAGTATAGATGATTTGGCATTGTCAGATAAGTTTTTGACAATTTCTTCATAATTATCCAGAACAATAACAGCCACCACTGGACGGCTAGCAACGTATTCTGACTTGATGGCAGCAAAGTCTGTAATATCGACCCAATAAGTCGTTGCTAAAAGTCCACGGGATGGATGCTTTTCATCTGTGCGCACCAAGTGTCCAAATACAAGATATTTCCGATCTCCCATAGGTACCAGCTCCGGACATTCTGTTTTCCCCTCCATGAGCCAGCGAGCAGAAAAAGAAGGAACGGCATTTGTGATCTTTGTGTCAAACATATGCTCTCGTTCGCCAGAAGCTTGGAGAAAGCGATCGTTGCTCCAAATTACTTCTTCTGTTTCTGGTTTGAAAATGACCATAGGAAGAGGTGAGTTGAGCATAGTATCCTTTGTGGCAGTATCTACGTCATATGTGACAGTTTCAATATATTGCAGAATTTGCCGTTGACGCCGTACACTGGTCATATGAAAATAAAGGTATAAAATAGCAATGACAGCTATCTCAATACACGCCACGTAATAGTTGAAGAATGCAGAGATAATGGCAAATGCCAGTAGAAAAAAGAAGTACAGTCGGATGCGTGGTTCCAGCAAACGGGATATATTTTTTTTGTTCATACTGGCGCCTTCCTCCTTCGTAATATCAACCTCAGAACATGAAAATACAGACAACAATCAGTGATGATACATGGTACATAAAATACATTCAAACGAAGATATACTATTATATCAAAAAAAGGAAATAAAGGCAAGGCGAGAAAGAGTTGCGTTTTTGAGGAGCAAAGGTTATACTGATAGGTAGAAAAGGAACGCAAGCCACTTGTTTTGTTCCGAAAAATGCGCTGAAGCGGGATGGAGAAAGGATGGGAGCCCACGGTGGAAAGTAATCAATTGCAAAAGAGAGAGAACGCAATTTCTGCCCGGGATGCGCAGTATCATAAAATGCTGCAGATGGGAGCGCAAGAATTGCGAGCATATCTAGAAAATATGTTGCATGAAAATCCAGTTTTGGAAATAGAAGAATCATATCATCAAAAAGAAGAAGATGAAACGAAGCTTAAGCTGGAGTGGCTGGAAACAGTAGACGCGCAGAATAAGGCGTATTATGAATCAGACACGGGGGAATCAGGAGATCCAATGTCAAACTATGGTACAGTCCAAGAAGAAGAAAATCTAGGCTTTTATCTTGACGCCCAATTACGTTTGCTGGATTTACCTAAACCAATGAAAAAAGCGGCACAGTATGTCATTGAGAATTTGGATGATAATGGATATCTACAGGAGTCCGAAGAAGAAATGGCAAAATGCCTGGGCGTTCCTCTGCATGTTATTTCTGAAGCGTTAGACATTGTTCGCTCTTTTGAACCAGCTGGTGTTGGTGCACGTGATTTGCAAGACTGCCTGTGTCTTCAACTTCTCCGACGGGACGAAACAGAAACTTCTCTGACCATTCAAATTGTGAAAGAACACTTGGCGGCTGTGGCAGAAAGAAACACGGCGTTGATTGCCCGTTGCCTGGATGTGAAAGAGGCAGAAGTGCAAAAAGCTTGCCAAATGATTCGATCTCTCAATCCAAGACCAGGTACAGAATTTTCAAAACGTCAAAATTTACTCTATCTGAATCCGGATGTATTTGTTGTGAAATTTCCTGGCCATTTTGAAATACTCACAAACGATTACTTTTTTCCAGTGCTACGAATCAGTGATGAGTACAGGCATATGCTGAAAACAACGGAAGATCCAGAAGTGAAAGAGTATTTATCCGTTAGGCTGCGTCAAGCTCAATGGGTCATTCAAGGGATGGAGCGCAGAAAAAATGCTCTGCTTGTTTGTGCAAGAGAGGTTGTATCGGTACAATCTCTGTTTTTTCAAGAAGGACCAGGTCACTTGGTGCCATTCCCTCTACGAGATGCTGCACTTCGTTTATCATTATCCGAAGAGGAAATGGAGCAAGTCATCCGAGACAAATATTTGCAGTGCAGTAGTGGAGTATACCCATTGGGATATTTTTTCCCCCATCCACATTAAGGAGAGAAACGATGCGATATCGTGCAGTGCTGTTTGATTTAGATTATACCTTGGGAGATGCTACCGGTGGTATCTTGACCTGTTTTCGTTATGCCCTTTTTCACATGGGATACCCAGATTATCCAGACGATATTTTGTGCCGTACCATTGGATATACGCTAGAAGATAGCTTTAGCCAGGTGACAGGGGAGTGGTCCAATCAAGAGCGAGAACAATTTCGAAGATTGTATGCTCAAAAAGCAGATCAGATTACGGCATATGCTTTGAACCTATTTCCTGACACTTTGCCGCTACTACGGTATCTTCAAAGAGAGAAGTGTCAAATGGCAGTTGTTAGTACTCGACCTATTGCGCGATTGAATACCATGTTGACTGTAGCAGGAGTGCGGGATTTCTTTCAGGAACTGATTGGTGTAGACAACATTCCTTATCCAAAGCCGAATCCTGTAGGGATTCTAGAGGCCATACGACGGTGCGGGGTTTCCAAGGAAACAACTTTATATATTGGCGATACTGTCATTGACGCAGAAGCTGCAGCACGTGCAGGAGTTGATTTTATAGGAGTTGCCACGGGAACAACTCCAAAAGAAGAATTCCATCGATTTCCTAGATGTTTGGAAGCAGATCATTTGGGAGATGTTTTGATGTGGCTCCAGGAGACAAACAAAGAAACTACACAAAAATAAATTCAGAGAAACCGACCCATAGTGAATATTTCATGGTGAATCGGTTTCTCTTTTTCTATAAAAATGAAGAAAAAATGTTTTATTATTTTAGATAAAATTATTGACAAGACCATAAAAAAGATGATATACTTCAATCGCAAATAATTAGCATACAAAATATTCGCACCCCAAAAATATCACACGCAACTTATTTTTCTATCCAATGTATATATGCGTTGGAGGAAGGCCGCAAAGTACCAGATATGAAAAATCGAATTTCAACATCAAATTCAACCGTGCAAAAGTGGAAAGGAGAACGCAGCTTTATGAACAAATATCAGGAAATGTACCAGCGGAAGCTGACCACCCCGGAAGAAGCAGTTAAAGTTGTCAAGAGTGGAGACTGGGTTGACTATTCTTGGTGTACCAACCACCCTGTAGCATTGGATAAGGCATTGGCTGCCCGTAAAGATGAGCTGACTGATGTCAAGATTCGTGGCGGCGTAACGATGTGGATGCCGGAAATTGCCAAAGCAGAAGACGCTGGAGATCACTTTACCTGGCACTCCTGGCACTGCAGCGGCGTAGACCGTAAGATCATTAGCAAAGGTATGGGATATTTTTTGCCAATGCGGTATTCTGAGCTGCCTCGCTTTTATCGCGAAAATCTGGACCCCATTGATGTTGTGATGTTGCAAACGACTCCTATGGATGAACATGGTAATTTTAACTTTGGTTTGGCCTGTTCCCACATTTCTGACTTGTTGTCCCGTTCTAAATGCATCATTGTGGAAGTCAACGAGAATATGCCATGGGTTAATGGTTTGACCGGCACCGAGATCAACATTGAGGATGTTACCATGGTAGTAGAAGGTGATAACCCAGAAGTTGCACAACTTGGCGCGGGAGCTCCTGCTACAGATGTAGACCGAGCAGTAGCTAAACTGATTGTACCTATGATTCCCAATGGTGCTTGTTTGCAGTTGGGTATTGGTGGCATGCCCAACACCATTGGCGCAATGATTGCAGAGTCTGATCTGATGGATCTCTCCGTTCACACTGAAATGTATGTTGATGCATTTGTTGATATTGCAAATGCCGGAAAGATTACAGGCCGTCGTAAAAAACTGGATAAGGGCCGTCAGGTGTTTGCTTTTGCTGCAGGTACTAAAAAATTATACGATTATGTACGTGAGAACCCGGATGTTATGGGAGCTCCAGTAGATTATACCAATGATGTCCGTGTCATTGGGCAAATTGACAATTTCATTTCTATCAACAATGCAATCGATATTGACCTGTTTGGTCAGGTCAATGCGGAATCTGCTGGTATAAAACATATCTCTGGAACTGGTGGTCAGTTGGACTTTGCCATGGGTGCTTATTTGTCTGATGGTGGTAAGAGCTTTATCTGCTTATCTTCTACCGTTACCGGAAAAGACGGTACTGTGAAGAGCCGAATTGTGCCAACGTTAACACAGGGCACTATTGTAACTGATTCCCGTACCTGTGTTCATTATATCGTGACAGAATATGGTATGGTGAATTTGAAAGGACTGTCTACTTGGCAGCGTGCAGAGGCTCTCATTAGCATTGCACACCCCGATTTTAGAGATCAGCTCATCAAAGACGCTGAAAAAATGGGTATTTGGCGCCGTAGCAACAAAAGATAAAAGCACACTATTTTCCAATAGAAAAGACGACTTTTGGAAATATGCAACACCGTCAGCACATGAATTCATGTGCTGACGGTGTTGTTTTTGCAAGGAGTTTATGATACTATAATCAGAAAAAATTAGATAGAAAAAAGGACGTGTGCTATGCAAAATATTATAAATTGGTTGCAAACGGAGAAAGGTTCCATTGTGCGAATCATTCTATATGTAGTTGTTGTGGCTATTGTAACTTTTTTGGTTGCGCTCATTGCAAAAAAATTATTTCGAAAGTGGATACGTCGGCATGAGGTGAAAGGCAGCAAAGAACAGCTGATCTCTTTTTTAAACATATTACGTCGGATCGTAGTAGGTTTGATCTACTTCGGCGGGATTATGGCCATTGTTGGTCAAATACCAGGATTAGATAAAATCACAACCTCGCTTTTAGCAGGATCAGGGATTGTTGCAGTAGCACTTAGTGTTGCAGCCCAATCCTCTGTTGGCAACTTAGTTAGCGGAATATTAATTGGGGTGTTTAAACCGATACGGGTGGGGGATACCGTCCGTTATTTGGAACAAGATATTACTGGTACGGTAGAAGAGATAACTTTACGCCATACTATTATCCGGACATTTGAAAATAAACGACTCATTGTTCCAAACAGTACGATGAATACTCAAGTGATTGAAAATGCCAGTTATGGGAGCGGAACGGTTTGTCTCTTTTTGGAATTGGAAGTGTCATATGAATCGAATTTAGATATGGCGCTTCAAATATTGGAAGAAGAGGTAAAAAAACACCCTGATCATTTAGATGTCCGAACAGAAGCTGAAAAGGACAAACACGCACCTGAAGTTTGTGTGCGTGTACAGAATTTTAATGCTTCGGGCATTTTACTGCGAGCATTTGTGTGGGCGAAAGATTCTGTCACAGCAGCACAGATGAAAAGCGACATTTTGCGAAAGGTGAAAAAGTCGTTTGACCAACAAGGGATTGAAATTCCATATCCGCATCAAACTGTTATCCTAAAAGGGGAAACAGAAAGCCCATCTTCTATGAGGAAATAAGAGATTTTCAAATTTAAATGTGGAAAAATATAAAACAGATAGAAAAAAGAGCATAGTGCAAGAGCAAGTTAACAAAACAGCTGTATTCATTGTAGTGCAATGTATACAGCTGTTTTTTAATTTGTTTTATTCCACAAGAAAGAGAAAAAAGTGGAAAAAAACGCAAGAAAAGGGGAAAAAAGTAGTTGACATAGGGGGAAAGATTTGGTATAGTAATTGAGCGCCTGAGAGGCGGGGCAAAAAATCTTGACAAGAGAGCATGAGAAGTGTTAAAATAATGGGTTGCCGCGGAAGTGAGAGCACCAAAAAAAGCACTTGACAAGCGAAAGTAAAAGTGTTAAGATAAAGGCCTGCTGCAAAAGGCGGGACACAGAAAGAAGGAACTTTGAGAGTGTGAATAAGCATTCTAAGAAAAAAGAAAGCGAAAAAAACACTTGACAAGAGAAAACTGATGTGTTAAAATGAAGACCTGCCGCTGAAGCGGCGTGTACCTTGTAAATTAAACAACATGACTTTAAGAAAGCACCAGAAAAGGACCCTTGAAGTCGGAAGTCGCCGGAAGGCGGCGGAAGGCGGAGAGAATTTGAGTATATTGCAGCTAAGATTAGCTTCAATAAAAAAGATTTGTAGAGGCCTGAGAAGGTCTGTATAGATACCATTTTATTGAGAGTTTGATCCTGGCTCAGGATGA